>JBOFCR010000184.1:0-4751 GCA_051646165.1 Pseudomonas sp. | reverse complement strand
GAGCGCTGCACGTGACGGGCAGCGGATTCGGTCATGGTAATCGCCATATCAGCTCCTTACAGACTGCACAGGCTCAGAGCAGGCCTTTCTTCTGCTTGTAGTCGCGCACGGCCGCCTTGATAGCGTCCTCGGCGAGTACCGAGCAGTGGATTTTTACCGGCGGCAGAGCGAGCTCTTCGGCCAGCTGGGTGTTCTTGATGGTTTCCGCTTCATCCAGGGTCTTGCCCTTCATCCACTCGGTGGCGAGGGAGCTGGAAGCGATGGCCGAACCGCAGCCATAGGTCTTGAACTTGGCATCTTCGATGACGCCCTGCTCGTTGACCTTGATCTGCAGGCGCATCACGTCGCCGCACGCCGGGGCGCCGACCATGCCGGTACCGACGTCCGGATCCTCGGCATCCATCTTGCCGACGTTGCGCGGGTTCTCGTAGTGGTCGATGACCTTTTCACTGTAAGCCATGGTGCAATTCCTCTTTCATCAGGTGCCGCTCTTGGAGGCGACTAAATAATCAATGCGCCTGCCATTCAACCTTGGACAGGTCGACACCTTCTTTGAACATGTCCCACAGCGGCGACAGTTCGCGCAGCTTGTCCACGGCATCACGAATCTTCGATGCGGCGTAATCGACTTCTTCTTCGGTGGTGAAGCGACCGAAGGTGAAACGGATCGAGCTGTGCGCCAGTTCATCGTTGCGGCCCAGGGCGCGCAGCACGTAGGACGGCTCCAGCGACGCAGAGGTACAGGCCGAACCGGAAGAAACTGCCAGGTCCTTGAGCGCCATGACCAACGACTCACCTTCGACATAGTTGAAGCTGAGGTTGAGGTTGTGCGGCACGCGGGCAGTCAGGCTGCCGTTGACGTACAGCTCTTCCATGCCCTCGACCTGCTTATAGAAGCGCTCGCGCAGAGCCAGGATGCGCTGGTTTTCCTGCGCCATTTCCTGCTTGGCGATGTGGAAAGCCTCGCCCATGCCGACAATCTGGTGGGTAGCCAGGGTGCCGGAGCGCATGCCCCGCTCATGACCGCCACCGTGGATCAGCGCCTCCAGGCGTACGCGCGGCTTGCGGCGCACGTAGAGCGCACCAATGCCTTTCGGACCGTAGGTCTTGTGGGCGGAGAAGGACATCAGATCGACCTTCATCTTCTCCAGATCGATCTCGACCTTGCCGGTGGACTGCGCCGCATCAACATGGAACAGCACGCCACGGGAGCGGGTCAGCTCGCCGATGGCGGTGATGTCGTTGATGGTGCCGATCTCGTTGTTGACGTGCATCACCGACACCAGAATGGTGTCGTCGCGCAGCGCGCCTTCGACCATGGCCGGGGTGATCAGGCCATCTTCGCCCGGTTCCAGGTAAGTCACTTCGAAGCCTTCGCGCTCAAGCTGGCGACAGGTATCCAGCACGGCTTTGTGCTCGATCTTCGAGGTAATGATGTGCTTGCCCTTGGTGCTGTAGAAGTGCGCAACACCCTTGATCGCCAGGTTGTCGGACTCGGTGGCACCGGAGGTCCAGACGATCTCGCGCGGGTCGGCATTGACCAGTTCGGCGACCTGACGGCGACCATTTTCCACGGCCTCTTCGGCCTTCCAGCCGAACACGTGGGAGCGCGACGCCGGGTTGCCAAAGTTGCCATCCACCAGCAGGCACTCACTCATCTTCTGCGCCACGCGCGGATCGACTGGAGTGGTGGCGGAATAGTCGAGGTAAATCGGCAATCTCATCAGGTATCTCCTATTCAGGTGGGCGCCCTGCTCACTCGACGGCGGACGCTTCTATCTTATTCAGGCGAGGCGTCCTGCCATTGCAGCGGCGCTGATCCTGACGCAGGGCAACTTCCTGCACCTCACGGCGCGTCACCAAGTCGGCCAGGCTGATGCCACTGAGAAATTCGTGAATCTGCTGACTGAGGTCGCACCACAGGTGGTGGGTCAGGCAAGTGTCGCCGGAGTGGCAATCGCCCTGCCCCTGGCAACGGGTGGCATCCACCGACTCATTGACCGCATCGATCACCTGAGCCACCTGGATCACCTGCATGTCGCGCGACAGCTGGTAACCGCCACCCGGGCCGCGCACGCTGCTGACCAGATTGCCACGGCGCAATTTGGCGAACAGCTGCTCCAGATAGGACAGGGAAATGCCCTGACGCTCGGAGATATCGGCCAGAGACACAGGCCCGTGCTGGGCATGCAGCGCCAGGTCGAGCATGGCAGTGACGGCGTAGCGGCCTTTGGTGGTCAGGCGCATGGTGGTTACCACGAATTCGCTGAATTGCTGCAAGTATCCCCTTTTCCTACTATTTAGGTCAACTATAAGACCGATTAAAACAGTAGGAATTAGGCGCAGCGCGGGGCGCGAATCATAGCAAACTCAGACGCCCAAGGCATCAGGCGGCCGGCTTGTCGCCCTGCTCCTTGCACACACCTTCGAAATCCTCGTCGCGCAGGGCCGGCAGCTCCTTGCCGCAGTAATCACTGCCCAGTGCCTTGAGCGCCCCGCACATCCCCTCTAGGCGCGAGTCGACTGCCTGCAGGTGATCGAGCAGCTGACCGATGGCGCGCGCCACCGGGTCCGGCATGTCCTGGCTGACGCCATAGGCATCGAAACCGAGCTTCTCGGCCATGGCCTGGCGCTTGGCCTCCTGCTCGTCATCCGCCTTGGCGATGATTCGCCCGGGAATGCCGACCGCCGTGGCACCCGCCGGCACCGCCTTGGTCACCACGGCATTGGAGCCGATCTTGGCGCCCGCACCGACCGTGAACGGACCGAGCACCTTGGCACCGGCACCGACCACCACGCCGTCTTCCAGGGTCGGGTGGCGCTTGCCCTTGTTCCAGCTGGTCCCACCCAGGGTCACGCCCTGGTACAGGGTGACGTCATTGCCGATCTCGGCGGTTTCGCCGATGACGATGCCCATGCCGTGATCGATGAAGAAGCGCCGACCGATCTTCGCCCCCGGATGAATCTCGATGCCGGTCATCCAGCGACCGAAATTGGACACCATGCGTGCCAGCCATTTCCAGCCATAGCCCCACAGCGCATGCCCCAGACGATGCAGCCAGATCGCATGCAGACCGGGATAGCAGGTCAGCACCTCAAAGGCGTTGCGCGCCGCCGGATCACGATGGAATACGCTCTGGATATCTTCGCGCACACGCTCAAACATCTTCATTTCTCCGCTTATGGGGCTCGCCACGCACAACCTTCTGCGTCTCCGTGAGGATACCGCGCAGGATATTCATCTCCAGCTTGCTGATGTCGCTGCGCCCATACAGGCGGCGCAAGCGCGACATCAGGTGACGCGGACTCTGCGGGTCGAGGAAACCGATCTGCACCAGCGTCTTTTCCAGATGGCCGTAGAACAGTTCCAGCTCATCCGCCGTGACCACCTGCCCATCGAGCGGCGCCGCCGCTTCGACCTTGCTCATCTTGGTCGGCTGCCCCTGGGCGACCAGCCAGGCCATGCGCACCTCATAGGCCAGCACCTGCACCGCAGTCGCCAGATTCAGCGAGCTGAATTCCGGATTAGCCGGGATATGTACATGGAAGTGACAGCGCTGCAGCTCTTCATTGGTCAGACCGGCATATTCGCGACCGAACACCAACGCCACCTCACCACCGCGCCCGGCATGCTCCAGCGTGGTGGTCGCGCACTCACGCGGATCGAGCAGTGGCCAGGGGATGCTGCGATCACGCGCACTGGTGCCGAGCACCACGCTGCAACCGACCAGCGCCTCTTCCAGCGTACCGACCACCTGCGCCGAATCGAGAATATCGACCGATCCGGAAGCCCGCGCCACCGCCTCGTCGCTCGGAAAGTCCTCCGGATCGACCAGCACCAGGCGCGACAGCCCCATGTTCTTCATGGCCCGCGCAGCACCACCGATATTGCCGGGATGACTGGTATTGACCAGAACCACACGAATATTCTGCAGCAAAGCCTGCTCCCAGCGGGATACGAAAGGGGCGTTGATCTTACAGAAGCCCCCGAACTAACACCACGCACGACAACGGCTAGGCTACATAACAAGGGCTTTTCTGGTAGAATGGCCGGCTATCTTCTTTAACGACCCAGGTGAACCTCCCCATGCAGCCCATGCTGAATATCGCCCTGCGCGCCGCCCGCAGCGCCGGTGAACTGATCTTCCGCTCCATCGAGCGCCTGGACGTGATCTCGATCAACGAGAAAGATGCCCGCGACTACGTCACCGAAATCGACCGTGCCGCCGAGCAGACCATCATCCAGGCCCTGCAGAAGGCCTACCCGACGCACGGCTTCATGGGCGAAGAAGGCGGCATCATCCAGGGCAGCGGCGACGGCGCCGACTACCAGTGGATCATCGACCCTCTGGACGGCACCACCAACTTCATCCGCGGCGTACCGCACTTCGCCGTCAGCATCGCCTGCAAATACCGCGGCCGCCTGGAACACGCCGTGATCCTCGATCCAGTTCGCCAGGAAGAGTTCACCGCCAGCCGCGGTCGCGGCGCCGCCCTCAATGGTCGCCGCATCCGCGTCAGCAACCGCAAGAGCCTGGACGGCGCCCTGCTCGGCACCGGCTTCCCGTTCCGCGACAGCCAGCTGGAACACCTGGACAACTACTTCGGCATGTTCCGCAGCCTGGTCGGCCAGACCGCCGGCATCCGCCGCGCCGGTGCCGCCAGCCTGGACCTGGCCTACGTCGCGGCGGGCCGCTTCGACGCCTTCTGGGAGTTCGGCCTGTCCGAGTGGGACATGGCAGCCGGCGCCC
>JBOFCR010000030.1:0-59212 GCA_051646165.1 Pseudomonas sp. | reverse complement strand
TCGAGCGAAAGGTCAGGCCCAGGCGCTGGGCTGCTGCGGTGCGGTTCCAGCGGGTTTCTTCGAGTGCCTGCATGATCAGCTTGCGCTCGATGTCTTCCAGGTAGTCTTCCAGGTTGTCGATCTGCGCCAGCGAGGTTTCGCCGCTCTCGCTGCTGACACTGGTTTCGGCCAGGCGCAGGTCGCTGGCCTTGATCTGCTCGTCGTCGCACAGGGTGTAGGCACGCTCGAGCATGTTCTCCAGTTCGCGCACGTTGCCGGGAAAGCGGTAGCTCTTGAGCTTTTCCAGGGCGTCGTCGGCCAGGCGCGCCAGCGGCAGGCCGGTGCCGTCGCATAGCCGGCGCAGCATGGTCTCGGCCAGCAGCGGAATATCCTCGCGGCGTTCACGTAGCGGTGGCACGCGCAGCTCGATGACGTTGAGGCGATAGAACAGATCCTGGCGAAAGCGCCCGGCGGCCACTTCGGCAGCTAGGTCCTTGTGGGTGGCGCAGAGGATGCGCACATCGACCACCACTTCCTGTTGGCCGCCGACGGCGCGCACGGCTTTTTCCTGGATGGCGCGCAGCAGCTTGACCTGCATGCTCAATGGCAGGTCGGCGACTTCGTCGAGGAACAGGGTGCCGCCGTTGGCCGCCTGGAACAGGCCCTGCTTGTCTTCGATGGCGCCGGTGAAGCTGCCTTTCTTGTGGCCGAAAAATTCGCTTTCCATCAGCTCCGACGGAATGGCGCCACAGTTGACCGGCACGAACGGGCGTTCGGTGCGCGGCCCCTGCTCATGAATCAGGCGGGCCACCAGTTCCTTGCCGCTGCCCGATTCGCCGCTGATATAGACCGGTGCCTGACTGCGTGCCAGTTTGAGGATCTGGCTGCGCAGGGCGCGCATGGGCGGTGATTCGCCGAGCAGGCGGGTGTCGACCGGGCCTTCTTCATCGTTGGCGGTGCGGATGCGCAAAGCGGTGGTGACCAGCTCGCGCAGGCGGCCGAGGTCGACCGGCTTGGTCAGGAAGTCGAAGGCGCCGGCCTTGAGTGCATTGATCGCAGTATCCAGGCTGCCATAGGCGGTGATCATCGCCACCGGCACCTGTGGATGTCGTTGCTGGATGTGCTGGACGATCTCCAGGCCAGTGCCGTCGGGCAGGCGCATGTCGGTCAGGCACAGATCGAAGGGTTCGCGCGCCAGCCACTCGCGGGCCTCCTTGACGTTGCGCGCGCTGCGAGTGTCGAGCTTCATCCGTCCCAGGGTGATTTCCAGGAGTTCGCGGATATCGGGCTCGTCGTCGACGATCAGGGCTCTTTGCCGGGTGCTCATGGTCAGCTCAGCTTGCGTGGGTGGGCGAAGGTGATGCGGAAGCAGCTGCCGCCACCCTCTCGGTGTTTGTAGTCGAGGCGCGCCTGGTTGCTTTCGCACAGCTCGCGGGAAATATACAGGCCCAGGCCGGTACCCTTGTTATCCGTGGTGTAGAAGGGCTCGAAGATGTGCTGCAGTTGCTCTTCCGGTACGCCGGGGCCATCGTCGAGTACTTCCAGTACCGGCAGGTCGCTCTCGGCATCGCGGAACAGCTTCAGCCAGACCTGGCCCAGCTGGTGCTTCTGTGCACTGTAGCGCAGGCCGTTCTGCACCAGGTTGGTCAGCACCTGGGTCAGCTGGTGGGGGTCCATGCGGGTTTGCAGGCCGCCACCGATAGCCTCCAGGTGCAGGGTCTGGTCGAGGGTGGCGATTGAACTACGGAACTCGCTGGCGAAACGGTGCAGCCAGTATTTCAGGTCGAGCAGCTGGGGTTCGGCCTGGCGCCGGCGCGACAGCTGCAGCACGTTCTCGATCACCAGGTTCATCCGCCGCGAATGGTCCTGGATGATCTGCGCCAGCCGTCGATCCGGGCCTTCCAGCTCTTCCGATTCCTGCAGCAGCTGCGCCGCGTGACTGATGGCGCCCAGCGGGTTGCGGATCTCGTGGGCGATGCCGGCGGTCAGGCGGCCCAGGGAGGCCAGCTTGAGCTGCTGGGCCTGCTGGGTGATCTGCGAGATGTCGTCGAGGAAGGCCAGGGTGTGCAGTTCGTCACTGCGCTGCAGGGGGATGAAGCTCGGTTGCAGCAGCGGGCCGTCGGCCACTATCTGCAGGCTCTGCGGGCGCAGGGTCGGGTTGTGCTGCCACTGCTGCAGGCGCTTGACCAGCTCGGGGCAGTGCGGGTCGAGCACCTTGCCCGCCAGCTCGTTGCGATTGAGCAGGGTCAGGGCGCCCTGGTTGGCCAGTAGCACGCGATGCTGCTTGTCGAGCACCAGGATGCCGGTGCGCATGCGCTGCAGGATCAGGGCGTTCAAGGCTTCCAGGCTGGCGACGTCGACCGCGCGTTGCTCGGCCAGTTTCTCGCTGACCTGCAGGCGTCGACTCAGCCCCTGGAGGAATACTGCTGCGGCGAAGCACAGGGCGCCGAGGCCGCCGGCCTGTACGTACTGGCTGGCGGCGATGGGGCGGCTCAGGCTCAGGTAGAAGGTCAGGTAGATCATGCCGCTGGCCGCCACGGCGGCAATCAGCAGGCCGACGCGACCGCGCAGCAGGATGTTGGCGATGGCCACCGCGACGATCAGCAGGTTGCCCAGGCCGCTGGGTACTCCGCCGGCGGCATAGAACAGTGCGGACAGCAGGAGGACATCGAGCAGCGCCAGGCTGAAAACCTGCAGCAGATGGCGCGGGCGCTGGATCAGTACGGCAACCAGCACGTTGACGATCAGGTAGGCCCAGCCGCCGTAGCGGAACAGCTGTTCATGGGCCAGGCCCAGCAGCTCGTCGTCCATGTCGCTGGAGATCAGTAGCGCCAGGGCCAGGCCGATGATCACTCGGTACAGATGGTAGAGCCGCAGTACCCGGCGGGCCTGGGTGCCGTCCAGGCTGAGGGCGTCAGCGGTCACTGTGGTCGGGGCCCTGTTGCAGGTGGGCCTGGCTGCAGTACCAGCGCTGATTTTCGTTCAGCGCCTGTTGCTGCGGAACATGCACGCCGCATTGTGCGCAACGCACCATGGGCGCCGGGCTGTCTTCGCGGGGTGACGATTGCTGCGGGCTGGCGGAGGGCTTGAAGCGGCGCCAGAGCCAGACGGCGGCGGTGATCAGGGCGATCCAGAACAGCAGACGGAACATGGCGGGCTCTTCTTGTTGGCAGGCGAGCAGTGTAGCCAAGGTCGCGGGCAGGGCGCAGCAGTTAAAATCGGTGTGTTTGGGTATTCGTGGCGCCATGAAAAAGGGAGGCCGAAGCCTCCCTTGTTGATACCTGTGCTGATCTTCAGTCGAAAGCGCCGAAGGTCATGTAGCTGAACCAGGAGCGGTCGTCGGCATTGCCTTCGGCTTCCTGCTGTTCTTCCTTGGCGGCATCGGTGTCCTGGTTTTCCGGCAGCAGTTCTTCCGGGATTTCTTCCTGGGCGTCTTCGTACTGGCGGATCACATCCTGGCTGGCGCGGGTTTCGCCCGGCGGCAGCGGGGCGTCGGATTCGATCAGGCCGAGGGTGGCCTTGGCCAGCCAGGAGCGGTTGTCGGCCTCCTCTTCCTGCGGCACGAAGTTGCCGTCGGCCAGGCTCGGGTGCTCCGGGTAGTTGAGTTTGAGGGTTTCCAGGCTGGTGGCGGCCAGGTCGTTCATTTCCAGGCGCTGGTAGGCCTCGGTCATCACCGCCAGGCCGTCGCCGACCGCCGGGGTTTCCTGGAAGTTTTCCACCACGTAGCGACCGCGGTTGGCGGCGGCGACATAGGCCTGGCGGGTCAGGTAGTAGTGGGCGACGTGGATCTCGTAGGCGGCCAGCAGGTTGCGCAGGTAGACCATGCGTGCCTTGGCATCCGGAGCGTAGCGGCTGTTGGGGAAGCGGCTGGTGAGCTGGGCGAATTCGTTGAACGAGTCGCGCGCGGCGCCCGGGTCACGCTTGGTCATGTCCAGCGGCAGGAAGCGCGCCAGCAGGCCGCGATCCTGGTCGAACGAGGACAAGCCTTTCAGGTAGTAGGCGTAGTCGACGCTGGCGTGCTGCGGGTGCAGGCGAATGAAACGCTCGGCGGCCGACTTGGCGGCTTCCGGCTCGACGTTCTTGTAGTAGGCGTAGATCAGCTCGAGCTGGGCTTGCTCGGCGTAACGACCGAAGGGATAGCGCGATTCCAGGGCCTTGAGCTTGGCTACGGCGCTGTTGTAGCTGCTGTTGTCGAGGTCGTCCTGGGCCTGCTGGTACAGCTCGGTCTCACTCAGGTTTTCGTCTACTTCCGGTTTGTCGGAAGAGCAGGCGGCGGTGAGGGCGAGGATGGCGATCAGCAGCAGGTGTTTCACTTGCATGGCGGCTTGCGTCCCTGTGACGGCCGGCTGTCTCGGCCTGGACCGTCCTGTTATGATGGGCGCCCCGGTAACTCCGGGACAAAAGACGCCGTATTTAACCACAGCGTGCAGCCGAAACCAAAAGCTGCACCGCCCTCCGCAGTAGCCCATGTCCGAAGACGCCGATCAGCTCATCCAACTCTCCGCCGAAGTGCCGTCCGCACTGGGCGGCCAACGCCTCGACCAGGTAGCCGCCCAGCTGTTCGACGAGTATTCGCGCTCGCGCCTGTCGACCTGGATTAAGGATGGCCGCCTGACTGTCGACGGCGCCGTCGTGCGCCCGCGCGACATCGTCCATGGCGGTGCCGTGCTGGCCCTAGAGGCCGAGCAGGAAGCCCAGGGCGAATGGATCGCGCAGGACATCGCGCTGAACATCGTCTACGAGGACGAACACCTGCTGGTGATCGACAAGCCGGCTGGCCTGGTGGTGCATCCGGCTGCCGGGCATGCCGACGGCACTCTGCTCAACGCCTTGCTGCACCATGTGCCGGACATCATCAACGTGCCGCGCGCCGGCATCGTCCACCGCCTGGACAAGGACACCACCGGTCTGATGGTGGTGGCCAAGACCTTGCAGGCGCAGACCAAGCTGGTCGACCAGATGCAGAAGCGCTCGGTCAGTCGCATCTATGAATGCATCGTGATCGGCGTGATCACCTCCGGCGGCAAGATCGATGCACCGATCGGTCGCAGCTCGGCCAACCGCCAGCGCATGGCGGTGATCGATGGCGGCAAGCAGGCCGTGACCCATTACCGCGTGCTGGAGCGTTTCCGTTCGCACACCCATGCGCGGGTCAAGCTGGAAACCGGCCGCACCCACCAGATTCGCGTACACATGACCCACGTCGGCTTCCCGCTGGTGGGCGACCCGCTGTACGCCGGGCGCTTCCGCATTCCGCCGGCGGCCAGCCCGACCCTGGTGCAGACTCTCAAGGAGTTCCCGCGCCAGGCCCTGCATGCGCGCTTCCTAGAGCTCAGCCACCCGATCACCGGGCAGCGCATGAAGTGGGAATCGCCGCTGCCGGATGACCTGGTGTGGATGCTGTCCCTGCTGCGTCAGGACAACGAATCCTTCGTCTGATGAGCGTCGACTGGCTGCTGACGCCCGACTGGCCCGCGCCCGC
Organism: Pseudomonas sp.; assembly: GCA_051646165.1. Classification (GTDB taxonomy): domain Bacteria; phylum Pseudomonadota; class Gammaproteobacteria; order Pseudomonadales; family Pseudomonadaceae; genus Aquipseudomonas. The sequence continues at coordinate 53,751 of JBOFCR010000030.1, read as the reverse complement.
TAACGTGCGGGCCAGCGTCACCACCCGTGCCGGCGGTGTCAGCCTCGCCCCCTTCGACAGCCTCAACCTCGGCGACCATGTCGAGGATGACCCGCAGGCCGTCAGCGCCAACCGCCATATTCTGACTGCGCAACTAGACTGCCAACCGGCCTGGCTGCGCCAGGTGCATGGCGTTGCGGTGGTCGAGGCTGATCCCGCGCACGTGGCCGAGGCCGATGCCAGCTGGAGTGCCAAGCCCGGCATCGCCAGCGCGGTGCTGACTGCCGATTGCCTGCCCGCTTTGTTCTGCGATCACGCCGGCACCCGCGTGGCTGCTGCCCATGCCGGTTGGCGCGGGCTGGCCGGTGGCGTGCTGGAGGCGACTCTGGATGCCCTGGCCCTGCCGCCCGAGCAGGTGCTGGTGTGGCTCGGCCCGGCCATCGGCCCATCTGCCTTCGAGGTTGGCGCGGAAGTGCGCGAGGCTTTCGTTGCCATCCATGCCGAAGCCGCCCAGGCTTTCCGCCCCAGTGTGAACGACGGCAAGTTCATGGCCGATATCTACGCCCTGGCGCGCATCCGCCTGGCCGCGCGCGGCGTGACCGAGGTGTATGGCGGTGGCTACTGCACGGTCAGCGATTCGCGCTTCTTTTCCTACCGCCGCGCCACGCGCACCGGGCGTTTTGCCTCGCTGGTCTGGCTGGCGGATTGATGCCTATCAATACCGCGGTGCTTGAATCGCGGGAAACTGTCCTCATCTAGTCTTCATCTCGGCGGGCTTTTCGTTGTCAGGGGTGCTCATCGCCCCGGCCCGCCCTAAACAGGAAGGACGAACACCATGCGAATAGACCGTTTGACCAGCAAGCTGCAGCTTGCCCTTTCCGATGCACAATCCGTGGCCGTGGGGCTCGACCACGCGGCCATCGAACCCCTGCACCTGCTGCAGGCGCTGCTCGACCAGCAGGGTGGCTCGATCAAGCCGCTGCTGATGCAGGTCGGTTTCGACGTCAATGGCCTGCGTCAGGCGCTGACCAAAGAGCTCGACCAACTGGCGAAAATCCAGAACCCCACCGGCGACGTCAACCTGTCGCAGGATCTCGCGCGCCTGCTCAACCAGGCCGATCGCCTGGCCCAGCAGAAAGGCGACCAGTTCATTTCCAGCGAGCTGGTGCTGCTGGCGGCGATGGACGACAACACCAAGCTGGGCAAGCTCCTGCTGGCCCAGGGCGTAACCAAGAAGGCCCTGGAAAACGCAGTGGCTAACCTGCGTGGCGGCCAGGCGGTAAACGACCCGAATGTCGAGGAGGCGCGCCAGGCGCTGGATAAATACACCGTCGACCTCACCGCGCGCGCCGAAGAAGGCAAGCTCGACCCGGTGATCGGCCGCGACGACGAAATCCGCCGCACCATCCAGGTTCTGCAACGCCGTACCAAGAACAACCCGGTGCTGATCGGCGAGCCCGGCGTGGGCAAGACCGCCATCGCCGAAGGCCTGGCCCAGCGCATCGTCAATGGCGAGGTGCCGGATGGCTTGAAGGACAAGCGCCTGCTGTCCCTGGATATGGGCTCGCTGATTGCCGGGGCCAAGTTCCGCGGCGAGTTCGAGGAGCGCCTGAAAGCGGTGCTCAACGAGCTGGGCAAGCAGGAAGGCCGGATCATCCTGTTCATCGACGAGCTGCACACCATGGTCGGCGCCGGCAAGGCCGAGGGCGCGATGGACGCCGGCAATATGCTCAAGCCGGCACTCGCTCGGGGTGAATTGCACTGCGTCGGCGCCACCACCCTGGACGAGTACCGCCAGTACATCGAGAAGGATGCCGCGCTGGAGCGGCGCTTCCAGAAAGTGCTGGTGGATGAGCCGAGCGAGGAAGACACCATCGCCATCCTGCGTGGCCTGAAAGAGCGCTACGAAGTGCACCACGGGGTGACCATCACCGACGGCGCGATCATCGCCGCAGCCAAGCTCAGTCATCGCTACATCACTGACCGCCAGCTGCCGGACAAGGCCATCGACCTGATCGACGAGGCCGCCAGCCGCATCCGCATGGAGATCGACTCCAAGCCGGAGGCGCTGGACCGCCTGGAACGGCGCCTGATCCAGCTGAAGATCGAGCGCGAGGCGCTGAAGAAGGAAGACGACGACGCCGCGCTCAAGCGTCTGGAGAAACTCCAGGAAGACATCGCCCGCCTGGAGCGGGAGTACGCCGACCTGGAGGAGATCTGGAAAGCGGAGAAGGCCGAAGTGCAAGGCGCGGCGCAGATCCAGCAACGCATCGAGCAGGCCAAGGCCGACCTCGAAGGCGCGCGGCGCAAGTCCGACCTGCAGCGCATGGCCGAGCTGCAGTACGGGATTATTCCTGACCTGGAGCGCAGCCTGCAGATGGTCGACCAGCACGGCAAGGTGGAGAACCAGCTGCTGCGCAACAAGGTTACCGATGAAGAGATCGCCGAAGTGGTGTCCAAGTGGACCGGCATCCCGGTGGCCAAGATGCTCGAAGGCGAGCGCGACAAGCTGCTGAAGATGGAAGGCCTGCTGCACCAGCGGGTGATCGGCCAGGACGAGGCCGTGGTGGCGGTAGCCAACGCCGTGCGCCGCTCGCGTGCCGGGTTGTCCGACCCCAACCGGCCGAGCGGTTCGTTCCTCTTCCTCGGTCCTACCGGGGTGGGTAAGACCGAGCTGTGCAAGGCGTTGGCCGAGTTCCTCTTTGACACCGAGGAGGCCATGGTGCGCATCGACATGTCCGAGTTCATGGAGAAGCACTCCGTGGCTCGCCTGATCGGCGCGCCGCCTGGCTACGTCGGTTACGAGGAAGGCGGTTACCTGACCGAGGCGGTGCGCCGCAAGCCTTACGGCGTGGTGCTGCTCGACGAGGTGGAGAAGGCCCACCCGGATGTGTTCAACATCCTCCTGCAGGTGCTCGAGGATGGTCGCCTGACCGACAGCCACGGGCGCACCGTGGATTTTCGCAACACCGTGGTGGTGATGACCTCCAACCTCGGTTCGGCGCAGATCCAGGAGCTGGTCGGCGACCGCGAGGCGCAGCGTGCGGCGGTGATGGACGCGGTGGGCAACCACTTCCGTCCGGAGTTCATCAACCGCATCGACGAGGTGGTGGTGTTCGAACCGCTGGGTCGCGAGCAGATCGCCGGTATCGCCGAGATCCAGCTGCAGCGCCTGCGCCAGCGCCTGGCCGAGCGCGAGCTGCACCTGGAGCTGTCGAGCGAGGCGCTGGATAAGCTGGTCGCCGTCGGTTACGACCCGGTGTATGGCGCGCGGCCGCTGAAACGGGCGATCCAGCGCTGGATCGAGAACCCGCTGGCGCAGCTGATCCTGGCTGGGACCTTCCTGCCGGGTGCACGGATCGAAGCGAAGGTCGAAGGCGAGCAACTGGTCTTCAACTGATCCCGTGCCTAAACAGAACGCCCCATACGGCTTGCCGTGCGGGGCGTTTTGTTTGGCTATGTCCCAATAGCGTGTTGCGCAGGCTAAAGCGGTAGGTTGGGTTGAGGAGCTTCGCGACGAAGCCCAACGAGTCCAGCGCCGAACCTGTTGGGCTTCGCTGCGCTCAGCGCCAACCTACGGGAGTTGCCTGGCCTACGGCCGATCCATACCTGGAAAGCTCATGCAACCCATGATGGGTGCATCGCCTGTGGGAATGCAGCCCCCGATGCTCCAGCGTCCACCCCTGCAGGGTGCCGGCCGCGAGCGCTGTGACGCAGAGCGTCACGGGACAGGCTCCCACGCAGAGCGTGGGAGCCATCTGATCTGACGCGTTACCATCGCCGGCCCGCGGCCCGCCTAGAGAAACGCCCCGCACGGCAAGTCGTGGCGGGGCGTTTTTCTGTCGGGTGACTACATGTGTTCGAGCACGACGCTCAGGGCGCTGGCCTGATCGTCGGCCAGGTCGATGATGTGGAAACCACTCCAGCAGTTCTGATTGTTGGCCCCGGGGCGGCTCCACAGGCAGTCCGCCCCCAGGCGGATTTCATGGATGTTCTGCAGGGGCGGGGTCAGGGTCATGCGGCACTCCCAGACCGAGTCGCTGTCCACGGCTGTTTCGCTGAACAGCATGAAGCCGTCTGCGGAGAGGTCGACGATACGCCCGAGGCGGCGCCCGGAGTGCAGGTCGAAGACCTCGATATGCAGTTCGGTGGTTTGTCGGCTGTGCTGGCGGCGGTCGTCGTCCATTCAGGCTCCTTGTCCGACTTCTGTGGCGCGCCCGGTAAAGCGTTGCAGGACGCGGTAGATGGCACCGAGGGCACGGTCCATCAGGGGTGAGCTGCGTTCGGGGGCGACGATGCGCGCCAGGCCCTGTTCCATTTCAATGGCCAGCTGGCGGATCGGCTTGATCGCCACGCGTTGGCCGCTGTGGTCGACAAACATGTAGTTGTGCGTGGTCGGGCTGAACCAGGACAGCTTCAGGGTGCGCGCTTCCTCGTTCTGGACGAATTCGAACCAGGTGCCGAACTCGATCTGCTGCAGTTCCTTGATCAGGCTTTGCGTGCGCGCCGACAGCGTGGCGGAGGGCTTGATCGGTTCGGCCAGCACGGCATCTTCGCCAAGCATGGCGCCGAGCGGGCTGTCCGGCAGCTGGGTCTTGATCTGCGCGGCCAGTTGCGGTTGCTGGGCCTGCACGGCGTGCTGGCAGGCGACGATGTCCTGCAGCAATCGACGTACGCCGTCTTCGTGGTAGCCGCCGAGCAGCTCCAGGCCCTTGCGCAGTTCGTCGAGCAACGATACGCGCTGGCTTTGCAGGCGCGCGCGGCCGTCGGCGTCCAGCACGGTGCCGCTCCAGGCCAGCAGCTCGGCCACTTCGCCGGCGCGCTGCCATTCCGGGCTGCGCTCGCCATGGCGGAGCAGGACGAATACCAGCACGTCGGCCCAGGTCAGTTCGAGGAAGTTGCGGATGATCGCCGGCAGTTCGCGCTCGTGCACGGCCTTGGCGATGACCTCCACCGCCAGCTGGCGGGCACCGAGCAGCTTGTCGCGGCCCTTGGCGGCCTCCACGGCGCGCCGCTCGCGCAGCTCGACCTTGTGCTTGAGGGTGGCGACGAACTCGTTGAATTCCTCCAGCAGGCTGTCGAACAGCAGCAGGTCGCCAACGAAACCGTGGATGACCCGCTCGACCACCCACTGCATCTTCGCCAGCAGGCCGCGCTCGTCGCCTTCGCCGCCATACAGCACGCCGGCCTGGGCCATGGTGTTGAGCAGGCGGCGTGCCGGGTGGTGGTGCTGGGTGAACAGCGCCTTGTCCTGCAGCGCCACCTTCAGGTAGGGCGTGTGCAGGTGGGATAGGGCGGTCTTGCAGGTGTCCGGCAGGTTGTCGTCGTCGAGGATGAAGTCGAACAGCATGCCGACCAGGTCGATCACGTCGGCCTCCTGGTCGGATAGCTTCTGCTGGCCGGGCAGGGCGCTGTGGGTTTCCAGTTGTTGCTGCAGGTCGGCCTTGAGCTCTTCCACCGGCTGCGGGTTGTGCAGGCGCTGGGCCAGGCTGCTGGCGGACTGCTGCTGCAGGCGATTGAGGGCGTCCAGTAGTTCGTTGGCGCTGTAGGTGCTGGTGGCCGTGCGCGGGGCGAAGCTGGCGATGCTGCGCGCGCCGCCGGGCAGCGGGGCATCGAGGTCGCGCTCGCGGCGTTCGCTGAGCAGGGCGGTGAGGCCGCCGAACAGCTGTACCGGGTCCGCCGACGGCGGGGCGTTGAGGTCAGCGGCGGCCATGGGTTGGCCCTGGCCGGCCGGGCTGCCCTGGGTGCCGCTACGAGAAACCGCGGGTGCTGGTGCTGGAGAGCTGGCGGGTGGCGGTTCATCTGCTGTCGGGGCGCTCGGCTCGGTCGGCCGCTCGCTGGTGCTGCCCGGGCTGAGTTGTGGGGTGAACTTGAGGTTGGGCAGGATGCCGGCCGCGATCAGGCGCTGGTTGAGCATCTCGTAGAGCGAGTCGAGGCCCTCCATGACGTGCCGGTCGAACAGCATATAAAGGATGATCTTGATCCGCAGGGGCAGCGGGTGCGGTACCAGGGCCGTGCGGAAGGCGTTGGCGATGGCCTGGGGGCCGAATGGATTGCTGTCTTCGCCAAGCTTTTGCCCGTTGTTGAGCAGGGCCAGGCGCTGCTCCAGGGCGAACAGGCCGCGCGCGCTATGGGCGCGTACCCGGCTGACCATGTTGGTCACCTGCAGGCTTTCTTCGTATTCCTCGTTCTGTACCAGCGCCAGTTGCTCGGCATCCACAGTGGCAGGGTCGCTCTGCGGCTTCAGTTTGCCTTCGAGAAAATCGGAAAAATTCTGCGCAATGCTCTGGTGGTAGCTGCGCTCGAGCTGCGGACGCAGCTTGCGGATGTCGCGCATGCTGTCGAAGAACAGGGTCTGCAGCCGATTATTCTCGGCTTTCTCGGCGCACTCGAAGAGCGTGTCGTCGACCTGGCCGAAGACGGCGCTGAGGTGTTCGGCCAGGTTGTTCATCACCAGTTTGCGGCAATCCTGCACCAGCTCGCTGAAACGAGGCTGGATGCCGCGGCTGGCCAGCCCGACAGTGGGCCTGGAAGATGGAGGTGGCGTGTCCTGGGAACTCATGAGTCATCCTGGGTGGAGCCGCGCCCTTGCTGGGGCGCTGTGATAGAGAGCATGCGGTAAAGATAGAGTAGTTGGTTATTTTTCGGCAAAGCATTGTTCAATAAGTCTTTTAAGGGTTGACAGCAAAGTTTTGGTACGTAAAATGGCGCGCCTCTGATACGGGAAACGGCTTAGCCGCTACGGTGTCGGAGCTGGAAGACCGAAGTTCCGCGATAGCTCAGTCGGTAGAGCAAATGACTGTTAATCATTGGGTCCCTGGTTCGAGTCCAGGTCGCGGAGCCAACTTCCTATCGGGGTATAGCGCAGTCCGGTAGCGCGCTTGCTTTGGGAGCAAGATGTCGGGAGTTCGAATCCCCCTACCCCGACCATTTTTGGGTCGTTAGCTCAGTTGGTAGAGCAGTTGGCTTTTAACCAATTGGTCGTAGGTTCGAATCCTACACGACCCACCATAAAATCTCGGTTACGATCGAGAATCAAAGAGCCCGCCTAGTGCGGGCTTTTTGTTGTCTGCGTGTTTTGCTCTGTAGCCGATTGGCTGCGCATGGGCGACCCCATGCGCAGTGCGGGCGGATATCAGTGCAGCTTGAGGCGCGGCTCCGTGCTGCGGCCGATGCGGTCGCTGAGCATCAGCAGCAGGGTGCGGAAGGTGCCGTACAGCGCCATCTGGTGCATGCGGTACAGCGAGATGTAGAACATCCGTGCCAGCCAGCCCTCCAGTTTGACGCTGCCCATCAGGTTACCCATCAGGTTGCCGACTGCCGAGAAGTGCGACAGCGAGATCAGTGAACCGTAGTCGCGGTAGCTGAAGCTCGGCAGTGGCTGGCCAGCCAGGCGTAGCTTGAGCGACTTGGCCAGCAGCGAAGCCTGCTGGTGCGCGGCCTGGGCGCGCGGCGGCACGTTGCGTTCGCTGCCGTCGCCGATGGGGCAGGCGGCGCAATCGCCGAAGGCGAAGATGTTGTCGTCCAGGGTGGTCTGCAGGGTCGGGCGTACCACAAGCTGGTTGATCCGGTTGGACTCCAGCCCGTCGAGTTCCTTGAGGATGGCCGGGGCGCGAATGCCGGCGGCCCACACCTTGAGGGTGGCTGGAATGTCCATGCCTTGGGCGGTGCGCAGGGCGGTGCCCGTCACTTCGCTGACGGCCGTGCCGGTGAGCACAGTGACGCCGAGCTTTTCCAGGGTGCTGTGGACGGGCTGGCTGATGCGTTCCGGCAGGGCCGGCAGCACGCGCGGGCCGGCTTCGACCAGGGTGATGCGCATGTTCTGCGGCTGAATGCCGTCCAGGCCGTAGGCGGCCAGTTCATGGGCGGCATGGTGCAGTTCGGCGGCCAGTTCGACCCCGGTGGCGCCTGCGCCGACTATGGCCACGCTGATATGACTGTCGTCCAGGCGACCGGCATGGGCGCGCAGGTAGTGGTTGAGTAACTGGCGATGGAAGCGCTCGGCCTGCTCGCGGGTGTCGAGGAAGATGCAATTCTCGGCGGCGCCCGGGGTGCCGAAGTCGTTGGTGGTGCTACCGACGGCCAGTACCAGGCTGTCGTAGCCCAGCTCGCGCTCGGGCAGCAGCTCGTCGCCGTCCTCGTCCAGGGTGGCGGCCAGGCGAATACTGCGGCGTGCGCGATCCAGCCCGCTCATGCGCCCAAGCTGGAACTCGAAGTGGTTCCACTTGCCCTGGGCCACATAGTTCAGCTCGTCCTCGGAAGAGTTCAGCGAACCGGAGGCTACCTCATGCAGCAGCGGTTTCCAGATGTGGGTGAGGTTGGCGTCGACCAGTACAACCTTGGCCTGGCCGCGCTTGCCCAGGGTTCTACCCAGGCGGGTAGCAAGCTCCAGGCCGCCGGCGCCGCCGCCGACGATCACGATACGATGGGTCATGGGGATATCTCATAGGCTTATGGAATCCGGTTGGCCGGCCGAGGCGAGCGCGAAGCAGCTCATAGCACCAGGCGGGCGAGAAGGCGACTGAGGATGCCGAGGACGATGACTACGCCGAGGGTCAGTAGCAGCAAGCGCCAGGGCCGAAACGGTTGACGTTCGACCTGGTGCTGCGGGGCACTCAGGTACTGGTCGACGCGTTGCTGGTCTTCCGGGCTCAGGCGACTGGTCATGGCAGGCCTCTCAGGTTGATGCGGTCATTCTAGCCGGGCCGCTCGTGGCGGCTCAATGTAAAGCGCAGGGTCTTTGGCGGCGCGCTTCACAGGCTGATCCCTGCGTCGAAGAGAATGGTGCGGCCGAGGTTGTTGCGCAGGAACTCCGGGGCGTCGGCCTGGGCGAACAGCACGCGGCTGTAGGTCGGGCCGACCAGTGACAGCGAGCGCCAGCCCATGCGCAGGTACTCGGCCGGTGGCGGGAAGGGCGTGTTGAAGTCCGGCAGGTCGCGTTTCAGGCTGACGAAGGCCAGCAGATCCAGCTCGCCGAGGTCGATGCCGCGCTCGCGGTAGTTATGTGCCTTCTTGCGCAGGGTTGGCGCCAGGCGCGCCTGCAGCTCGGTGGCGGGGATGCGTCGTGGGCGTCGTTCACGGCGTAGCAGCTGGCTGAGCGATAGCGCACCGCGGCGGCGCTCCAGCTCGGCGCGCCACTCGTCATTCAGGCGACGGCCCTCATCGAGAACGAAAAACACCTCGAAGTTGGCCTCGCGGAACTGCACGTCTGGCGGCTCCTGAGCCGCGCTGCTGAACTCGTCCTGGCGAAAGGCGACGTTCAGGCTGAGCAGCAGGCGTTGGCACACCCAGCGCTCGCGTTCCCACTTGCGCGCATTGGAGAGGAGGTCGTTGGCCTGCTCGGCCTGCCGGGTGAGCAGGCGCAGGTAGTCGGAGTCGTCCATTGCCGCAGCATAACCGCAAATCCGGCGAGCGGCAGTCTGCCGCAATGGATGGCGGTGGGGCGGGTGTAAACTCCCCTGTCGTTATCCGGGAGTCCCTTATGTCGATTCGCGCCATCATTCCAGCCGACCATCCGGCGCTGGTCGAGCTCTGGCAGCGCACGCCGGGTATTTGCCTGCGCGCGGAGGATGCTTTCGAGCCGTTCTGTGCCTACTTGGCGCGCAATCCCGGGCTCAGTCTGTTGTGTGAGGTCGATGGTCGGCTGGCTGCTTGCCTGCTGGTGGGTCATGACGGTCGCCGTGGTTACCTGCAGCATCTGGTGGTCGATCTACCTTGGCGGGGTCGCGGCCTGGCGCGTGCGTTACTGGTGCAGGCGCTGGGGCATCTGGCTGAGCTGGGTATCGACAAGTCGCATGTGTTTGTCTTGCGCGATGCGCCGCAGGCTGTGGGCTTCTGGCAAGCGCAGCCGGGCTGGGGGCTGCGCGAGGATATTCAGGTGTTTTCCACGAGGAGCGGGCAATGAGAGTCAGGATGCTGCTGTTGGCTTGGCTGGTATCGGGTATGGCCATGGCTATCGAGCCCGGAGAGCGCCTGGCGCCTTGGACGCTGCTCGACCAATTCGACAAGCCCTACAGCCTGGACGGTCGCTTGCAGGTGTTGCTGGTGGCGCGTGACATGGAGGGCGCGCAACTGGTGAAGGCGGCTTTGCTGGACAAGCCGCAAGGCTATCTGGAGCAGCGGCATGCGCTGTTCCTGGCTGATATCAGTCGTATGCCGGGGCCCATCGCTACCTTATTCGCCGTGCCGGCAATGCGTGACTACCACTACCGCGTGCTGCTCGATCGTGAGTCGCGGGTGGCACCGCGCTACCCGGGCGATGTCGGCGCCGTGTTGTGGCTGGACTTGCGTGACGGGCGGCTGCAGACGCAGCGTAGCTTCACCGATGCCACTGCGCTGACGGCCGCGCTGGAGCGGGCTGGACAGTGATCGCCGCCGAGTTGCTGGCGCCGAGCAGCCTGTGGCTCAGTGGATTGCTCTATGCGCTGGTGCTGCTCTGGGCCGTGTGGCGGGCGCCCTGGGTGGAGCTGTGCAGCGATCAGCGCCGCCAGCATCTACTGTTTGGCACGGTGCTGGCGTTGTTCCTGCTGTGGCTGGTGCGCCGCGATTTCGCCTCTGGGCTGTCCTTCCATTTCATCGGCATGACGGCGGTCACTCTGCTGCTGGACTGGCCTCTGGCCGTGCTGGGCGGGGCGCTGGCGCAGCTCGCGCTGGTGCTGATGGGGCGCCAGGATCTGGCCGCGCTGGGGGTGAATGGCGTGCTCCTGGTGCTGATCCCGGTGGCGGTTACCGAAGTGTGCGCGCAATGGGTGGAGCGCCGGCAGCCGGGCAATTTGTTCGTCTACATCTTCTGCTGCGGCTTCTTCCCGGCCGCCTTGACCGCGCTGCTGTGCCTGCTGGCCGGCCTGGGCGTGCTGTGGCTGGATGGTCTGTACCAGATGCCGCCGTGGCTGGAGGACTTCATTGGCTACCTGTGGCTGGTGATGTTTCCCGAGGCTTTCATCAACGGCATGGTCGTCACCTGCCTGGTGGTGTTCTATCCGGACTGGCTGGAAACCTTCAATCGCACCCGCTATCTCTCGGCGCCCTGGAAGGATGACGGCGCGTCGCAGGACTGACCCGGATCAATAGCCGGTTTGTCCAGGCTGGCATGCTGGGCAAAAGGAGCGGAGGGTGAGCGATGGGGATTCACGAGTGGGCGCGTCACGAGTTGGCAAATAGCTTGGTGCGCGCTGAAGAGCAGGGATTTGACAGGGCGTTGAGCCTGCGCGCGCTGTTGAGCGCCGTGGTGGCGCGCAGTGGTGAGCTGCGCAGTGCCGATGATCTGGCGCAGGAGCTGCAGTTTCTCGCCGACAACCTGGATGGCGAGCGCGACTACGTCTTTATGCGCCCCTGACGGCTGGACTCAGTGCCCGCGAGGTGGCAGGTCTTCCGAGAACAGCTCGTCTTCCAGGTTTTCGCCGGGAATGGCGTGGGCTTCGGAGGCCCAGGCGCCGAGGTCGATCAGCTTGCAGCGCTCGCTGCAGAAGGGCCGATTCGGGCTTTGCGGGCCCCACTCGACGGGGGCGCCGCAGGTTGGGCATTCCACTGTAGTGCTCATGACTGGCCTCCGCGCAGGGTCAGATAGAAATGGTGCAGGCGTTCGACCTCGCTGTTCAGCCAGGCCAGATCGCGGTCATTGCTCAGGATGTCATCGGCATGGCGCAGGCGCTCTTCGCGGCTGGCCTGGGCCTGGATAATTGCCCGGACCTGCTCTTCCGAGCTCTGGTCGCGGCTCATGGTGCGCTGCAGCTGCAGCTGCTCCGGGGTGTCCACCACCAGGATGCGCTGGGTCATACGGTGCTGGCCCGATTCCACCAGCAGCGGCGATACCAGAATTGCATAAGGTGATTGTGCCTTGGCCAGATAGCTGGCGATCTCCGCGCCGATCAGCGGGTGCAGCAGGCTTTCCAGCCAGCGGCGCTGTTGCTCATCTTGAAAGATCAACTGGCGCAGGGCGGCGCGGTTGAGCGTGCCATCGGCCTGCAGCACCTGTTCGCCGAAGTGCTCGACAATTTTCGTCAGGGCCGGCCGGCCAGGCTCGACCACCCAGCGCGCGGCGTGATCGGCATCCACCAGGTGCACGCCGAGGTCGATAAAGCGCTGGGCAACCGCGCTCTTGCCGCTACCAATGCCGCCCGTGAGGCCAAGTATCCAGGGTGAGTTCATCTAAAACCGGCGAATTGCAGATAAGTCCCGGTTATTTGATCACCCCAGAGCAGCGCAATCCAGCCGGCAATCGCCAGATAGGGGCCGAAGGGGATGGGAGTGCTGGTTTCCTGATTACGCAGGCGCAGCATGATTACGCCGAGCACTGCGCCAACCAGCGACGACAGCAGGATGGTCAGCGGCAGCACCTGCCAGCCGCCCCAGGCGCCGAGCATGGCCAGCAGCTTGAAGTCGCCGTAACCCATGCCTTCCTTGCCAGTCAGCAGCTTGAACAGCCAGTACACCGACCACAGGCTCAGATAGCCGGCCACCGCGCCCCAGAGCGCATTCTCCAGGCTGGTAAATACGCCGAAGTAATTGGCGATCAGGCCCAGCCAGAGCAGCGGCAGGACCAGTGCATCCGGTAGCAACTGATGGTCGCAGTCGATCAGGCTCATCGCCAGCAGACCCCAGGTCAGCACCAGCATGCCAGCTGCTGGCCAGCCGAAGCCGAAGTGGTAGGCGACATAGCCGGAGAGCAGGCCGCAGGCCAGCTCGACCAGGGGATAACGCTTGCTGATCGGTGCCTTGCAGCTGGAGCACTTGCCACCGAGGAACAGGTAGCTGACAACCGGGATATTTTCCCAGGCCTTGATCTGGTGGTTGCAGTGCGGGCAGCTGGAGTGGGGTAGTACCAGGTTGAAGGTGCCGGTTGTGGGCTCCTCCGGCAGTTCAAGGACCTCGCGTGCCTGGATTTTCCAGTCGCGGAGCATCATCTTGGGGAGGCGATAGATGACTACGTTGAGGAAGCTGCCAATTAGCAGGCCAAGAGCGAATATGGAGAAAACAAAGGCCGGCAAGTTGCCGGCCAAAATGTTAAGCAATGACATTTATTAGGCGCCTACGACCTGACCCAGTTGGAATATTGGCAAGTACATGGCGATGATCAGGCCGCCAACGAGTACCCCCAGTACGGCCATGATCATGGGCTCCATGAGGGTGGCGAGGTTGTCGACTTTGTTGTCTACCTCGTCCTCAAAGTAGGTTGCGACCTTGTCCAGCATTATATCGAGGGCACCTGACTCCTCCCCGATGGCGGTCATCTGAATGGCCATGGTTGGGAATACCCCGGTAGTGCGCATGGCAAAGTTGAGCTGTGTACCTGAGGACACGTCTTGCTTGACCTTGTTTACAGCATTGCGAAATACCACGTTGCCTACAGCGCCAGCCACTGAGTCCAGTGAGTCAACCAGCGGCACGCCTGCGGCGAAGGTCGTGGCCAGGGTGCGTGCGTATCGGGCAACCGCAGACTTGTACAGGATGTCTCCGATAATTGGTGCTTTTAGCAGGGTGCGATCCTTCCAGTTGCGGAAGCTCTCTGAGCGTTGATTTGCTTCTTTGAGGGCGAAGCCTGCACCGAATAACACGATGGAAAAGACGAACCACCATTTTTGTAGCCCTTCAGACATGGCAACTACAAAAAGAGTAAAGGCAGGCAGCTCTGCGCCGAAGTTGTCGAATACATCTTTGAATGCCGGTACCACTTTGATCAGCAGGATTGCAGTGACGATCACTGCTACTACTACTACCGAAATCGGGTAGGTCATAGCCTTTTTGATCTTGGCCTTCATGGCCTCGGTCTTTTCCTTATAGGTGGCAACTCGGTCAAGAAGGGTTTCTAGGGCGCCAGCCTGTTCGCCGGAGTCGACCAGATTGCAGTACAGGTCGTCGAAGTATTTCGGTTGCTTGCGCAGAGCAGTTGCAAAGGAGTTGCCTGCTGCAACTTCCTGTTTGAGGTCGTCAACCAGTTTGCGCATGTTGGGGTTGTCGAAACCTTCGCCAATGATTTCGAAAGCCTGCAGCAATGGCACGCCTGCTTTCATCATGGTGGCCATCTGCCGAGTGAACAAGGCGATGTCCATTGGTTTGATCGCCTTGCCAGCGCTGAATAGCGAGGCGGATTTCTTGCGTACCTTGATCGGGTTGATGCCCTGCTTGCGCAGCTGTGCCTTAACCAGGGCAGGATTGAGTCCGCTGAGCTCGCCCTTGATCTTCGCACCCTGTCGATTGGTGCCCTCCCAAGAGAACTGGCTTGTTTTTAGTGCTTTTTCCGCCATGGGTGTCAGTCCTTGGTCACGCGATTGATTTCTTCAAGACTGGTGGTGCCTTGAATTACCTTGATCAAGCCGGATCTGCGCAGATCGTTGAAGCCGTCCTTGCGCATTTGTGCGGCAATATCGATGGAGTTGCCATCTTCCATGATAATCCGCTGTAGCGCAGGCGTGTTTTTAACCACTTCATAAATCCCTAATCGGCCCTTGTAGCCATCCTTGCAGTTTTCGCAGCCGACCGGGCCATAGATCTTGAAGGTACCGATCTCGGCTTCCTTGAAGCCTTCTTCGCGCAATGTCTCGTGCGGAATAACCACTTCACGCTTGCAGGTACCGCATAGTTTGCGCGCTAGGCGCTGGGCGATGATCAGGTTGACCGAGGTGGCAATGTTAAAGCTGGGTACGCCCATGTTGCGCAGGCGAGTGAGGGTTTCAGCTGCGCTGTTGGTGTGTAGGGTGGACATGACCATGTGGCCGGTCTGCGCGGCCTTGATGGCAATTTCAGCGGTTTCCAAGTCGCGGATTTCGCCGACCATGATGATGTCCGGATCCTGGCGCAGGAATGCACGCAAGGCCTGGGAGAAGTCCATGCCGTGCCTAGGGTTGACGTTGACCTGGTTGATGCCTTCCAGGTTGATTTCTACCGGGTCTTCGGCGGTGGAAATGTTCACGTCGGCGGTATTGAGGATGTTCAAGCCGGTGTACAGCGAGACGGTTTTTCCTGAGCCGGTGGGGCCTGTCACCAGGATCATGCCTTGGGGTTGCTTCAATGCGGCCATATAGAGGTCTTTTTGTGCCTCTTCGTAGCCGAGTGCGTCGATACCCATTTGCGCGCTGCTGGGGTCGAGAATCCGCATCACGATTTTCTCGCCCCAGAGCGTGGGTAGGGTGTTGACTCGGAAGTCGATCGCTTTGCTCTTGGATATTTTCATCTTGATACGGCCATCTTGTGGCCTGCGTCGCTCGGAAATATCGAGGCCGGCCATCACCTTGAGGCGTGCAGAAATACGGGGTGCAAGCTGGATCGGAGGGCGTGCGGTTTCATGCAGCATGCCGTCGGTACGGAAGCGAACGCGGTAGGCTTTCTCGTAAGGCTCGAAGTGCAGGTCGGATGAGCCGCCCTTGATTGCATCCAGCAGCATCTTGTTGACGAAGCGCACTACCGGTGCGTCGTCGGTATCGTTACCACCGCTGTTGTCGTCCTTGTCATCATTGACGGCCTCAACATCCAGTCCGTCCAGGTCGACATCGCTCAGGCCTTCCATGCCGCTGCTGGCAGAGTCGAAGAATTTCTCGATGGCATCACCGAGCTTATCGTCCTCGACCAGAATGGCTTCGGTGTTGAGCCCAGTGCTGAACTGGATATCGGTAATGGCTTGGTGATTGGTTGGGTCGGAAATGCCGATGAATAATTTGTTGCCACGACGCCATAGGGGTAATACGCGGTGCTGGCGAATCAGCTTTTCGCTGATCAGTTCGCGCGGTTGGCCTTCTTTGTCTATGACGGTGAGGTCAATAAAGGCGACGCCGAATTGTTCAGAGGTCAGCTCGGCCAGTGCGCGGCTTTTAACCAGTTTGTTTTGTACCAGGTAAGTCACCAGGGACAATTTGTTGCGCTGAGCCTGTTGCTGGGCTTGAAGGGCAGCTTTTTCATCCAGTAACTCGGCGAGGACCACTTGCTTGGCCAGGCCGCTGAGGGCGACGAGATCGTTCATTACAGGCTCCATAACAATCCAAGCCTTATAGCTCAGTTGCCTGGGGCTGCCAAACCTTGTTCGGTAGAGTGACGAAAAATGACAGTTAGTGCCTGTCTTGTGCCCTGCCAGCTGCGTGGTGGCTTGCTGAGGTGCTTGAATTGCAGGTTTTTGAGGTTGGCACGAAGGCTGCTTTAGTGTGCTCAGGTCGCTGGACCTGCCCATTACTCAGGAGATACTCCATGAAAGCTCAAAAAGGTTTTACCTTGATCGAACTGATGATCGTGGTCGCGATCATCGGCATCCTGGCTGCCATTGCGCTGCCGGCCTATCAGGACTACACCCGTCAGGCTGCGAACAAGGCTTGCCTGGGTGAAGCCAAGGCACATGCTGGCGCAGTGCTCGTATGGACTTCCAATGGTAGCGTGGCTGCTGATGAGCCGGACCTCACCATGGTTGCTTGCGTTTCTGGTACTGCTAACGCCTTGCCGTTCACTTCTACAGCTGCAGCTCCGGGTGATGCAACTGTTACCTGTGACGAAAGCTCTTCCTGTGCCATTGACTAACATGGCATGTGTGGCATGCCTGCATGGATGACATGTCGGCATAGCCTCAACAAACGCCCCGCCTTGTGCGGGGCGTTTGTTTTTACGCAGGAAACAGGCACTTCAGCGTTTTGAGTGCTGGTGTACTCATTGGCATGTCACGTGCACTGTCTTTCTGAGGTCGGGGCTTCGGGTTAAGTCATTCATCAGGGAAACTATAATGAGCATTCATAAGCACAGGGGTTTCACCCTTATCGAGTTGATGATCGTGGTGGCCATTATCGGCATCTTGGCTGCTATCGCCATTCCGGCTTATCAGGAGTACACCGTTACCTCGGCCAATCGCTCCTGCTTGCTTGAGGCAAAGGCGTATGCCAATGATGTGCTGGTGCGGCTGAATAACTCCGAGGTGCCAGCGACTCCCGCTACTGGTGCTTGCTCATCTTATAGTGGTGCCGGTGCTACTTTGACCGTCTCGGGCTCTTTCACTGCAACTCCCCGTACTCCCGGTATTGGCACTGTGAGTTGTAGTTTGGCTGCGGGTGGTACCTGTACTCATAACTAAAAGTGTTTATGTTTGTACATCGCTCGCCTCGGTGCTAGCGTGGCACGGGCCGCCGGTGTAGCTCAGTCGGTAGAGCAGCGCACTCGTAACGCGAAGGTCGCAGGTTCGATTCCTGTCTCCGGCACCAGATAAAAGAAAGCCCCGCATTGGCGGGGCTTTTTGTTGGCTGCGATTTAGCGCTTACAGGCTCAGTCGCATCGACAGATCCACGGCCTTGACGTCCTTGGTCAGGCTGCCTATGGAAATGTAGTCCACGCCGGTTTCGGCAATGCTGCGCAGGGTGCTCTCGTTGACGCCGCCGGAGGCTTCCAGTTTGGCGCGGTCGGCGGTTATGGCTACTGCCTGGCGCATATCGTCCAGGCTCAGCTCGTCGAGCATGATGATGTCGGCGCCGGCATCCAGGGCTTGTTGCAGTTCCTCCAGGCTTTCCACTTCGACTTCCACCGGCTTGCCCGGGGCGATGCGGTGGGCGGCGCTGATGGCCTGGGCGATGCCGCCGCAGGCGGCGATATGGTTTTCCTTGATCAGGAAGGCGTCGTACAGGCCGATGCGGTGGTTGTGGCAGCCGCCGCAGGTCACCGCGTATTTCTGCGCCAGGCGCAGGCCGGGCAGGGTCTTGCGGGTGTCGAGCAGTTTCACCCGGGTGCCTTGCACCAGGTCGGCGAAGTGCTGGCTGCGAGTGGCGACGGCTGACAGGCTCTGCAGGAAGTTCAGTGCACTGCGCTCACCGCTAAGCAGGGCGCGGGCCGGGCCTTCGAGGCTGAACAGCACCTGGTTGGCGCTCGCTTGCTCGCCGTCGGCAACGTGCCAGTGTACGGCGACGCGTGGGTCGAGCTGGCGGAATACCGCGTCGACCCAGGCGGTGCCGCAAATGATCGCCGCTTCACGGGTGATGATGCTGGCCTGGGCCAGGCGCTCGGCCGGGATCAGTTGTGCTGTGATGTCGCCGCTGCCGATATCTTCGCGCAGGGCGCGGCGTACATTGTCTTCGATTTCGGCGCCGAGGTCGGCAAGGGTCAGGTTGGGCATGGCGGCCTCCGCAGTCTGGTGGCGCGATTATAGGGATAGCTGACGGGCGGTGCAGGGGTGAAGCGGGAGAAACCTTGCGCCTTCTGCTAGACAGATAAGGCGGCTAAGTGGGTGAATATGACCGTTCGGCGCGTC
This sequence comes from Pseudomonas sp., assembly GCA_051646165.1. Classification (GTDB taxonomy): domain Bacteria; phylum Pseudomonadota; class Gammaproteobacteria; order Pseudomonadales; family Pseudomonadaceae; genus Aquipseudomonas. The sequence continues at coordinate 35,567 of JBOFCR010000030.1, read as the reverse complement.
GAATTCCGCGCTCTGTGAACCAGGTCATGTCTAAGCGAGGGGGTATTTGGTCATCCTTCGCCTCCCCCTATAATAAGGTTGGCCATAAGTTTTGACGCCATACCTTTGACGTTACGGATAGCGTCCAGCCGATCGTAAGCAGGCAGTTCTGAGTGAGCTGTCTGTGGGAGACTCTCAATGCAGACCGACGCGAAAGTGGTGCACCTGAACAAGGCTGCCCCTGAGCAATCGCCAGCTTCGCCGGCAGGAAGGCTTCCCGTGGCCCTGACCCAGGTGCGCGACAAAGCAGCACAACAGCTCAAGCAGGCTCTGCAGGCGCTGTTCGATAACGCAGACGATACCCTCTTCGAGATGGCGGATCGTGCGAGCAGCAACGCCGAGCAGAATGCCTTTTTCGAGGCCATGCGCGACCTGCGCCTGAAGCGCAAGAGCATCGAGCGCGGCTTCCTGCAGAAGGTCTTCGAGAGCTTCGCCACCCTCAATCAATATGAAATCGGCAAGCCGCCACAATTGGCTCCTGTCAGTTTCGACAGCCTGTCACTGGTGCAGGATGACGTGCTGGAGGAGTCCGTTGCGCTGGACGCCATGGTGGCGCGTGTCGCCAGCCGTGATGGTGTACAGCTCGGGCACCTGACCACCCGTCTCAACGCGATGATCACCCAGAAGCTCGACGACAAGAGCAACCCGCTGGGCCCGCGCATGCTCTGCGAGCGCTTCCTCGAAGCCTGTGCCGGGCTGGGTGTGGAAATCCGCGTCAAGCTGATCATTCTCAAACTGTTCGAGAAGTACGTGCTGGCCGATCTCGACCAGCTCTATGCCACCGCCAATCAGCAGCTGATCGAGGTCGGCGTGCTGCCGGAGCTGAAGTCGGCGCCGCCGGCCCGTCGTCAGGCCTCGCGTCAGCCGGGTGCCGGGCGTGCGGAGCGCGATCAGGCTGCTGCAGGCGGCGATATGGCTGCTGGCGGATATGCCGATGCCAGCGAGCAGGAAGTCTTCGGCGTGCTGCAGGAGTTGCTGTCCCAGGTGCGTGGCAGCTCCAGTGCGCCGCGCCGGCAGATGCCGGTCGATGCCGTGCCGGTTTCCAGCAATGACCTGATGCGTCTGCTTTCGCACCTGCAGCAGCACCTGCCGAACCATGCGGCTCAGGAGCAGGATGACTACAACCTGCGTGGTCAGCTCGAGCAACTGCTGACCCGCGCCAGTGCCAAGACCGGCAAGACCCGGGTAGTCGGCGAGATTGACGAGGATGTGATCAACCTGGTCGCCATGCTCTTCGAATTCATTCTCGATGACCGCACCCTGCCGGACTCGCTCAAGGCCCTGATCGGCCGTTTGCAGATTCCCATGCTCAAGGTCGCGGTGCTGGACAAGACCTTCTTCAGTCGCGGCAGCCACCCGGCGCGGCGCCTGCTCAACGAGATCGCCACAGCGGCGCTCGGCTGGAACGCCCAGGGTAGCGAACAGCGCGATGTCCTGTACCAGCGCATCGAGCAGGTGGTGCAGCGCCTGCTCAACGATTTCACTGACGATCCGGCGATTTTCTCCGATGTCCTTGCCGAGTTCCTTGCCTTTACCGGCGACGAGCGCCGCCGCAGCGAGTTGCTGGAGCAGCGTACTCGCGACGCGGAAGAAGGCCGGGCCCGCGCCGAGCTGGCTCGCCAGCAGGTCGAGCAGGCACTGAATGCCCGCCTGCTCGGCAAGACCCTGCCGGAAGTGGTGGTGCGTCTGCTGCAGGAAGGCTGGAGCAAGGTGCTGCAGCTGACCTGCCTGAAGACCGGTGCCGAGTCCGCAGACTGGCAGGCGGCCTTGCTGGTGATGGACGACCTGGTGTGGAGCGTCGAGCCCCACGAGTCGCCGGAAGATCGTCTGCGCCTGCTGGAGCTGGTGCCGAGCCTGCTCAAGTCCTTGCGCGATGGCCTGGCCAGTGCGGCCATCGACCCGTTCGTCACCAGCGAGTTCTTCAGTCAGCTGGAGTCCGTGCATGTGCAGGCCTTTCAGCGCTTCAAACGCAGCATTCCGGAGGTCCAGCCTGAAGAGGTAGAGTCGGCCGAGGCGGGCGAAGTTGCTGAAACGGCTGGCGCTGAAGTTGCTGCCGAGCTGAGCGGCATGCCGCTGCTGGATCTGCCGCCTGTCGAAGTGGAGGCGCCGGTCGAGCCGCCGGCGATGATCGAGGTGGTCGAGGAAATCGTGCTGCTGGCGCCGGGTGAAACCCGCGTGCAGGAGCCCGAAGCGAGTCTGCCGGATGACGACGAGGCGCTGGGCCAGGTCGACAGCCTGCGCGTTGGCAGCTGGGTGGAAATCCTCGAGGACGAGGAGCACAAGCTGCGCTGCAAGCTGGCGGCCATCATCAAGCCGACCGGCAAGTACATCTTCGTCAACCGCACCGGCATGAAGGTTCAGGAGAAGAGCCGCATGGGTCTGGCTGTGGAGTTCCGCCGCGGCGCCGTTCGCATGCTCGACGATGCCCTGCTGTTCGATCGTGCACTGGAGTCGGTGATCGGCAACCTGCGCAAGCTCAAGGGCGACTGACCCTGCCTGCGTCACTCGCCAACGCCCGGCCTGTGCCGGGCGTTGGCGTTTCTGGGCTGCGCTCGGCTCTGTTAGAGTGGCACCACTGTCCAAGGAGCCTCTATGCAGCTGGACCCCGTCACAGGCTGGTGCGCCGGTGTGCAGCACTGTCCGTCGCCGAATTTCAATGCTCGCCCACACGGCGAAGTGTCCCTGCTGGTCATCCATAACATCAGCCTGCCGCCGGGCCAGTTCGGTACCGGCAAGGTGCAGCAGCTGTTCCAGAACTGCCTGCCGAGCGATGAGCACCCGTACTTTGCCGGGATCGCCGAGCTGCGCGTGTCGGCGCATTTCCTGATCGAGCGCGACGGCCGGGTCATTCAGTTCGTCGCCTGCGGCGAGCGGGCCTGGCATGCCGGGGTGTCCTGCTATGAGGGGCGCGAAAGCTGCAACGACTTTTCCCTGGGGATCGAGCTGGAGGGCACCGACGAGCAGCCCTTCAGCGATGCCCAATATGCCAGCCTGGTGGCCCTGACTCGTCAGCTGCTGCAGGCCTATCCTGAATTGAGTGTTCAGCGCATCTGCGGTCATAGCGATATCGCTCCCGGGCGCAAGACCGATCCGGGGCCGTATTTCGACTGGACCAGACTGCACGCGGCGTTGGCCGAGCGAGGAGAGCGGTAGATGAATTTCCTGGTGCTTCTGCTGGTGATCTGGGTGGAGAAGCTGTCCTCCGGGCGCCAGCGTATCCAGCACGACGGGCCCTGGCGGCAATGGCTGGCGCGCGTCGAGGGGCAGGGCGCCGAGCCCTGGCTGCAGTTGGCCTTGCTGGTGGCGTTGCCGCTGGCGCTGCTGGGCCTGTTGCTGCTGATCATCCAGCCCCTGGCCTATGGCTGGCTGGCGTTGCCGGTGCACTTGCTGGTGCTGGTCTACAGCCTGGGGCGCGGCGATGTGCTGACGGCGCTCGGGCCGTTTCGCGATGCCTGGCGCCGTGGTGACGACCAGGCCGCCCTGCATGTGGCCGAGCGTGATCTCGGCCTGGTGGCCGATGAAGAGAGCGAATTGCTGCTCAAGGTGCAGGGTTATGAGCTGTGGCAGGCCTACCAGGGCTTTTTCGCGGTGATCTTCTGGTACGCCCTGCTCGGTCCGCTACTGGCCCTGGCCTATCGCTTGTTGGCGCTGACCGCCGAGCAGGCCAGCCAGCCGGCCCTGGCCGCGCGTGCCGGGCAGCTGCGCCACGCGCTGGACTGGCTGCCGGCGCGGGTGCTGGCGGCCAGCTTCGCCCTGGTCGGCAACTTCGCCGCAGTCAGTCGTGCGGTGCTGCATGACCTGCTGGCCTGGGACGTTCCGGCGGCGCAGTTGCTGAGCAATGCCGGACGGGCTGCCGGTGAACTGCCCGAGCCGCAGGCCGGTGAGGCCGGGGTCAGCAGCCTGGACGAGTTGTGGCAGCTGCTGGTGCGCTCGGCGGTGCTGTGGTACGCCGCCTTTGCCGTGTGGATCCTGCTGCTGTAGGCCTCAGTCCCACAGCCAGGCGGCGCCGCGCACGCCGCTGGAGTCGCCGAAGCGTGCCGGCAGCAGGCGCGTGTTGACCTGGTCCGAGAACACATGGCGCACCAGTTGCTGCGGCACCAGGCGGTACAGGGCCTGGATCTTCGACAGGCCGCCGCCCAGTACGATGACTTGCGGATCCAGCAGGTTGATCACCGACGCCAGGCTGCGCGCCAGTTGCTCGGCATAGCACAGCAGCGCCTGTCGGGCTGCCGGCTGATCCGTCTCGGCGGCAGCGGCCAGCTGCTCGGCGCTCAGGCCCAGGTTGCTGCGCGTCGCCCAGCCTGGCCCTGAGAGAAAAGTTTCGATGCAGTCATCCAGCCCGCAGTAGCAGCGGCGGGGCGGGCCGTCTTCAGCGCTGCGCCAGGGCAGAGGGTTATGCCCCCATTCGCCGGCGATGGCGTTCGGCCCGCCGAGCAATTGGCCGTTGATCACGATACCGCCGCCCACCCCGGTGCCGAGAATTACCCCGAACACGCTGCGGGCGCCGCTGCCGGCGCCATCGCTGGCTTCCGACAGGGCAAAGCAGTCGGCATCGTTGGCCAGACGCACCGGGCGGCTCAGGCGCTGCTCCAGGTCGCCCTGCAGGTCCTGGCCGATCAGGCATTGCGAGTTGGCGTTCTTGATTCGCCCATGATCCGGCGAGCGGGTGCCGGGAATGCCGACGCCAAGCGAGCCCCGTTCGCCCAGCTCGCGCTCGGCCTCTTCGACCAGGCAGGCGATGGTCTGCAGTGTCGCCTGGTAGTCGCCCTGGGGCGTGGGCAGGCGCCGCCGCAACCGTTCGTCGGAGCCCTGCAGGGCGATGATTTCCGTCTTGGTACCACCCAGGTCGATGCCGAAACGAAGTGATGGGCGCATTCTTAACCTTAAGTTACAGAGGACGAGGTCGATATCCGGTATACAGGTCATGCAAGGGCCTGCGCTTGCCTGAGAACAGGCCCTTTTGCAACAGCGGATGAACGGCGCTGCCGATTAGGGCACTAGAAAGCCGCCTCCACTTGCCTGCTGTGCGCTTGCGCCATCAGGCTTTAAGATTGAGTTTCACCCAATTTGCCGTTCAATACCCGGCCTGCTCCCGGCCGGTATACAACAATAATGGCAACAGGAGACGTGTAGTGAATAGCGTGCTGTATCCAGCCATTGCGCTCATGAACCGCCTGAGCTTCGGCATGAAGTTCAGTTTGATCAGCATTCTTTTCTTCCTGCCCATGCTGGTCACCAACTTCTATCTGGTGCGCGACTCGTACCACGAGTTCGTCGACACCCGCACCGAGTTGCAGAGCATCGGGCTGCTGAAGCAGAGCCTCAAGCTGCGCCGCGACCTCGAGCAGCTCAACGACCTGCTGGAGATCAACGCCGTGCTCGGCCAGTCCGGCGAGTCGGAGAAGATCACTGCGCAGATCGATGGTCTGCTGGGCGGCATCCAGACCGGTATCGATGGCCTGGCACCGAGCAGCGAGGATGAGCAGAAGATCGCCGAGTTCAATACCCAGCGCGATGCGATCAAGAGCGCCCTCGATGCCGTGCAGAAAGAGGACTCGCAGCGCAGCAAGGCGGGCCTCGGCATCAAGGTGCTGGACAACGCCGACGTATTCATCAAGTTTGTCGCCAGCCAGGCCGGCCTCAGCCAGGACGCCGACCTCACCGTGCGGCAGATGACCGAGCTGCTCACCAGCGTCACCCCGCCGGTGACCAAGGCCCTGAGCAAGGGCCGCGCGCTGGGCTCCTACTCGCTGGGTCAGCACATCCTCGGCTCCTCCGACAGCGGCAAGCTTGACGAGCTGCTGGCCGAACTGGAAAAGCTCAGCGCCGAGTACGGCTTCAAGATCCAGAGCGCCCTGCAGGACAAGCCCAAGGCGCAGCAGGCGCTGGGCTCGCTGGCCGATGCCAGCCGTGCGACCCTGACCGACGCCAGTGTTCGCCTGGAGGAGCAGATCCTCATGGCCGACACCCTGGACGCACCGTGGCATGACTTCTTCGAGCAGTTCAGTGCCGACATCGACAAGACCTACGCGCTGAACGATGCCGTGCTGCAGTACCTCGATCAGGATCTGGGCCAGCGCCTGGAACAGAAGCGCACGCAGATGTTCCTGCTGGTGATCGCCCTGGTGGTGGTCTTCGTGCTGATCGGCTACCTGTATGGCGGCTTCTACGTGTCCACCCGCACCACCCTCAAGGGCTTCGGCAAGACCCTGAACCAGGTGGCCGCCGGCGACATGACGGTCAAGGTTAACGTCAAGAGCCAGGACGAGCTGGGCGAGCTGGGCCAGGTGTTCAACGGCACCGTGGAGAAGATTCGCGAGCTGATCGATCTGGTCGGCAAGACGGTTATCGAAGTCGAGCGCCAGGCCGACAAGGTCGAGATGGTATCCGGCGAAAGCAGCCAGGCGGTCAACGCCCAGCGTGGGCAGATCGAACAGGTCGCCACGGCGATGAACCAGATGTCCGCCACCGCCCAGGAGGTTGCGCGCAGCGCCGCCGCCGCAGTGGGCAGCGCGCAGAGCGTCAATCAGGAAACGGTCAGCGGCCGCGCCCTGGTGGAATCGCAGGTCGGCAGCATCCAGCGCCTGGCCAGCGAGATCGACCAGTCGGTGAGCGTGATCAACCAGCTGGCTTCCGACAGCGCCTCGATCAGCCAGGTTCTGGAAGTGATCAAGGGCATCGCCGGGCAGACCAACCTGCTGGCGCTCAATGCGGCCATCGAGGCGGCGCGCGCCGGCGAGCAGGGCCGTGGTTTCGCCGTGGTCGCCGACGAGGTGCGCAACCTGGCCAAGCGCACCCACCAGTCCACCGAGGAAATCGAGCAGATGATCGGCCGCCTGCAGACCGGGGTGAACGCCACGGTGACCGCGATGAACGGCAGCCACCAGATGGTCGATAGCACCGTCAGCCAGTCGTCGCAGGTGCAGCTGGCCCTGGAGAACATCCTCGGCGCGGTGGGCATGATCGTCGACCAGAACCAGCAGATCGCCGCCGCCGCCGAGCAGCAGACTGCCGTGGCCCACGATATCGACATGAACATCGTCGAGATCAACCAGGCCGGCGAACGCACGGCCGAAGGCGCGGTGCAGACCGAGCAGGCCAGCCGCGAGCTGTCTGACCAGGTCGCCCGGCTCAAGCAGCTGATCAGCACCTTCCGCGTCTGATCGTTGCCCGCCCAAGCAAAAGCCCGCCAACTGGCGGGCTTTTGCGTTTCTGGGTCGGGCGGGTACAACCCGCGTTGCTTGCTCTCGCGGGTTGCACCCGCCCTACGGCTGCGTCCAGCCGAACAGCTCGGCGGCGTTGCGGCTGCTGGCGCTGGCCAGCTCCTGCGCGCTGATGCCGCGCAGTTCGGCCAGGGCGCTGCAGATGTCCGCCAGGTATTCCGGGCTGTTGCGCTGGTTGGGGTGCATGGCCGGGGCCATGTCCGGGGCGTCGGTTTCCAGGACGATGGCCTCCAGCGGCAGCTGCGCCACCACCTTGCGCAGGCGCAGGGCCTGCGGCCAGGTCGGGGCGCCGCCGAGGCCGAGCTTGAAACCCAGCTTGAGGTATTCGCGGGCTTCCTCATAGCTGCCGGCGAAGGCATGGATGATGCCGCCGCGCGAAGGGCGCAGGCGTTTGAGCGTGGCGATGGTGGCGGCATGGGCGCGGCGCACGTGCAGCAGCACCGGCAGTTCGCAGTCGTTGGCCAGGATGAGCTGCGCCTCGAACAGCTCCTGCTGGCGCTGGCGGTCGAGTTGTTCGAGGAAGTAGTCCAGGCCGAACTCGCCCACCGCGCACAGCTTCGGCTGTCCGGCCAGGCGCTGCAGCCAGTCGCGCAGCTCGGCGAGGTGCTCGCCACGGTGCTGTTCGAGGTACACCGGGTGCAGGCCGAAGGCCGCATACAGGCCGTCCTCCTGCTGCACCAGCTGCCACAGGCGCTGCCAGTTGGCCTGGTAGACGCCGAGCACCACCAGTTTCTGCACGCCGGCAGCGCGGCTGCGCGCCAGCAGTTCGGCGCGGTCGGCGTCGAAGTCGGGGAAGTCCAGGTGGGTGTGGGTGTCGATCAACTGCATGGGCGGTTTACGCTGGGCCGGGCCCACAGGATCGGGTATTTCCCGCCGGGCTACCAGTGTGAGCTGCGCACCAGCGCGCGCCGCTGGCTTCAGCGCGCCACGCTGGCCGAGATCGCCACCGCTGCCGCGGCGGTGCGGGTTTCCACGCCGAGCTTCACGTAGACGTGTTCCAGGTGCTTGTTCACCGTGCGTGGGCTGAGGCCGAGGATGTCGCCGATATCGCGGTTGGTCTTGCCGCAGGCGACCCAGCGCAGCACTTCCACTTCGCGCTCGGTGAGCTGGAAGCGGTTCGACAGGGTCTCGTAGGTCGGCTCGTTGCTCAGGGTCAGGTCCACCGGCTGGGCGGCGGCGCGGGCTGACTGGAGGATGCGCGCGGTGCGCAGGTGGGCGGCCACGCGGGCCAGCACTTCATCGGTGTGGATCGGCTTGGTCACGTAATCGCTGCCGCCGGCGGCGAAGCCTTCGACCACGTGTTCGCTGTCGGTCAGGGCGGTCATGAACAGCACCGGGATGTCGGCGCTGTCTGGTTGCTCCTTGATCCGTCGGCAGGTCTCGAAGCCGTTGAGGCCGGGCATCATCGCGTCGAGCAAGATCAGGTCCGGGCGCCGGCGCTGGATGCGGTTCAGCGCGCTCTGCCCGTCGAGCGCTACCAGCACCATGTAGCCGGCGGCATCCAGGGCGTCGGAAAGCAGGGCGAGGTTGTCCGGCGTATCGTCGACGATCAGTACGGTGCCGCGCTCAGCAAGCTGCGTGAGTGCATTCATGTTCGGCCTCCTTGAGTTGGTGGTTGAGTTCATCCAGGCGGAAACCCTTGGCCAGGGCGCGCCACTGGGTGGTGAAGCCGGCGCAGGCCGGGCTCTGTTGTTCGATGGCGTCGAGCTTGTCCTGAATCCCGCGCATGTAGCCCAGCGCCACCAGCTCGCGCAGTTCGGCGAGGTCGGCCGGGCTCGGCAGTTCCGCCGACGGCGTGGCCAGCGATTGTTCCTCGGCGCTGCGGTGCAGCCATTGCAGGCCCAGTTGCTGCTGGATGCGTTCCAGCAGTTGCGGGGTGTGCACCGGCTTGGCCAGGTAGTCGTTGCAGGCGGCGGCCACGCTGCGTTCGCGGTCGTCGGCGAAGGCGTTGGCCGAGAGCACGATGATCGGCGCCTGCGACAGGGCGTTGCGGCGGATCAGCCGGCTGGTTTCCCAGCCATCCATCTGCGGCATCGACAGGTCCATGAAGATCAGGTCCGGGTTGAGCAGCGCCACCTGGCGGATCGCTTCCTGGCCGTTGGCCGCCTGGGCGATCTGGAAACCCAGCGGTTCGAGCATACCGGCCAGCACGCGGCGGTGTTCGATGTGATCGTCGACCACCAGCACCAGCCGGCGCGGGCCCTGGTAGCCGATGATGTCGTGCTCGACATGCACCACCGCCTGCGGTACCCGCACTTCGGAGAGGAACAGGCGCACCTGGAAGCTGGTGCCCTGGTCGAGCACGCTTTTCACCGACAGCTCGCCGCCCATCAGCGAGGTGAGCATGCGGGTGATGGTCAGGCCCAGGCCGACGCCGTTGTCCTGGCGCATCAGGTCGCCGCGCTCGAAGGGCTGGAAGATCCGCTCGATCTGCTCGGGGTCGATGCCGATGCCGGTGTCGATGATCTCGAAGCTGGCTGTCTCGCGCAGGTAGCTGACGCGCAGGCGCACCTCGCCGCTGTCGGTAAAGCGCACCGCATTGCCGAGCAGGTTGATCAGGATCTGCCGCACGCGCTTCTCGTCGCCGCGCACCACCGCCGGCATGCGCCCGCTGGTTTCCAGGCGAAAGCGCAGGCCCTTCTCTTCGGCCTGCGGGGTGAACATGCGGTCGAGCTGGTGGATGAATTCGGGGAAGGGGATCTCCGACAGCTCCAGGTTGAGCTTGCCGGCCTCGATCTTGGCCACGTCGAGCAGGCCGTCGATCAGCGACAGCAGGTGCGAGCCGCTACGGAAGATGGTCGCCAGGGCGTCCTTGTGCTGGCCGGGCATGGCCGCGTCGCGCTGCAGGATCTGGGTGTAGCCGAGAATGCTGTTGAGCGGTGTGCGCAGCTCATGGGACAACCCGGTGACATAGCGGCTCTTCGCCGCGTTGGCCGCTTCGCTGGCTTCCTTGGCCTTCTGCAGTTCCTCGTCGGTGCGCCGGTGTGCCTCGATTTCCTGCATCAGCAGCAGGGTCTGCCGGTCCGATTCCTTCTGCGCCACGCTGCGGCTTTCGCGGGTCAGTACCACCCACCAGGCGAGGATCGCGGCGAACACCGAGAGGGTCAGGAAGGCCTTGAGGAAGGCCTGGTAGAGCGTCTGCTGCACTTCCGGCGAATGCGGCACCAGGCCGTGGGAAACCTGGCTGTAGATCAGCGCCAGGGCGCCGAACAGCATCAGCACCAGCAAACCGAGCAGGCCCATGTACTGCGCCAGGCGACTGTGCAGGCGCGGTATCGAGGCTTTGGGGTAGATCCAGCGGACGAAGTCGTCCATCTGCTCGGCGAGGCGCGCGTGGGGTTTGCAGGCATCGCCGCAGCGCGCGTCGAGCGAGCAGCACAGTGAGCAGATCGGCGTGCTGTAGGCCGGGCAGAAGGCCATGTCCGGCGCCTCGAAGGCGTTGCTGCACAGGCCGCACTGCACGGTTTCACGCGGGCCGGTGGGATACAGCAACAGCGGGTCGCTGCTGCGGGCGATGTAGTAGCGGCCTTTGGTCAGCCAGGCGATCAGCGGCGCGCTGATGAAGGCCGCGCCGAGCGCGACCATTGGCGAGGCGGCTTCGGCCAGGGCGCCGAACAGCCCAGCGTAGGCGAGGATCGATAGCAAGGAGGCGATCAGCATGGCGCCGACGCCGACCGGGTTGATGTCGTACAGGTGCGCGCGCTTGAACTCGATGTACTTGGGCGACAGGCCCAGCGGCTTGTTGATCACCAGGTCGGCAACCAGCGCGCCGATCCAGGCGATGGCGATGTTGGCGTACAGGCCGAGCACCTGCTGGATCGCGTCGAATACGCCCAGCTCCATCAGCATCAGGGCGATGGCCACGTTGAACACCAGCCACACCACGCGGCCGGGGTGGCTGTGGGTGACGCGGGCGAAGAAATTCGACCAGGCCAGCGAGCCGGCGTAGGCGTTGGTCAGGTTGATCTTGATCTGCGAGACGATGACGAACAGCACCATCGCGCCGAGCGCCCACTCCGGCGAGCTGAACACGTAGTTGAAGGCCACCAGGTACATCTGCGTCGGCTCGGCGGCGCGCTCGATGGGCACTTCGTGCTGCAGGGCGAGGAAGGTCAGAAAGGCGCCGGCAAGCATCTTCAGCGCGCCGGGAATGATCCAGCCCGGCCCGGCCATCAGCAGCGCGGCCCACCAGCGCTTGCGGTTCTGTCTGGTCTTCTCCGGGAGGAAGCGCAGGTAGTCGACCTGTTCGCCGATCTGCGTCACCAACGACAGCGCTACGGTGCAGGCAGCGCCGAAGTACAGCAGGTTGAATGCGCCGCCATCGCCCTCGCGACCGCTGAAGGTGGTCCAGTCGCTCAGCGCATCCGGGTTCTTGCAGATCACGAACAGGTACGGCAGCAACAGCAGCACCAGCCACAGCGGCTGGCTCCACATCTGCAGGCGGTTGATCAGGGTCACCCCGTAGGCCACCAGGGGAATCACCATGATCGAACAGATCACGTAGGCCAGCGCCAGCGGGATCTTGAAATACAGCTCCAGGGCCAGCGCCATGATCGCCGCTTCGAGGGCGAAGAACAGGAAGGTGAAGCTGGCGTAGATCAGCGAGGTGATGGTCGAGCCGATGTAGCCGAAGCCGGCGCCGCGGGTCAGCAGGTCCATGTCCACGCCATAGCGTGCCGCGTAGTAGCTGATCGGCAGGCCGGTGAGGAAGATCACCAGGGCCACCGCAAGCACCGCCCACAGGGTGTTGGTGAAGCCGTAGCTGATCGCCAGGGCGCCGCCGATGGCCTCCAGGGCGAGGAACGACACCGCGCCCAGGGCGGTGTTGGCGATGCGCAGCTCGGACCACTTGCGGAACGACTTGGGCGTGAAGCGCAGTGCGTAGTCCTCCATGGTCTCGTCGGCGACCCAGCTGTTGTAGTCGCGGCGGATCTTGACGATGCGCTGGGTGCCGGTTGGTTGCACGGAGGCGGTTCCCTGGAGTCGGTTCGATGGCCGGCTGGCCGTACCACGAAGTTGCAACAACCATGCCCCGAGCTGCAGGCCGGTAACCGCGTGCGCGGGCTTCTATCTGGTTGGTTTTCAGGCGCGAGCTTGCACCAGTACGGTGCGCTTGGCCCTACGTCAGATGACGTATGCCGTTACGTCAACCTGCGTATACCGCCCCACGTACCGCCAAACGCATGCTTGCTGCAACCCCAAACCGGTACCCGCAAGGCGAGCCGGGGCGGAAAAACCACAGAGGAGCAAGACCATGGATTCACGACTGACGGGTGCGAAACGCTTTCTTCCCCGCCGGCTGACGCTGGGTGCCGCGGCACTCTCGTTGCTGGCGGCCAGTGTGTTCAGCCAGACCGCAACGGCTGACGACGTCAATACCACCGGCCTGGCCATTACCGATACCACCGTGACGGTCGGCCAGCTGCACTCGGCAACCGGCACCATGGCGATCTCCGAAACCGGCGCGATCCAGGCCGAACGCCTGGCCATCGACCAGATCAACGCCTCGGGCGGTGTGCTCGGTCGGCAGATCAAGGTCATCCAGGAAGACGGCGCCTCCGACTGGCCGACCTTCGCCGAGAAGGCCAAGAAGCTGCTGGAAAGCGACAAGGTCGCTACCGTGTTCGGCTGCTGGACTTCGGCCTCGCGCAAGGCCGTGCTGCCGATCTTCGAGAAGGACAACGGCCTGCTCTACTACCCGACCTTCTACGAAGGCCTGGAGCAATCCAAGAACGTCATCTACACCGGCCAGGAAGCGACTCAGCAGATCCTCGCCAGCCTCGACTGGATCGCCAAGGAGAAGGGCGCCAAGACCTTCTACCTGCTCGGCTCGGACTACATCTGGCCGCGCACCTCAATGAAGATCGCGCGCAAGCACATCGAGAACGTACTCGGCGGCAAGGTCGTCGGCGAAGAGTACTACCCGCTGGGCAACACCCAGTTCGGCTCGCTGACCAACAAGATCAAGCTGAAGAAACCGGACGTGGTTTTCGCCGCAGTCGTGGGCGGCTCCAACGTGGCCTTCTACAAGCAGCTGAAAGCCGCCGGCATCACCGCCGACAAGCAGACCCTGCTGACCCTCTCCGTGACCGAGGATGAAATGCTCGGCATCGGTGGCGAGAACATGAAAGGCTTCTACTCCTCGATGAAGTACTTCCAGACCCTGGACAACCCCAACAACAAGAAATTTGTTGAAGAGTTCAAGGCCAAGTACGGCAAGGATTCGGTCATCGGTGACGTGACCCAGGCCGGCTACCTCGGCCCATGGTTGTGGAAAGCCGCGGTCGAGAAGGCCGGCAGCTTCGACGTCGACAAAGTGGTTGCCGCCTCCCCAGGTATCGAGCTGACCACCGCGCCGGAAGGCTACGTGAAAGTGCACGACAACCATCACCTGTGGAGCAAGTCGCGCATCGCCGAGATCCAGGCCGACGGTACCTTCAAGGTGGTCTACGAGTCCGAGCTGATCGAGCCGAACCCGTTCCCCAAAGGCTACCAGTAAGCGCTAGCACCTCGCGGAGGGCGCACAGCCCTCCGCCTTCGCGTTACGCAGGAGCCAGCTGACTGGCGATCGCTCTGCCCAGCGTGTCGGCCGATTCACTGCATCGGTCGCCAGCCAGCTGGCTCCTGCCCATGAAGTTCCGCGTCACCGGCCTCGCCGAGGCCCTGAACACTCTTCCACCACCGGGAGCCCACCCCATGGATGTCTCACTCTCCGAATTTGGCGCGATTGCCGTCATGCAGGGCTTCAACGGCCTGTCGGTGTTCTGCGTGCTGCTGCTGATGGCCCTGGGCCTGGCGATCATCTTCGGCCAGATGGGCGTGATCAACATGGCCCACGGTGAATTCCTCACCGTGGGCGCCTACACCACCTACGTCATTTCCTCGGCGACCCTGCACTACTTTCCGGCGATGCAGCCGTACTACTTCTTCTTCGCCATCGTCGCCTCGTTCTTTATCGCCGGCGCCTTAGGCTGGCTGGTGGAATGGGCAATGATCAGCAAGCTCTACCACCGGCCGTTGGACACCTTGCTGGCGACCTGGGGCCTGTCCCTGGTGATGCAGCAGGCGTTCCGCTCGATCTTCGGCGCCCGTGAAGTCGGCGCGGAAATGCCCGAGTGGATCATGGGCTCGTGGAACCCCACCGCGGCCATCGACATTCCCAAGAACGGCCTGTTCGTCATGGGCCTGACCGTGTTCTGCACCGCCACCATCTTCCTCATGCTCTACCGCTCGCGCTGGGGCCTGCAGGTGCGCGCCACCATGCAGAACCGGGTGATGAGCCGCGCCGTCGGCATCAACACCAAGAAGGTCGACCGCATGACCTTCGCCCTCGGTTGCGGCGTGGCGGGTGTTGCCGGTGCGGCGTTCACCACCATCGGCTCGACCGGGCCGACCGCGGGTTCGCTGTACATCGTCGACACCTTTCTCACCGTGGTCTTCGGCGGCGCGGCCAGCCTGCTCGGCACCATCGCCTCGGCGTTCACCATCGCCCAGGCGCAATCGATCATGGAGTTCTTCCTCTCCGGCTCGATGGCCAAGGTGCTGACCCTGTCGGCGGTGATCCTGATCCTGATGCTGCGTCCGCAGGGCCTCTTCTCGATCAAGGTGCGCAAGTGAAAAGTCACTTTCAACCTACTGCGCGCTCCATCTGCGGCGTCGCGCGGTGCTCGTTTCCTCGACGTACTGCGTGTACGCCTTCGTCACTGCGCTCCGGGCTTCTTGCAGCTGGAGCTGCTCGCTACGGTTCAAAGCGACTTTTTGTGCGCTGGGGGATTTGCTGATGAAAAACGCATACGAAAGCCTGCTGGGTGGCAAGCAGGGGGCCATCGGCCTGCTGGTGCTGGCCACGCTGATCTTGGTGGTGTTCCCGCTGATGCTGGACACCTTCCGCCTGAACATGGTCGGCAAGTACCTGACCTACGCCTTCGTCGCTGTCGGCCTGGTGCTGTGCTGGGGTTACGGCGGCATTCTCAGCCTCGGCCAGGGCATCTTCTTCGGGGTTGGCGGCTACTGCATGGCGATGTTCCTCAAACTCGAGGCATCGGACCCGGAAAGCACCAAGATCCAGTCCACCCCCGGCATCCCGGACTTCATGGACTGGAACCAGATCACCGAGCTGCCGATGATGTGGCAGCCGTTCCACAGCTTCAGCTTCACCCTGCTCGCGGTGATTGCGGTGCCGACCCTGCTCGCGCTGGTCATTGGCGTTGCCATGTTCAAACGCCGCGTCGGCGACGTGTACTTCTCCATCGTCACCCAGGCCATCGCGGCGATCCTGACCATCCTGATCATCGGCCAGCAGGGCCTCACCGGTGGCGTAAACGGCATCACCGACCTGCGCACCCTGCTCGGCTGGGACATCCGCGATGACTCGGCGAAGATCATCCTCTACTTCGTCAACGCCTTCCTGCTGCTCGGCTGCATCCTGATCGGCCGCTTCGTGCTCACCTCCAAGCTCGGCCGCCTGCTCATGGCCATGCGCGACAAGGAAGAGCGCGTGCGCTTCTCCGGCTACGACGTGGCCAGCTTCAAGATCTTCGTGTTCTGCCTGGCGGCGGCCTTCTCGGCCATCGGCGGGGCGATGTTCGCCCTGCAGGTCGGCTTCATGTCGCCGAGCTTCGTCGGCATCGTGCCGTCGATCGAGATGGTCATCTTCGCCGCAGTCGGCGGGCGCATGTCGCTGCTCGGCGCGGTGTACGGCACGTTGCTGGTGAGCTTCGGCAAGACCTACTTCTCCGAGAGCTTTCCCGAGCTGTGGCTGTACCTGATGGGCGGCCTGTTCATCGTCGTGGTCATGTACTTCCCCAACGGCATCGCCGGCCTGTGGGAAAGCCACGGGCGCAAGTGGATCTCGCGCTTCTCCCTGGGCAACAAGCTGTTCGGCCAACCGGCACCCAAGGCCCGGGTGCTCGCCAGCACGCCCGTCGCCCCACAACCCGCTCGTGAACTGGAGACCACGCCATGAACAGCCCAGCAGGATTTCAGGCTGCCAAACCGGTCCTGTCCATCGAAGGCCTGACCGTGTCCTTCGACGGCTTCAAGGCGGTGAATGACCTCAACCTGTACGTCGACCGCAACGAAGTGCACGTGGTCATCGGCCCCAACGGCGCCGGCAAGACCACCGTGCTCGACCTGATCTGCGGCAAGACCAAGTCCACCGCCGGCACCATCGATTTCGATGGCCGCGAGCTGACCAAGATGCGCGAGTACGACATCGTCCGCGCCGGGGTCGGGCGCAAATTCCAGAACCCGTCGATCTACGAGAACCTGTCGGTGTTCGAGAACCTGGAAATGTCCTATCCCAAGGGCCGCAAGGTGTTCGGCGCGCTGTTCTTCAAGCGCAGTGCCGAGGTCATCGCGCGGGTCGAGGAAGTGGCCGGGGAGATCTTCCTCAGCGACTTCCTCGACAAGCAGGCCGACCTGCTCTCCCACGGCCAGAAGCAGTGGCTGGAGATCGGCATGCTGCTGATGCAGGGCCCGGCGCTGCTGATGCTCGACGAGCCGGTGGCCGGCATGAGCGTCAGCGAGCGCGTGCAGACCGCTGACCTGCTCAACCGCATCAGCAAGGGTCGTTCGGTGCTGGTCATCGAGCACGACATGGAATTCGTCAAGAGCATCGCCCACCGCGTCACCGTGCTGCACCAGGGCAAGGTGCTGGCCGAAGGCAGCATGGAAGCGGTGCAGACCAATCCGAAAGTGATCGAGGTCTATCTGGGGCACTGACAGCGCCCCTCTCCCGAGGGGAGAGGGGACGGATCGCGTGGCGCCCAGCCAGCTGTGCTGGAGCCCTTTGAAGGAGCATCGGTAATGTTCAAGATCAGCAACCTCGTTTCCGGCTACGGCCAGAGCCAGATCCTCCACGAGCTCAACCTCAACGTGGAGAAGAAGGAAATCGTCGCGGTCATGGGCCGCAACGGCATGGGCAAGACCACCCTGTTCAAGAGCCTGATGGGCGTGCTGCCGCAATGGGGCGGGCAGATCATGGTCGACGGTAAGGACGTGTCCAAGCTGGAGACCCACCAGCGCGTCGAGCACGGCATCGCCTACGTGCCGCAAGGGCGGATGATCTTCTCGCACATGACCGTGCTGGAGAACATCCAGACCGGCCTGCCGGCCTCGGCCGGCGGCAAGGTGCCGGACGATCTCTACGCGCTGTTCCCGGTGCTGCATGAGATGCGTGCACGCAAGGGCGGCAACCTTTCCGGCGGCCAGCAACAGCAGCTGGCCATCGCCCGCGCGCTGGCGACCAACCCCAAGGTGCTGCTGCTCGACGAGCCGACCGAGGGCATCCAGCCGTCGATCATCAAGGACATCGCCCACAAGCTGAAGGAGATCCGCAACCTGCGTGATCTGACCATCGTGGTGTCCGAGCAGGTGCTGTCGTTCACCATGGAAATCGCCGACCGCTTCCTGGTGATCGAGAAGGGCAAGTTCGTGGTGGAGGAGACCCGCGACAAGGTGGACGAGGCGACTATCAGCCGTTACCTCTCGGTGTAGCGCTGCACTGCAATCCATGTGTTTTCAGCTGGCGTGCGCTCCCTGCACGCCGGCTTTTTTCGTCTGCGCAAAAGTGTCGGAAGGCCTCGTGGATTCTGGCCTGCAGCAGTACGTCATCCGACGTATTTGCCGATTTCACGCCACGTTGAAGACTAGCTCCGTACCCCGGCGCCATGGCGCCAAGTCCCCCTAAATGGTTCCAGGAGCTTTGTCATGACCGACACGCTGATCAAGGTCAATCTCAACCAGCCGGCTACCGAAAACGAGCAGATCCACAACCGCTGGCACCCGGATATTCCGATGGCCTGCTGGGTCAAACCGGGTGACGATTTCATCCTCGAGACCTACGACTGGACCGCCGGCGCGATCAAGAACAACGACGACGCCAGCGACGTGCGCGACGTCGACCTGTCCACCGTGCACTACCTGTCCGGCCCGGTCGGTGTACACGGCGCCGAGCCGGGTGACCTGCTGGTGGTCGACCTGCTCGATATCGGCGCCATGGCCGACTCGCAGTGGGGCTTCAACGGCTTCTTCTCCAAGCAGAACGGTGGCGGTTTCCTCACCGATCATTTCCCCCTGGCGCAGAAGGCCATCTGGGACTTCAAGGGCATGTTCACCAGCAGCCGGCACATCCCGGGGGTGAACTTCGCCGGCCTGATCCACCCCGGCCTGATCGGCTGCCTGCCGGACCACAAGATGCTGGCCGACTGGAACAAGCGCGAGCAGGAGCTGATCGACACCGACCCGCACCGCGTGCCGGCCCTGGCCAACCCGCCGATGGCACCGACCGCACACATGGGCAAGATGAAGGGCGAGGCCCGCGACCTGGCCGCGCTGACCGGCGCGCGCACCGTGCCGCCGCGCGAGCATGGCGGCAACTGCGATATCAAGGACCTGTCGCGCGGCTCGAAGATCTTCTTCCCGGTCTACGTCGCCGGCGCCGGCCTCTCGGTGGGCGACCTGCACTTCAGCCAGGGCGACGGTGAAATCACCTTCTGCGGCGCTATCGAAATGGCCGGCTGGGTGCACATGAAGGTCGAGCTGATCAAGGGCGGCATGGCCAAGTACGGGATCAAGAACCCGGTGTTCAAGCCGAGCCCGATCACCCCGCACTACAACAACTACCTGATCTTCGAAGGCATCTCGGTGGACGAGGCCGGCAAGCAGCACTACCTCGACGTCAACATCGCCTACAAGCAGGCCTGCCTCAACGCGATCAACTACCTGACCAAGTTCGGCTACTCGCCGGCCCAGGGCTACGCGCTGCTCGGCTCGGCGCCGGTGCAGGGGCACATCAGCGGCATCGTCGACGTGCCCAACGCCTGCGCCACGCTGTGGCTGCCGACCGACATCTTCGACTTCGACATCAACCCGAGTGCTTCCGGCCCGATCAAGCACCTCGACGGCAGCATCGACCTGCCGATCGCGCCGGACAAGTGAGTTCCTCACCCGGGCGGGGCTGGGGCTCTGGACGGCGTTCATCCCGGCCCGGGTGGCGAACACTTGCAAGCTGTCACACCGCACTGCCGGTTCAGCGGCGGCAACGCCGCTGAATCACTGAGGAGTCTGCGATGCCAATCTACGAATACGACTGTGCCGACTGTGGCGACTTCACCCGCTTGCGGCCAATGGCCGAGCGCGACCAGCCCTGCGATTGTCCGTCCTGCGGTATGCAGAGCGGCCGGGTGATTCTTTCTGCTCCGGGCCTGGCGACCATGCCCGGCAGCCAGCGCCGCGCCATTGCGGCCAACGAGCGCAGCGCCCACGCGCCGCAGACGCTCGACGAATACAAGCAGACCCGCAAGCACCCCAAGGGCTGCGGCTGCTGCACCCCGAACAAACCTCTGGCCCCGACCAAGGCCAACCCGCATGCCATGAAAGGCAAGCCGGCCGGGCGGCCCTGGATGATCAGCCACTGAGGCGACGTCCCAATTCATCTCCTGCAACAATCGAAGTGGAGGAAACCCATGCGTCACGGCGATATTTCCAGCAGCCCGGACACCGTCGGCGTCGCCGTCGTCAACTACAAGATGCCGCGCCTGCACAGCAAGGCCGAAGTGCTCGACAACGCACGCAAGATCGCCGAGATGATCAAGGGCATGAAGCTCGGCCTGCCGGGCATGGACCTGGTGGTGTTCCCCGAGTACAGCACCATGGGCATCATGTACGACAACGACGAGATGATGGCCACCGCCGCGACCATCCCTGGCGACGAGACGGCGATCTTCTCCGCCGCCTGCCGCGAGGCCAAGACCTGGGGCATCTTCTCGCTCACCGGCGAACGCCACGAGGAGCACCCGCACAAGGCGCCGTACAACACCCTCATCCTGATCAACGACCAGGGCGAGATCGTGCAGAAGTACCGCAAGTGCATCCCTTGGTGCCCCATCGAGGGCTGGTATCCGGGCGACCGCACCTATGTGTCCGAAGGCCCCAAGGGTATGAAGATCAGCCTGATCATCTGCGATGACGGCAACTACCCGGAGATCTGGCGCGACTGCGCGATGAAGGGCGCCGAGCTGATCGTGCGCTGCCAGGGCTACATGTACCCGGCCAAGGAGCAGCAGGTGCTGATGTCCAAGACCATGGCCTGGGCCAACAACTGCTACGTGGCGGTGGCCAACGCCGCCGGCTTCGACGGGGTGTACAGCTACTTTGGCCACTCGGCGATCATCGGCTTCGACGGGCGTACCCTCGGCGAATGCGGCGAGGAGGAAATGGGCATCCAGTACGCCCAGCTGTCGGTCTCGCAGATCCGCGATGCGCGCGCCAACGACCAGTCGCAGAACCACCTGTTCAAGCTGCTCCACCGTGGCTACACCGGCGTGTATAACTCCGGCGATGGCGACAAGGGCGTGGCGGACTGCCCGTTCGACTTCTACCGCACCTGGGTGCTGGATGCGCAGAAGGCCCAGGCCGATGTGGAGAAAATGACCCGCAGCACCATAGGCGTGGCCGATTGCCCGGTCGGCGAGCTGC
The DNA here is from genome assembly GCA_051646165.1 of Pseudomonas sp. Taxonomy (GTDB): domain Bacteria; phylum Pseudomonadota; class Gammaproteobacteria; order Pseudomonadales; family Pseudomonadaceae; genus Aquipseudomonas. Next base: position 14,826 of record JBOFCR010000030.1, on the reverse strand, counting down.
CGCATCCGGGCCAGGAAAAGAGCCTGGGTTGAACTGCCCATGCCCTTCGCCAACGACCTGATCGAACACAACCGCGAGCGCCTGGCTCAGGCCAGCGTGCCGCTGCCGGCCGGCACTCTGCAGTCGCGTTTCCTGTTCGACCCTGCGCAGGTCATGGCCCTGTTGCGCGCCCGCATCGTCGGCCAGGATGCCGTGCTGGAGCAGGTCGAGTCCCTGCTCAAGGTGGTCAAGGCCGATATCGGCGAACGCGAGCGGCCGCTGGCGGTGAACCTGTTCATGGGCCCGACCGGGGTCGGCAAGACCGAGATCGTGCGCCTGCTGGCCCAGGCTATCCATGGTCGCGCCGATGCCTTCTGCCGTATCGACATGCACACCCTGGCCCAAGAGCACTACGCCGCCGCCCTGACTGGCGCACCGCCCGGCTATGTCGGTAGCAAGGAAGGCACCACGCTGTTCGACATCGAGGCGATCCAGGGTAGCTACAGCCGCCCTGGCATCGTGTTGTTCGACGAACTGGAGAAAGCCAGCAAGGAAGTGGTGCGCAGCCTGCTCGGCGTGCTGGAAAACGGCCGTCTGACCCTGACCGCCGGCAGCAAGACCATCGACTTTCGCAACAGCCTGATCTTCATGACCAGCAACATCGGCGCACAGGACGCGCGGCGCTACCGTGAGCGTTTCCAGCGCGGCTGGCGAAGCTGGCTGGGCCTCGAACCGCTGGGCGAACCGGCGTTGCTGGAGCAGGCGTTGCACGGCCATTTCGAGCCGGAGTTCCTCAATCGTATCGACCGCATCCTCGGTTTCGAGCGCATCGAGGGCGAATGGCAGGAAGCCTTGCTGGAGATCGAACTGGGCAAGCTCAATCAGCGTCTGGGCAAGCAGGGGCGGGGGGTGATGCTGGACGAGTCAGCCCTGGATTTTCTCTGTCGCGAGCATGATCCGCGCTATGGCGCGCGTGCATTGGGGCGACGAGTGCGTACCAAACTGGAGCCGGCGATTGCCGAGTGCCTGCTGGATGACCCGGCGGTGATCCGCATGCTGGCGACGGTGGAGGAGGGAAAACTATTGGTACGAGGGGAGGGAGGCGCGGGGTAGCAACACTGCGCACCTTGCCCAGGCGGGCAAGGTGCGGACAGTCGGCTGCTTAGTGGTGCTCGCGGGTGGCGCGGAATTTCACGTCTGGCCAGCGTTCTTCCATCAGTGCCAGGTTGACCCGGGTCGGGGCCAGATAGGTGAGGTGGCCGCCGCCGTCCAGGGCCAGGTTTTCCACGGCCTTGTTGGAGAATTCCTCGAGTTTCTTCTTGTCGCTGCAGTCGATCCAGCGCGCCGACCAGACGGTGATCGGCTCGTAGGAACACTCGACCTTGTATTCCTCCTTCAGGCGGCTGGCGACCACATCGAACTGCAGCACGCCGACCGCGCCGAGGATGATGTCGTTGCTGCGCTCGGGGAAGAACACCTGGGTCGCGCCTTCCTCGGCCAGCTGCTGCAGGCCCTGGCGCAGCTGCTTGGATTTCAGCGGGTCGCGCAGACGCACGCGGCGGAACAGTTCCGGGGCGAAGTGCGGGATACCGGTGAAGCCCAGGCTCTCGCCTTCGCTGAAGGTGTCGCCGATCTGGATGGTGCCGTGGTTGTGCAGGCCGATGATGTCGCCGGCGTAGGCCTCTTCCAGCTGCTCACGCTCGCTGGAGAAGAAGGTCAGGGCGTCGCCGACGCGCACGTCCTTGCCCAGGCGTACGTGGCGCATCTTCATGCCCTGCGAATATTTGCCGGAGCAGATGCGCATAAAGGCGATCCTGTCCCGATGTTTCGGGTCCATGTTCGCCTGGATCTTGAACACGAAGCCGGTGAACTTCTCTTCCACTGGCTCCACGGTGCGCTCGTTGGCGACGCGGGCCAGCGGTTGCGGCGCCCAGTCGACCACGGCGTCGAGCACATGGTCGACGCCGAAGTTGCCCAGCGCGGTACCGAAGAACACCGGGGTCAGCTGGCCGTTCATGAACTCGTCCTGATCGAACTCGTGGCAGGCGCCCTGCACCAGCTCCAGTTGTTCGATGAAACGCCCGTACTCGTCGCCCAGGTGGGCGCGGGCTTCATCGGAATCGAGCTTCTCGATGATCTTGGTTTCGGTGCGCTCGTGGCCGTGGCCCGGGGTGTAGACGATGATGTAGTCGCCGGCCAGGTGGTACACGCCCTTGAAGTCACGGTAGCAACCGATCGGCCAGGTGATGGGCGCCGCTTTGATTTTCAGCACCGCTTCGATCTCGTCGAGCAGTTCGATCGGGTCGCGGATATCGCGGTCGAGCTTGTTGATAAAGCTGACGATGGGCGTGTCGCGCAGGCGGCACACGTCCATCAGGGCGATGGTGCGTGGTTCCACACCCTTACCGCCGTCGAGCACCATCAGCGCCGAGTCCACCGCGGTCAGGGTGCGGTAGGTGTCTTCCGAGAAGTCTTCGTGGCCGGGGGTGTCGAGCAGGTTGATCATGTGCTCGCGGTAGGGGAACTGCATCACCGAGGTGGTGATGGAGATACCGCGCTGCTTCTCCATTTCCATCCAGTCGGACGTCGCATGGCGGTCGGACTTGCGCGACTTCACCGTACCGGCCACGGCAATTGCCTTACCCATCAGCAGCAGCTTCTCGGTAATGGTGGTTTTACCGGCGTCGGGGTGGGAAATGATCGCGAATGTACGGCGTTTGCCGACTTCGGTGGCCTGGATGGTCATGGATGCGTGCCTGGCTGGAAACGGTTGCGGGCCGTGAACAGCCCGAAAAGCGCGGGATTATAGCGGGAAACGCCGACGCAATCAGGCCCGGCAGTCCGACACCGGCACGGCCATACCAGTGTGCTCGGAACGGGACGGAGTGGCCACGGCGCAGGCTGCATTCAACCGGCCCGCGATGGCGTGTTTGCGGGAACCCTGCAAGCCGTCGTCTGTCTGTCAAAAAAGAGGTAGATGCTGAGCTTGCCCACGGGTGCCGGCGCTGCCCGTGGAATGCGGTCTGCAGGCCTGTTTTGTGCAGCATTCCGGACGTTTTGTTAAGGATTAAAAACAGTCAATCAGCCAGGCGACAACCGGGTGCAAAACAGCGGCAATTTTTGATTGATCTCATGGGCTCATGGTCTTAAAGTCCGCGCCCGAACGTCCATGCTGGAAACGATCCATGCGGCTCAAGTACTGACGACGAGAGGTTAAAACCCGGCGCAAGCGGGGTGGCAATTCTCGGCGACATGCCTTGGGAAGTAGGCGAACCAAAGTGGGGAAACGGATTAGGCGTTCGCGGCTCTTCAGGAGCCATCCCTGTTAAGCACCCATTGCTGCTTTTGCCCATTTGGAGTCCCCGCATGTCGATTGAGGTCGAAGACTACTACCCGCGCGAAACCTTCCAGAAAATGAAGGCCTTCGCCGACAAGCAAGAAACCCCGTTCGTGGTGATCGACACCGCGATCATCAGCCAGGCCTACGACGACCTGCGCGCCGGTTTCGAATTCGCCAAGGTGTACTACGCGGTCAAGGCCAACCCGGCCACCGAGATCATCGAGCTGCTGCGCGACAAGGGCTCGAACTTCGATATCGCCTCGATCTACGAGCTGGACAAGGTGCTGGCCACCGGCGTCGGCCCGGAGCGCATGAGCTACGGCAACACCATCAAGAAATCCAAGGACATCCGCTACTTCTACGAGAAGGGCGTGCGTCTGTATGCCACCGACTCCGAGGCGGACCTGCGCAATATTGCCAAGGCCGCGCCGGGCTCGAAGGTCTATGTGCGCATCCTCACCGAAGGCTCGACCACCGCCGACTGGCCGCTGTCGCGCAAATTCGGCTGCCAGACCGACATGGCCATGGACCTGCTGATCCTCGCCCGTGACCTGGGCCTGGTGCCTTACGGCCTGTCGTTCCACGTCGGTTCGCAGCAGCGCGACATCTCGGTATGGGATGCGGCGATTGCCAAGGTCAAGGTGATCTTCGAGCGCCTGAAAGAAGAAGACGGCATCGAACTCAAGCTGATCAACATGGGTGGCGGCTTCCCGGCCAACTACATCACCCGCACCAACAGCCTGGAAACCTATGCCGAGGAAATTATCCGTTTCCTCAAGGAAGACTTCGGCGACGACCTGCCGGAGATCATCCTCGAGCCGGGCCGTTCGCTGATCGCCAACGCCGGCATCCTGGTCAGCGAAGTGGTGCTGGTCGCGCGCAAGTCACGTACCGCCGTCGAGCGCTGGGTGTATGTCGATGTGGGCAAGTTCAGCGGCCTGATCGAAACCATGGACGAATCCATCAAGTTCCCGATCTGGACCGAGAAGAAAGGCGAGATGGAAGAAGTGGTGATCGCTGGTCCGACCTGCGACAGCGCCGACATCATGTACGAGAACTACAAGTACGGCCTGCCGCTGAACCTGGCTATTGGTGACCGCTTGTACTGGCTGTCCACCGGTGCCTACACCACCAGCTACAGCGCGGTGGAGTTCAACGGCTTCCCGCCGCTGAAGGCCTTCTATCTGTAAGGTTTTCGTCAGCTGCATAAAAGCCCCGCCCCATGGCGGGGCTTTTTATTGGGCCTTCTATTCCGGGCTTTGCACGTTAGTTCCAGATTGAATGTAAAGAAATTGTAAAGAATGCAGCTCTACATTGCTTGATAATCATTACCAAATAAAATCACGCCTCATTTTTGATGGTGAGTGATTCTTATGCACAAGAAAGTCGCTGCATCCGCCTTGCCGCAGCGTCGCCTGCTGGCCTCTGCAATTGGTTTTGCCATCGCCTCTTCTGCCGGCCTGAGCCTGGCAGCCGAGCAATCTGCCGCCACCCTGCAACTCGACAAGGTGAGCATCGAGGGCAAACAGGAGCAGTCCTACAAGGTCGACCAGGCGTCCTCCCCGAAATACACCGCCACGCTGCTGGACACCCCACAGACCGTCACCGTGGTGCCGGCCGAAGTGATCAAGGAGCAGAACGCTCTGAGCCTGCGCCAGGTGTTGTCCAACGTCTCCGGTATCACCTTCGGTGCCGGCGAAGGCGGCTCGTATGGTGACAGCATCAACATCCGCGGTTTCAGCGCCACCAACAACCTGATGGTCGATGGTCTGCGTGACAGCGCCAACATGACCCGTTCCGACATGTTCAACCTGGAAATGGTTGAAGTGGTCAAAGGCCCGAGCTCGGTGTACGCCGGTGCCGGCGCCACGGCCGGCTCGATCAACATGGTCAGCAAGACCCCGAGCCTGCGCGAGTCGAACAACCTGCAGGCTGGCCTGGGTACCGACGGCTATCACCGCCTGGCTGCCGATATCAACCAGCCGCTGGACGGCATCGAAGGCGCCGCCTTCCGCCTCAACCTGATGGCTCACGAGAACGATGTGGCTGATCGCGACCAGATCAACTACGAGCGCTGGGGTATTGCCCCGTCTGTGGCCTTCGGTTTGGGCACACCGACTCGCCTGACCCTCAGCTACCTGCACCAGTCCGACGAGAACCTGCCGGAATACGGCCTGCCCGCCGTCGCCGGTAAGGTGCTGGATGGCGTCGACCGTGACGATTACTTCGGCTTCCGCAATATCGATACCGAAGAGATCGACGTCGACTCTTTCACCGCCAAGATCGAGCACGACTTCAACGATTTGGTCAGCCTGAACAGCATCACCCGCTACAGCGAGACCGATAACCGCACCGTCACCACCCGCAGCTATGTGGAGACGCTGGGCAACGGCCAGTACCAATATCGTTCGGGCAGCGGCAACGGCCGCGACACCGCCAGCAAGCTGGCAATCAACCAGACCAATCTGGTGTGGAGCTTCGCCACCGGATTCATCGATCACTCGCTGGTCACCGGTGCCGAGGTTTCCCGCGAAACCGTCGACAAGACCAACTTCAGCAACAACCTGGATCTGGATATCGTCTACGACCTGGACAATCCGCCCGGCTACTACAATGGCCCACGCCACAAGACCAACACCTCCACGCTGGACGCAGAGCTGACCGATCAGGCGCTGTATGCCTTCGATACCCTGGCCCTGAACGAGCAGTGGGATCTGACCCTGGGCGCCCGTTGGGAGCGCTACGAAGGCGAGAACGACGAGAAGGATTTCGAAGACGATACCCGTACCAAGCTGGAGTCCACCGACGAGATGTTCAGTGGCCGTGTCGGCCTGGCCTACAAGCCGGTGGAAAACGGCACCATCTACGTGGCCTGGGGCAACTCCTACAACCCCTCGGCACAGAACCTGGCCACCACGGGTACCGGCTTGAACGAAGGCAACGAAAACCTCGATCCGGAAAAGAACGAGACCTGGGAACTGGGCACCAAGTGGGAGCTGCTCGATCAGCGCCTGGCCCTCAACGCCGCGATCTTCCGTGTCGACAAGACCAATGGTCGCGTCGAGCTGGATGACGGCTCGTACGAGCTGCAGGGCGAGCAACGCGTAGAAGGATTCGAGTTGGGCGCCTCCGGCAAGCTCACCGACAAGTGGCAGGCTTTCGCTTCCTACACCCAGCTGAGCAGCGAAGTACTCAAGGCTGCCCCGGGTGAAGACGAAGTGCAGGAAGGCCAGGCCCTGGCCAACACCCCGCCGCGCTCCTTCAGCCTGTGGACCAGCTACCAGCTGCCGGCTGATTTCGAGATCGGTTACGGCGCGCAGTTCGTCGACGAGCGCAACGTGGCGGTGGCCACGCGTGACACGCCGCCGCAGGCCAGCCGTGCCAAGATCGACTCCTACTGGGTACATGGCGCCATGCTCGGCTACCAGGCCAGCAAGGAGCTGCACCTGCAGTTGAACGTCAACAACCTGTTCGACGAGGAGTACTACGACCGGGTGCGTACCAGTGCCGGTACCGCCGACAATACCGGCGGCCTGGTTCCGGGCGATGGTCGTTCGGCTGTGCTGAGCGCCAACTACTCGTTCTAACGCTTAGCTGTTTACCCGGAGCCCCGCCTGTGCGGGGCTTTGGCTTATCAGGAGAAACGCCAGATGATGGTGCATATTCCCCGGGTGCTCAGCCCGGAGCAGGTCGCCGAATGCCGCCAGTTGCTGCAACAGGCGCAGTGGGTCGATGGCAAGGCCACCGCCGGCTTTCAGTCGGCCATGGCCAAAGACAACATGCAGCTGCCGGAAGACGCGCCGCAGGCGCGGCAGATGGGCGAGCTGATCCTCCAGGCGCTCAGCCGCAATCCGTTGTTCATCTCGGCAGCCTTGCCGAGCAAGGTGTTCCCCCCGCTATTCAACTGCTACCAGGGCGGCCAGTCGTTCGGCCTGCATGTGGACAATGCGGTACGTGAGGTGCGCAGCACGGGTGAGCGTATCCGTACCGATCTCTCGGCCACCCTGTTCTTCACCAATCCGGACGAGTACGACGGCGGCGAGCTGCTGGTCGAGGACACCTACGGCGCCCATAGCGTCAAGCTGCCGGCCGGCGACCTGATTCTCTACCCTTCGACCAGCCTGCACCGGGTCAACCCGGTGACCCGTGGTGCGCGGGTCTGTTCGTTCTTCTGGCTGCAGAGCATGGTGCGCGATGACGGTCAGCGCAGCCTGCTGTTCGATCTGGATTCGAGCATCCAGCAGCTCAATCGCGAGCTGGGTGCCGGGCATGCCAGCAGCGTGCAGCTGACCGGGGTGTACCACAACCTGCTGCGCCGCTGGGCGGATGTTTAAGAACCTACTCAAAGTCTGCTGCGCTTCGGCCATTCAGCGTTGAAGTCGGGCTCAGAAAGCGGCTTACCGCTAGCGCGTTTTGGCGCGACCCGAAGGGCGAGTGAAACGAGCCAGGCTCATTTACAACTCGTAGACTGCGCGTCTTCGCCTGACTTCGCCCTGCCTGGTTCTAGCTCGCGAGCTTATGAGCTGGTTCTAAATCGTGTTGACGCCGGGTAAATGCTCGGTAAAAAAATATCAGGTGCAACTTATTCGCAACTAGAATCGCCTCCCATTGGCTCCGGTTTTCGTTGTGCAAGGTGTTCGTCGTGTTGAAGAAAATCCTGTTCCAGCTGCACTGGTTCTTCGGTATCACTGCCGGCCTGGTCCTGGCCCTGATGGGCATTACCGGCGCGCTGTATGCCTTCGAGGGCGAAATCCTGAGCGCGCTCAATCCCGACGTGCTGCACGTCGAGGTGCGTGAGGCCGGGCCGCTGGCGCCGGTTGAGCTGGTCGGCAAGATCGAGGCAGCAGCGGGCAAGACGGTCTCCGGTCTGTGGGTGGATACCAGCGCAGACAGCGCCGCGCGGGTGTTCTTCACTCCGCCGCCGGGTGAGCGCCGCGGGCCGATGCGTTTCTTCGATCCCTACACCGGCGAGTTGTTGGGTGAGCCAGATGGCCAGGCGTTCTTCGGCCTGATGCTGCAGCTGCACCGCTTCCTCGCCATGGGCGACAGCGGCAAGCAGATCACCGCGGCCAGCACCCTGGCGCTGGTGTTCTTCTGCCTCTCCGGGCTGTACCTGCGCTGGCCGCGGCAGGCGCTGAACTGGCGTACCTGGTTAACCCTCGACTGGGCGAAGAAGGGGCGCGCCTTCAACTGGGACCTGCATGCGGTTTTCGGCACCTGGGCACTGTTGTTCTACCTTTGTGCCAGCCTGACGGGGCTGTACTGGTCCTATGACTGGTACAAGGACGGCCTGACCCGCCTGCTTTCCGACAGCCCGGCCGGGCAGCGCGGCGACAAACCGGGTGAGCGGCGTGGCGCGCGTGGCGAGGCGCCGTCCGGGCCGCCGCCTATGGTTGATTACGACGCCGTCTGGCAGAGCCTGCAGCAGGCCGCCGGCCCGCAGCTGGTGGCCTGGAACCTGCGCCTGCCGCCTGTGGCTGGCGAACCGGCGACGGTGTTCTACCTGCTGCAGGATGCCGCCCACCCGCGTGCGCTCAACCAGCTTCGCCTCGATCCGCTCAGCGGTCAGGTCAAACGGCATGAGCGCTACAGCGACAAGAGCTTCAAGGCACAGCTGCTGGCCAGCGTCTATGCCCTGCATGTCGGCGAGTACTTTGGCCTGCCCGGGCGCATCCTGATGGCGCTGGCCAGCGCCGGCATGCCGCTGTTCTTCATCACCGGCTGGCTGCTCTACCTCGATCGCCGGCGCAAGAAGCGTGCAGCCCAGGCTGCCCGTGGTGCGGTTGTGGCGCAGGGTGGCACCGAGAGCTGGCTGATCGGCTTCGCCAGCCAGAGCGGCCTGGCCGAGCAACTGGCCTGGCGCACCGCCGGGCAGCTGCAGGCCGCCGGTCTGCCGGTGCAGGTGCAGCCGCTGGCGCGGGTGGATGAGCAGGCCCTGCAGCAGGCCAGCCGTGCGCTGTTCGTGGTCAGTACCTTTGGCGACGGCGAGGCACCGGACAGTGCCCGTGGCTTCGAGCGCAAGTTGCTCGGCAGCCAGCTGGCCCTGGGCGAGCTGAGCTATGCCGTGCTGGCCCTGGGCGACCGGCAGTACCAGCAGTTCTGCGGTTTCGCCCGGCGCCTGCACGCCTGGCTGGATCGCCAGGGGGCGCACAGCCTGTTCGCCCCGGTGGAAGTGGACAACGGTGACCAGACCGCCCTGGCCAGTTGGCAGCAGCAACTCGGCGAACTGACCGGTGCGCAGGTGCTGGCGCCTGTCGAGCAGCCGTTTGGCGAGTGGCGTCTGCTTGGCCGCGAATGCCTGAACCCCGGTAGCAGCGGGGCGCCGACCTTTCTGGTGCGTCTGCAGATTCCGACGGGCGTGCACTGGCAGGCCGGTGACTTGCTCGAAGTGCTGCCGCGCAACGAAGCTGGCCTGGGGGCGCGCGACTATTCCATCGCCTCGCTGCCGAGCGATGGGGTGCTGGAGCTGATCGTACGCCAGGAACGGCACAGCGACGGCAGCCTCGGTCTCGGCTCCGGCTGGCTGTGTGGCGAGGCGCAAATCGACCAGCCGTTGCTGGCGCGGGTACGCCGGCATACGGGCTTCCATGCGCCGCAAGGCGACTGCCCGCTGCTGCTGATCGGTAACGGCAGCGGCCTGGCCGGTTTGCGCAGCCTGCTCAAGGAGCGCATCGCGGCTGGCCGGCAGCGCAACTGGCTGCTGTACGGCGAGCGCAACGCGGCCCATGACTTCTACTGCCGCGACGAGCTGCAGGGCTGGCTGGCGCAGGGCGATCTGGCGCGCCTCGATCTGGCCTTCTCGCGTGACCAGGCGGCCAAGGTCTACGTGCAGGATCGTCTGCGCGAGGCGGCCGGGGAGCTGCTGCGCTGGATCGATGCAGGCGCCGCCATCTATGTTTGCGGCAGCCTGGACGGCATGGCCGGCGGGGTCGACCAGGTGCTGCGCGAGGTGTTGGGCGGCGAGCGTCTTGAGCAGCTGCAGGAAGCCGGGCGCTATCGCCGCGACGTTTATTAGAGGTAATCAGGGGCATGCCGCCGCGTTGGCCCCATGGATTGCATCCGGGCTACTGGTTTCGCCCCGGTTGCCCCTCTAAGCTTGCCGGCATGAACAAAATCCTCCTCAACTGCGACATGGGCGAAAGCTACGGCGCCTGGCGCATGGGCGACGACGAGCACGCCATGCCGCTGATCGACCAGGCCAACCTGGCCTGCGGCTTCCATGCCGGCGACCCGCTGATCATGCAGCGCAGCGTGGCTCTGGCCCTGCGCCACGGCGTGAGCATCGGTGCCCATCCGTCCTACCCCGACCTGCAGGGCTTTGGCCGCCGTCACCTGGCCTGTTCGCCGGAAGAAGTGACGGCGCTGGTGCTGTACCAGCTCGGTGCGCTGGATGCTTTCTGCCGCGCGGCAGGCAGCCAGCTGGCCTACGTCAAGCCGCATGGCGCGCTGTACAACGACCTGGTGCGTGACGATGCGCTGTTCGACGCGGTGCTGGCGGCCTGCGTCAGTTACCGTCCGGGCCTGCCGCTGATGGTCCTGGCCCTGGCCGACAACAGCCGCGAGCGGCGCCTGGCCGAGGCGGCCGGGGTGCCGCTGCTGTTCGAGGCCTTCGCCGATCGCGCTTATCTCGCCGATGGCCAGCTGGCGCCACGCCGCCTGGCCGGCGCGGTGCATCACGACGCCGAGCGGATTATCGGGCAGGCGGTGGCCATCGCCCGCGGCGAGCCGTTCGCCGACATCGACGGCAAGCCGTTGCAACTGCAGGCCGACAGCCTCTGCGTGCATGGCGACAACGCTGAGTCGCTGGCCGTGTTGCGCCGTCTGCGGGCTCAACTGGACGCCGCATGATCCGTCTCGAGCCTGCCGGCGCCGAGGCCCTGCTGGTGGTGCTGGCCGAGACGCCGGATGCGCAGTTGCCGCAGCGCATCGCCGTGTTGAGCGAACGCATCCGCGCCGAGCTGGGCAATCTGCTGACCGACCTGGTGCCGGGCTGGACCAGCATCCTGCTGCACTACGACCTGCTGCGTACCAACCATCTTCAACTGGCCGAGCGCCTGACCCCGTTGCTTGAGCGCTGGATGGGCGAACCATCTACCCGCGTGGCGGCGCACCTGCACGAGATCCCGGTGTGGTACGCCGGCGCCGATCTGGCGGCGGTGGCCAGCGCCTGCGGGCTGAGCGTCGGCCAGGTGATCGAGCTGCACAGCGCTACCGAGTACCGCGTCGGTGCCATCGGCTTCGCTCCCGGTTTCGCCTACCTTGGCGAGCTGCACGAACGCCTGGCGCTGCCGCGTCTTGCTACACCACGCACAAGGGTGCCGGCCGGCAGCCTGGCCATCGCCGAACGGCAGACGGCGATCTACCCGCAGGCCTCGCCCGGCGGCTGGCATCTGCTTGGCCTGTGTCCCTGGACGCTATTCGATGTGCAGCGCACGCCGCCCTGTCCGCTGGCGCTGGGCGACCGGGTGCGTTTCCTGCCCATCGACGAGGCGACCTATTGCGCCGAAGGTGGCCGGGGATGAGCGGTCTGCTGGTGCATAAACCTGGGCCGCTGAGCCTGCTGCAGGACGGTGGCCGGCAAGGCTGGCAGCACCTTGGCGTATCGCCGAGCGGGCCGCTGGATGGGCAGGCCGCCGCCTGGGCCAATCACCTGCTGGGCAATGCCTGGGGCACGCCACTGCTGGAGATCGCCCTGGGCGATGTCGAGCTGGAGAGCCGGGTCGATACCTGGCTGGCGCTGACCGGCGCCGATCTGCCGGCCAGTATCGATGGCCAGGCGCTGCCGGCCTGGTCGCGCTTCCCGTTGCGTGCCGGCCAGCGCCTGCGTCTGGGGTTTGCCCGCAGTGGTCAGCGCGGCTATCTGGCGGTGGCCGGCGGCTTTCGTGCTGCGCCCCTCCTGGGCAGTGTCAGCGCGCAGAGTCGCGAGGGGCTAGGTGGCCTGGACGGGCAGGGTGGCAAGCTGCAGGCCGGCGACCTGTTGCCCTGCACTGGTGCGACCTTCAGCCACGGGGCCAGCGTGCCATGGCCCTACCAGCCGAACTACCAGGGCCTGCCGCTGCTGCGGGTGATTACCGGTGGCGATGCGGTGGCGTTCGCCGAGGAGCAGCGGCAGGCCTTCTTCGAGCAGAGCTGGCGCCTCAGCTCGCAGTCCGACCGCATGGGCGCGCGCCTGCAGGGCGAGCCGTTGCAGGCACCGGCGCGGCAGTGGTCGCTGGGCGTCACTCGCGGCGCGATCCAGGTACCGCCGGATGGCCAGCCGATCATCCTGCAGGCCGATCACCAGACCATGGGCGGCTATCCCATCCTCGGCTGGCTGCATCCGCTCGACCTGTGGCGCCTGGCACAGTGCCCGGCGCAGCAGAACCTGCGCTTCACCCCGGTCAGCATCGGCGATGCGCAGGCGGAGCTGGGCGAGTTCTACCGGTTCTTCCGTCGCTGACTGTCGCGGGCCTGCAGAAAAGCCTTGATAGCTCCTGCGGCCCCCTGCACCCTTGCAGAAAAGGAGTGGACAGCCTGGCGTGCCCATCAGCGCGATAGTCCATACGCATTTGCAAAGGAGCTTTACATGCCTCGACAGCTGCTGTGCTCACTGGCTGTCTCTGCCTGCCTGTTAATGCCTGCCCTGGTGGCCAGGGCCGAACCCGGAGTCAGCGCGCAGGAAGTTCGCGTGGGCATGGTCAATGCCCTGAGCGGTCCGGCCGCCGGGTTGGGCCAGGGCATGAAGGCCGGGGCCGAGGCCTATTTCGCCCGCCTCAATGCTGCGGGCGGGGTCAACGGCCGGCGCATCACCCTGGTCAGCCTGGACGATGGCTATGAGCCGGCGCGTAGCGCGGCGACCACCCAGCGCCTGATCGAGTCGGACAATATCTTCGCCCTGCTCGGCTACGTTGGCACCCCTACGTCCCGGGCTGCCATGCCGCTGGTGCAGCGGGCGCAGGTGCCGTACCTGTTCCCGTTCAGTGGCGCCACGGCCCTGCGCGTGCCGGTGCACAAGTGGGTGTTCAACGTGCGCGCCTCCTACGCCGACGAGACCGAGGAAATGGTCGAGCGCCTGAGCCAGGATCTGGGCGTGCGCAAGGTTGCCCTGCTGATGCAGGACGATTCCTTCGGCGAAACGGTGAAGAGCGGCCTGGCTGGCGCGCTGGCCAAGCGTGGCCTGCAGATTCATGGCGAGGCGCGCATCCTGCGCAACTCGCTGGCCGTCGAGGCGGCCGTGGATGCGCTCAAGCGCCAGCAACCGGAGGCGGTATTCTTCGTCGGCACCTATAAACAGCTGACGGCGGCGCTCAAGCAGGCGAGGGTGGCTGGGCTGCAGACGCGCTTCGTCACGGTGTCGTTTATCGGCACGGAAAATTTCGTCGCCGAAGCCGGCGGGGCGGGGGATGGGGTGTATATCACCCAGGTCATGCCGTCTCCGTATGACAGTTCGCAGGCACTGGTGGCGCGCTACCGGGCCGACATGGGCAGCGGCGCCATCGGCTACACCTCGCTGGAAGGCTATGTCGGCGCAGCCCTGTTCGCCCAGGCGCTCGGCAATGCAGGCCCGCAACCGACGCGCGAAGGCTTGGTGACTGCGTTGGAATTGCTACAGACGGATCTGGGCGGCTTCCAGGTCGGCTTCTCGGCGGACGATCACCAGGGCTCGAACGCGGTGTTCCTCACCCGCGTGCAGAGCGGTCAGGTGTTGCCGGTCAGCCGTATGGAGTAACGACAGGGGCGCCATGATGGCGCCCTTTTTCGCTCAGTCGTTGATCTGTTCGACGTGGTGGCAGGCCACCTGGCGTGCATCGAACAGGCGCAATTCCGGTACTTCCTGCTGGCAACGCCCGCTGGCGTACGGGCAGCGCTTGTGGAAGGCGCAGCCGGACGGTGGGGCGAGCGGGTTGGGCAGTTCGCCGACGATCTTGATCTTCGGCTTGCTCGGGTCCGGGTGGATGGTTGGCGTGGCCGACAGCAGGGCCTTGGTGTAGGGGTGCAGCGGCCGCTGGTAGATCAGCTCGGCCGGGCCCATTTCCGCCGGGCGCCCCAGGTACATCACCAGCACGTCGTCGGCCACGTGCTGCACCACTGCCAGGTTGTGCGAGATGAACACATAGCCGGTTCCGTACTGTTCTTGTAAGTCCATAAACAGGTTGAGCACCTGGGCCTGGATCGACACGTCCAGCGCAGAAGTCGGTTCGTCCGCCACCAGCACCTTGGGGTTGAGCATCATGGCGCGGGCCAGGGCGATGCGCTGGCGCTGGCCGCCGGAGAACATGTGCGGGTAGCGCTGGTAGTGCTCGGGGCGCAGCCCGACCTGCTGCATCATCGCCTGCACCCGCTCGCGGCGTTCGGCGCGCGACAGCGAGGTGTTGATCAGCAGCGGCTCGGCCAGCTGGTCGCCGATCTTCTGCCGCGGGTTGAGCGAGGCGTAGGGGTTCTGGAACACCATCTGCACCTGGCTGCGCAGGCGCTTGTACTGCGCGCGGTCGCCCGGCACCACCCACTCCTCGCCCACGCGCAAGCGG
>JBOFCR010000116.1:0-5129 GCA_051646165.1 Pseudomonas sp. | reverse complement strand
CGGCTACCTGCCGGCCTACATCAGCAAGCGCGCGCTGGAGCGCAAGCAGGCGCGCGGCGTGGTCTTCGAGATCCACCCGCCGCCGGGCGTGGGCCTGGTCGGTGGTGCCCTGCGCATCGTCGGCCCACAGCTCGAAGGCCATGCACCCAAGGTCTCGATGCAGGCCTTCCTGCCCAACCCAGCGATCACCGCCGACCGTGCGGTGGCCGAGTGGATCGTGCGCGGGCCGCGCGGCACACGCATCGGCTTGAGCGCGGTGGCCGACCGCGCCGGTGCGGTGCGCACAGAGGTCACGCTGGACTGAGTTTGCCGGCGCAGGCCGCTTCGCGATCAGACGGCTGCAAGTCGGCGGCTGTTGGAGCAGTGCTGAGTGTGATGTGGCACGGCAGAAGATCAGCTCCCGGCTGACAGCTGGCATTCATGGCGGCAGACCGGACGTCAGGAAAAGTTAAGGCTTGTGCGACACCTGGCCGGCGCGCGGGCCGAAGGCGATGCGGTAGGTGATGGCCGCGGCCTGCAATGACCGCAGGGGGCACGCGTCGTCGCAGTCGACATCGGGCTCGGCCAGATAGGTGTTGCCAATCTGCTCGACCAGCTCGGCCCGGTGCATGAGCAGCTTCATCAGCCGGGCGACGACGGTCTGCAGCCACGCGTGCAGTTCGTCGTCGGTGGGTGCGCTGACGTCAACGAAGGCTGGCGCGCGAATAGCCGCGCCCCCAACATTTGCCGCGCCCGTACTTGCCCGGCGTCGCGGTGCGGCCGATACTGGTCTGGCCACCAACCGGCACAGGGGTCTTGGCATGCGCTCAATGTTTCGCGAGATCCTGGTATGAAAGGGCACACCGGCGAGTTGCTGTTCGCATTGCAGATCGGGGTGTTGCTGGCGGCCATCGCCTCCTGGCTGGTGGCCAGCGCCTACCGGCGCCGCATGCTGGCGCTGATGCGTGGCGGCCCCGCGCCGCAAGACACGGTAGCCCATGCGGCTGACCCTCCCGTGGCCACGCCAGCCCATGGGCTGCGTCGCAGCGACCTGAGGGCCGCCCACCACCGCGCAAGTATGCGGGCCATGCTGGCGGTGGCCGGCGTCAGCCTGCTGATCGGGCTGACGCAGTCCTGGCTGTCCTTCCTGTTCGTGTACGACGACGCCCGGGGCTTCACGCTGCGGCGACTACTGGTGCTGGGCCTGGTCTACGCCTGGCCCATGGTCATGGGCTGGGGCCTGCTGCGGCGCTGGTCCTGGGGCCGGGTGCTGCTGGGCATTGGTGCCTACATGCTGGTCATGGCCGTGGTGGTGATGCTCAACTCGACCGAGCAGCAGACCTGGGCCGGCGTGATGGGCTGGCTTGGCAGCGTGGTGGTGATCCCCATGGTGGTGGCCCTGCTCATCAGCGCCAGCGGCCGCATTCGCGCCGTGGCGCCTTACCTGCTGCCCATTTTCCTGGTGCTGTCGGCGGCCAGCACCGGAGCGCTCAGCTTGCTGGCTGCGGGGGTGAAAGACCCGTCGGTGTGGATCGTCCAGTTGGTGGGCGTGCTGGGAGCCTGGCCCACCCTCGTGCTGCTGGCCCTGCTGCCGTGGCTGCTGCTGGCCTGGCCGGTGTGGCGGCTGGGCCTGTGGCTGGCACAGGCCTACCGGGACAAGCGCTTTTCCGACCTGGGCTACCTGCTGGCGGCGTACTGGTTCGTGATCCTGATGGCCAGCGCGCTGCCGGCAGTAGAGGGCGCGGGCTGGCTGGGCTTCACCCAGCTGCTGCCGTGGCTGTGGCTTCCGTTGCTGGCCAAGCTGCTGCCGCGCTGGCTGGCGCCCGTGGGCGAGCCGCCCACCCTGCTGGTGCTGCGCGTGTTCCAGCAGGACGCCGCCGTGGAAACCATGTTCGACCGCGTCATTGAACGCTGGCGACTGACCGGCAACACCGTGCTGATCGCCGGCACCGACCTCATCAGCCGCACGCTGGACCCGGACGATCTGTTCACCTTCCTCAACGGGCGCCTGGGCGAGCGCTTCATCGCCAGCCCGGCGCAAGTGCCGCAGCGCCTGGCCGAGTTCGACCTGAAGCCCGATCCGGACGGTCGCTACCGCGTCAACGAGTGCTACTGTTTCGACGGCACCTGGCAGGCCGCGCTGGCCGCCCTGGTGCAGCGGGCCGACGTGGTGTTGATGGACCTGCGCGGCTTCCAGGCGCGCAACGCTGGCTGCCGCCACGAACTGAGTGTGCTCAGCACCGCCGCTCAAGTGCAGCGTGTGGTGCTGCTGCACGACGTCCGCACCGACCGCGCCGCGGCCGACAGCGACATCGCCGCCGCACCGGCCGGGCGTTTTGTTTGGGTGGACGCCGGGCGGCTCAACCAGGGCAAGGTGGCGCAGATCCTGAGCCAGTTGCTGGACTGAGCGGCTGCAGTATCTCTGGCACCAAGCGGCGGGAATGGGTCGAGCACGGGTCATCGCTGACGTGATCGTGTCTCCATGAAGCTGCCGATCACAGCGGATCGACGCGCCGATGATTTCTCAGCCTATGGCTGGATCAGGAAAGCGAGGCAAAGTCACCGACGCCACAGACAAACTTCCGGCCCGCGGCGCGCGCATCGGCCGCGTGGCTGAACAGCCGTTGCTTCTCCATTGCTGCATTCAACGGCAGGTCGGGCAGCCGCACTTCCATGGCGCAACGATCCCTTTCAGGTGGCTCCATATACCACCGCCGTCGTCATGATCTCCGTGGCTTCATGGCGTCGGTGCAAGGCCAAGCCCAGCATCGCCATGTCCTCGCCTTGGCGTGCCAGCACCTGCTGTGCAAAAGGCAGGAAATCGACCTCCTCGATGCGCACGTGCTCGTTGAAGCGCTTCACCAGTTCACGCAGCAGCGCAGAGTCCAGCCCAGGTAGGTAGCCGTTCGCGATGGCTTGCACGGTTGGCTCCAGTTGCTTCCACAACGCTGCGATCTGGCGATGCTCGCGGACGAGTTGCGCGACCATGGCCTGTGCCCGGTCCGCCTCGGCGCCCGGCTGAGCGACCTGGAGAACCGCAGGGAACAGGTCACGCTCCTCGTCTTCGTGGTGGGCGAGCACGCTATGGCGGAACATCTTCAGCAGGTCGGCGGCACACGAGCGCGCCCGTGCCGATGTGGCGACCATCTCGGGCAGGCCGAGCGAGGTCTCGAGCAAGGTGACGAACCCGATGTGGCAAGTGGAGAAATCCTGCAGCGGGCTATTGGCTTCGATAGCCTGGCGGCTCGATGTGTCGGACATGACAACTCCCTCGTACAAGCGCGGATACAAGTCTGGCACTGTGCGGTCTCAGAATCTTGATGCACGTCATGCTGCAGCGCTGGGCGGTTCGGCACTGCTCGCGCTACCCCAGCGCATAGTTGAGCACTATGCATACGGGCCGGAAGTGTGGGTTCACGATCCGTGACACCGGACATTCAGGCTGGCTTGGTCGGCCGTGATGTGACGCGATCGAATGGACTTCGGAGGCGCGGGCACCTTGATCGGCCACAGTGACTTGGACAGGAAGTTGGACCGCCTCATGGTCAAGATGAGTTGGAACGGCTGGTCAGCATGAAACGTGGATCTGCCATGAAGTTCGTGGGCACACCAGGCACGGATGGGTGGCGTCTGCGTCCTATCGACCTCGGCCAAGGCCAGCCCCGAAAGCCGATCGACCAACGCCTGCGGGTCGGCCGCGGCGTGGGCGTCGAAGCTCAGCGCGCGCGATGCGCCTTCGAGCAGCCCAGGCGCGAGCGCGAGCAGCGCCAGCCCGGCGCCGACGGCGGCGAAGTGCGCCAGGTCGCGCGAGTGCGTCACCTCACCCTCGGCGCGGGCTTGGTGGATCTTGCGTTCTGAAGCGGGAGGTTGGCGGTCCTGCGCGTCGACCATGGCGCATACGCCCGCATCCAAGCGGGTGACGGGATCGGGCCGGTACGGCGGCGAACTTGAGCGCGAAAAGAAGGGCAAAGCCGGACGTGTTCCACCGGGGGGCCGCCGCTCGCGACCCATGCCGGCCTTCAGACGCGAACGCATGCGATCATTCCAGGCCCCTGCCTGACGCGCAAGAAAGGAGCAGCCCGTGGCCGCACCCGCCCCCACCTGTACCGCCGACGAAGCCCTCGACCGATTGAAGGCCGGCAACACCCGCTTCGTGCGTGGTGAAGCCCGTTTCCCCAACGTGCACAGCAGCGTGCTGGTCGAGCTGAAGAAGGGCCAGCAGCCCTTCGCCACGATCCTGGCCTGCAGCGACAGCCGGGTGCCGCCTGAGCTGGTGTTCGACGCCGGGCTGGGCGAGCTGTTCGTGATCCGCGTCGCCGGCAACGTGCTGGGTCCGTCGATCGCCGGCACGCTGCAATATGCGCAGGTGCACCTGCACACGCCGCTGTTCGTGGTCATGGGGCACGAGAACTGCGGCGCCGTGCAGGCGGCGATCGACTCGCGCCTGCACGGCACGCAGCAGAAGGCGCGCATCTCGGCGCTGCTCGACAACGTGCTGCCGGCGCTGGACGACATCGACCTCGGCGCGCCGCCCGAAGAACGCATGCATGCGGCGGTCGAGGCCAACGTGCGGCGCACGCTGCGCACGCTTCGCGACACCGACGACGCGCGCGAGGCGCTCGCTTCGGGCCGCATGCGCCTGGTCGGCGCGGTCTACGACCTCGACACCGGCGCGGTGCAGTTCCTCGACTGATGCCGGGGGCGCCCGAACGGCACGACTTCAGCAGCGGTTCTTCGCCTTGGCTTTCGACCAAGGATCGAACCACTTCAGACTCGAGTTCATCTCAAACCCCTGTGAAGCGTTGGTCACGGCGCGCCCACCGTCCCCGCGATGACGACGCAAACAGCCGCGATCAGTCCGAACGCCGGAACTGAGCGACCCGGGGTGACGCCAGGACCTTGTTGGCGCCTCATCGTTTCGCGCTTGGCGTTGAATCCAGTGTGGATAGGGCCAACGCCGTCGTCGTCCGTGAACGTACGGCTTCGGGCCATGTAGGTTTCCGCTGGGGTTTGCGACGCCTTGAGCGGCCATCGTTCATCGCAGCTGTTCGCCGTGTGGCGGCAGTGAATCGTGGATTGCCTCCGCCTATGCCGCTTTTCCCGATACTGCTTTGGGGCGACCAATCTGGAGTAGTCGCAGACAGGTTTGG
>JBOFCR010000070.1:0-3153 GCA_051646165.1 Pseudomonas sp. | reverse complement strand
GGGTAACCCCAGAGGTACTTGACCTGCTCGGCCTGCAGGCAGCGGACAAGGATGTCCGAGCCGTTCAACTCCTGGGCAGTATTGGCGGGGGGTTGCGCCGACGCGGCGCGTTTGACTTCCGCGGGGGAAATGTCCATGTCTGACCCTTTGCGATTTTCGAAGGCGAAAAACCATTGGCGCCCCTCCTCGCGCCCTCATGAGGCGGAATCGGACAGCTATTTGACCGGATCTCCGCTGCCCGGGTCGGGCCAGCGGGCTCCCGGCTTTGGAGCTCATTGTGCGAAGCAGCATTATGCCATCGGGGCGGCATCGCCTGGGGCGACCTAGCGCCCGATGTGATAATCGAGCAGGCCCGAACTGGGGCACGCCGGGACCCGCAAGCGCTTGGCCAACGACAAAGAACTGTCCGATTTCCTCAAGAGCGCCGAGAAGCGGGCCTTCAAACGCACAGCCTATGCGGTGCGCGACGAGGACGCTGCGCTCGACATCGTCCAGGACTCAATGATCCGGCTGGCCGAGAAGTATGCCGACCGCCCAGCGGCGGAACTGCCCCTGATCTTTGGTCGCATTCTGTCGAATGCCACGATGGACTGGTTCCGCCGGCAGAAGGTGCGCAACGCGGCGGTATTGAACTTCTCCGACCTCGAAAGCGGCAGCGAGGACGGCGATTTCGACCTGCTAGAAGCGCTGGAGGCCGTGGATGGCAGCTGGGCCTCGCAAGGCCCGGCAGACCGCCTGTCGCGCGAGCAGACGCTGGCGATCATCGATGCCGAGATATCCGCGCTGCCCGCACGTCAACGCGAGGCCTTCCTGCTGCGTTACTGGGAAGAACTGGATACTGCGGAAACCGCGCTGGTCATGGGCTGCTCTGAAGGCAGTGTGAAGACGCACTGTTTTAGGGCAGTGCATGCATTGGCGGGCGCGCTTGCCGCCAAGGGACTGAAACCATGAACGGACCGACGCGAAGCCATCGGGTTGACCTCGACGCACTGCAGACGCGCTTTGCACTGCGCGTCGTCGCACGCCTGAGCGAGCAGTCCCAAAGGCTGCCACACGACCTGTCGGAGCGCCTGCGCGTAGCCCGCGAGCAGGCGGTCGCCCGCGCCCGCCAGGTGCGGCTGGCCCAGCCGGCGACGGTGCCAGCCTTCCAGGTATCGCATGGCAGTATCGCCCTGGGGCAATCGCCCTCGGGGTGGTTGCGTGTCGCATCGACGCTGCCGCTGATGCTGCTGGTGCTGGGACTGGTGCTGATACAGCATCTGCACAGCCAGGCCGACATCCATGCCGCCGCCGAAGTCGACGCCGCGCTGCTGGCCGATGACCTGCCTCCCGAGGCCTATGGCGACCCCGGTTTCGTGGCCTTCCTGAAGCAACCTGAACAGTGACCGAGCGCCAGCGTCCTTACCGTTCGCTCCTATGGTCTGGCGTCGTCTCGGCCCTGTTTTTGTCGTGCCTGGCATGGGGTGACGCCATTTACGCGCAGACGCCCTCGAGCCCGCCGGCTGCAGTCAATGCCGGTGGTCCGCCGTGGGTCTCGCTGACGCCCGCCCAGCAGTCGGCACTGGCGCCATTGAAGAAGGACTGGCAGGCCATCGATACAACGCGCAAGCAGAAGTGGCTTGAAATCGCGGCCCGTCTGCCTTCGCTGCCGCCCGAAGAGCGCCAACGCATCCAGGAGCGCATGACCGAATGGGCACGCATGACGCCCGAGGAGCGCGGTCGTGCCCGGCTGCAATTCCAGGAGGCGCGCCAGATCAGCCCTCAGGAGCGGCAGGCGCGTTGGGACGCCTATCTGGCGCTGCCCGCCGATGAGCGCCGCGCCCTGGCCGACAGCGCCAAGACCGTGCCGAAGACCAGTACCGCCGCCACCGGCACTGCGACTGGCGAGCCCGCCAAGGCCGCAACCACCGCATCGGTGCAGAAGAACAACATCGTATCGGCGCCATCAACGTCGGCAGTGGCCAAGACCGTCGCTCCCACGGTAGTGCAGGCCAAGCCGGGGGCCAGCACCACGCTGATCTCGAAGACCGCCTCGCCGCCGGCACACGCGCAGATAGGGCAGCCGAAGATCGCCGCCGGCCAGGACAAGGTCGACCGCCGCACGCTGCTGCCGCGGGACGGGCCTTCCAGCACCGCTGCCGCCGCCTCGGCGGCGCAATGACGACAGCCACCACGAGCGCACAAGCCCCGGTCGCCGGTCTGCGGCGACGCCTGGCCGCACTGGTCTACGAGGGTGTGTTGCTGTTCGGCGTGCTGATGATCGCCGCGCTGGTCTACGGGCTGGCCATGCAGCAACGGCATGCATTGGTCGGCCTGCACGGGCTGCAGTTGTTCTTGTTCATGGTGCTGGGCCTGTACTTCACCTGGTTCTGGACCCACGGCGGCCAGACCGTGGCGATGAAGACCTGGCATGTTCGGCTGTTGTCAGCGCAAGGCCAGCCGGTCGGCGCTGCACGCGCCTTGCTGCGCTACGTGCTCAGTTGGCTGTGGTTCGGACCGGCGCTGGTGTGCATCGACCTGGCCGGGCTGCGCAGCGGCGGCGCCATCACCTTGGTCCTGCTGACCGGCATGCTGCTGTACGCCTTGCTTTCACGTTTCAACCAGCGACAGCAGTATCTGCACGACCTGCTCTGCGGCACCGAACTGGTGTACTGGCCGACCATCAAACGCAAGCCGAAGTGAGGGCCATGCAAAATGGCTCTGACGGGCGCCGCCCGGCCCACAGCACACTGCCCATGTTCGACGTTTTGCCCAACGTTCAGCCCAACGTTCTGGCCGCCGCGACCCGCCGGCTTTCGATCTGCGTGTACTGCGGATCGCGGCCGGGGCGCAGGCCATCGCACGCTGCCGCGGCGCGCGAAACCGGCACGCTGATCGGCAGCATGGGCTGGCAGCTGGTGTACGGCGGCGGCCGAGCCGGGCTGATGGGTGAAGTAGCCGATGCCGCGCTGGCGGCCGGCGCCCGCGTGGTCGGCGTCATTCCGCAGTCGCTGATGGAGCGCGAACTCGGCCACACCGGTCTGAGCGAATTGCACGTCGTCGAGACGATGCACGAACGCAAGCGCCTGATGGCCGAGCGCAGCGATGCCTTCCTGGCCCTGCCCGGCGGCATCGGCACGCTGGAAGAGTTGTTCGAGGTCTGGACCTGGCGCC
>JBOFCR010000061.1:0-1524 GCA_051646165.1 Pseudomonas sp. | reverse complement strand
AAAAATCGTACGTTAAGGTTTTCCGGGCAGCCTTAGCGGCCGAAACTTCCCGTCCTCCAGCCTGCGGCTCTGCCGCCAGACATAATCGCCGGTCAGGTTGATGTGCTCCCACCCCAGCGGCGACAGGTATTGCAGCAGCTCGCTATCCACCGACTTCCCCGCTTCGCTCATCGCCTGGGTGGCGCGTTCCAAGTACACCGTGTTCCACAGCACGATGGCGGCCGTCACCAGGTTGAGACCGCTGGCCCGGTAGCGCTGCTGCTCGAAGCTCCGATCCCTGATTTCGCCGAGGCGGTTGAAGAACACCGCCCTGGCCAGGGAGTTGCGCGCCTCGCCCTTGTTCAGTCCGGCATGCACGCGGCGACGTAGCTCTACGCTTTGCAGCCAGTCGAGGATGAACAGTGTGCGCTCAATCCGGCCCAGTTCGCGCAAGGCCACGGCCAGACCGTTCTGGCGCGGGTAGCTGCCGAGCTTGCGCAGCATCAGCGAGGCAGTGACGGTGCCCTGCTTGATCGAGCTGGCCAGGCGCAGGATGTCGTCCCAGTGGGCGCGGACATGCTTGATGTTCAGGGTGCCGCCAACCATTGGGCGCAATGTCGGGTAGTCCTGGACGCTATTCGGAACATACAGCTTGGTTTCGCCGAGGTCGCGGATGCGCGGTGCGAAGCGGAAGCCCAGCAGGTGCATCAGGGCGAAGACGTGATCGGTGAAGCCAGCCGTGTCGGTGTAGTGCTCCTCAATCCGTAGGTCGGACTCGTGGTACAGCAAGCCGTCAAGCACATAGGTGGAATCGCGCACGCCGACATTCACCACGCGGGTGCTGAACGGTGCGTACTGGTCGGAAATATGGGTGTAGAACAGCCGCCCCGGCTCGCTGCCGTACTTCGGGTTGACGTGCCCGGTGCTTTCACCCCGACCGCCCGCCCGGAAGCGCTGGCCATCGGAAGAAGAGGTCGTTCCGTCGCCCCAGTGAGCGGCGAAGGTATGACGGTACTGGTGGTTGACCAGCTCGGCTAGGGCCGCCGAGTAGGTTTCGTCTCGGATGTGCCAGGCTTGCAGCCAGGATAGCTTGGCGTAGGTCAGGCCGGGGCTCGACTCGGCCATCTTGGTCAGCCCGAGGTTGATCGCATCGCCCAGGATCGCTGACAGCAGCAATGTCCGGTCTTTGGCCTCGGCACCGTCCTTCAGGTGGGTGAAGTGGCGGCTGAAGCCCGTCCAGTCGTCCACGTCCATCAGCAGTTCGGTGATCTTGATGCGCGGCAGCAACTGGCTGGTCTGGTCGATCAGCGCCTGCGCGGTATTGGGCACCGCGGAATCCAGTGGGGTGATCTTCAGCCCCGACTCGGTGAGGATGGCATCGGGCAGCTCGTTGTCCTTGGCCAGGCGGGTGACGGTGGCCAGCTGCTCGTCCAGCAGCTGCAAGCGCTCTTCCAGGTACTGGTTGCTGTTCGGGTTGATCGCCAGGGGCAGAGCCTGCGCATGCTTGAGCGCGGCGAACCTCTCTGCCGGCAGCAGGTAGTCGTC
>JBOFCR010000048.1:0-12397 GCA_051646165.1 Pseudomonas sp. | reverse complement strand
CCAGCCGGGCTTGCCTGGCCGTGGGAGACGATCTGTTCCAGGCTCAGCGAGCCGCTCTGCAGCAGGGGGACGAATTGCTCCTCCCCCTGTTGGCTGGCTGGCACCTGCAGTAATTGGGTCACCTTGGGCGGCATGCTGTTACGCTCGTTACGGCTTCGGCTCGACGCGGATGGCGAGTGCCGAACTCAGGCGAATTACCACCCGGCTGTTCAGGTATTGGTCCTTGAGTTGTACATCCGGGCGCACCTGCACGGTTTTCTGGCTGCCATCGGCGAACTGCAGGGTGGCGGTGTGCAGCTTGACGTCGATGGCCTTGACCACGGCCGTGACCTCGATGGTATCGGCCACCAGTATGCCCGGCTTGCTGCCCTCGGGGGCTGCCGCGACCAGCCCGGCGGCGCCATCGGCGCTGGGGGCGCCCGGTTCGCGCAGGTAGACCAGTTGCTCCAGGGTGACCGTGGCATTGACCTGGTCGCCGACCTTCAGTTGCGGGAAGTTGAGCATCTCCGGCGGTGCCTTGAAGTCGCGGCTATTACCCTGTGCATCCTTGAGGGTGAAGCTGCGCTGCTCGTAGTCGATGGCGCTGACCACGGCGCTGACCCGCTCGACCTGGGTGGTCAGGCTGCCCGGTACTCCTTCCTGGGTAACCTGGCTGGTGCTGATATCACTGCTCAGTGCTTGGTTCTGTGCCTGGCTGTTACAGGCGGTGAGCAGTGCGAGACTGAGTAGCGCAAGGCTCAGCTGGTTGATTGCGGGCATGCACGTTCTCCTGAGTTTATTGCGGTTTGGTGTGGCGAATTTCGTAGAGAGCCTCTTCGCTGCGCATTGGCGTCAGGTAGATGCTGTAGCTCGGCTTGGGCTGGCCGAGCATCATTTCGTCCAGTTTGTACTGCACGTTCAGCTTGAGATATTTGATCTGGGCGGGGCTGAGGGTGACCTTCTGCTGGATATCGCGCGGCTCCCACTTGGCGCCGCGACTGAGGCCGGTAATCAGCACGCTGTGCTGTCCGGCTGCCAGCTCGACATGGCGGTACTTGTTGAATTCCAGGGTGCCGATGCTCTGGCCGTCGATGAATACTTCCGGGTAATCGAAGCGCAGCGGCTGCATCAGGCCGGGATTGCTGGCCTCCGGGCGATACAGGTAGAGCACAGCCTGCTGCGGGCTGGATGGCTGTACGGCTTCGAAATAGGCGGGGCCAGCACACGCGGCAAGCAATAAGGGAAAGGTCAGCAGCGCTAGGCAGCGATACATGGGGCGGCATCCTTGTCCTGAGGCAGGTAGAATGAGGAAATTGGCCAGTCATTCGTCTGGTCGGCCGACTGAGGTTAGTCGGCAATCCGTCCGAGCGCCCGCATGTGGCTGCGTCAGGGCTTTGCTCCAGAACCGTGTGGGAACAGCATGAAATTCATACACCAGCGCGAACACCTGAACGAGGACGATATCGTCGTTATCGAGTGCTCGCAGCCCTGCAATATCCGCCTGATGAGCGATGCGAACTTTCGCAGCTTCAAGAATGGCGGGCGTCACGCCTACCATGGTGGCGCGTTCGACAAGTTCCCGGCCAAGATCACCGTACCCAACAGCGGTTTCTGGAACATCACCATCGATACGGTTAGCCGTCGTGCGGTCAGCGTGACGCGCAAGCCGACGCTCAAGCACACGATCAAGATCGTGCGCCGTTCGAGCTCCAGCCTGAGCTGAGATTTCTCGCCTATTCGACGCTGCTGCGCTGCTGCCCGGCGCTGCCCAGGCGGTACTGGTTCTCGCCGCTGCGCTTGGCCTCGTACATCGCCAGGTCGGCGACATGGATCAGCCGATCCATGTTCGGTGCATGATCCGGGAACACCGCGATGCCCAGGCTGGCATCGATGCGCTGCGGGTTGCCCTCGTTGCCAAGCGGTAGTGCCAGCGCGTCGAGGATCTTCTCGCCAATGCTGCGGGCTTCCTCTTCGAGGTTGCGCCCGAGTGCCAGCCCTTCGAGGATGAGGACGAACTCGTCACCGCCAATCCGCGCCACACTGTCCGACTCGCGCAGGGCGCTCTGCAGCCGGCGTGCCGTGGCGACCAGCACCTGATCGCCGGCGACATGCCCATGGTTGTCGTTGATCGCCTTGAAGTCGTTGAGGTCGATGAACACCAGGGCCATCCGTGTGCTGTGGCGACGTGCCCGCTCCAGGGCATTGCGCAGGCGATCCTCGAAGACCAGGCGGTTGGGCAGACCGGTCAGCGCGTCGTGGTGAGCCAACTGGTGCATCTGGCTGGCCCAGGCTTTTTCCTCGGTGATGTCGCGAACCACGCCCATCATCTTCACCGGGGCGCCTGCGGCGTCCTTGATCACGTTGCCGGTCTCGCGCAGCCAGTGCAGGCTGCCGTCGGGCCAGATCACCCGGTATTCCTCGTCGTGGTTTTCGCCAGTCTCGATGCAGTGCCGTTCGCCGGCGCGAACCCGCTCGCGGTCGTCCGGGTGCACGCTGGCACAGAACAGCTCGTAGCTCGGCGTTACGCCGCCAACCGGGTGGCCGAACATGGCGTAGATGGCTTCCGACCAGTACAGGCAGTTGGTGTCGATGTCCCAGTCCCAGGTGCCGATCCGGGCGAAGTACTGGCTGCGCTTGAAGCGCTCGGCGTCATCCTGCGAGCGAGCAGGCTCGTTGCCGGGTTGCAGTAGCAGCAACGTGCCGTGCCCGTCGCTGGCCGGCAGGCGGGTAATTTCGAGGGGCGTTCCGGGTTGCCCGGCGAGGGGCAGGCGCTGGTGGGCGCTGTCGCCGAGTTCCGGCAGGTGAGCGCCGATCCGGCTGCCGCGCAGTTCGCGCTCATCCTTGCCCAGCAGCCGGGCGGCGACCGGGTTGCACCAGCGGATGCAGTCGCTGGCGTCGAGGTGCAGCACGCCTTGCCCCAGTCGGCTGGCCAGGTGTCGATATTCGTCCAGCTCCTGCCGGGCATGACGTTCCCGGCGCAGCAGGTACAGGGCGAGGGCCAGCAGGATGAGGAGAATCAGAGCGATCAGGGGCATGGTACGTTGCCGATCCGTCGGGCAATGGCCTGCCAGGAGCAGGGCGTTGCCGCCATTTTGCCTGATGGATCGCGGCGCGCGCCAATGAAAAGCCGGCCAGGGCGGCGGGCTATCGGGCTACAGGGCTTGCGGGTTGGTGCTGTACTGCGCGCTGGTCTGTCGCCCCGGCCATTGGCATCGAAACTGACGTAGTAGAGCTGCTGGTGACCGTCGCGTGGCGCCGACGGCCCTGGCTAGGCGCTTGGTTCACGCGCAGGAAAAGCGTTAGCCAGCCGGCAGTTCCTCGCTCGCCGACTCGCTTTTTCGCAGGGCTGCGGTCAATCTGTAGCTCTTTTGAGCCGTCGCCATTACAGGAGTACGACCATGAACAGGATTTCACCGCTGGCCATCGCTTTGGCCGCCGCGTTGGGCGCGCCAGCTGTCTTCGCCGATGAAGCGGCAACGGATTCGAGCACCATCAAGGACTCCGCCAAGGCGGCCGTGTCCACGGCGATTACCGCCGGCAAGAACCTGCTGGGCGGCGTGTCGGACGGTGTCACCGAAGGCCGTGTGGAGGCCCAGGGCGCCGATGGCTCGATCGTCGTGTCCAGCCTGGAGCAGCTCGATGGCCAGGTCAGCGTGCAGTTGCTCAAGGTCGAGACCGTCGAAGACGGCAACCTGAGTGCACTGCTGGGCTTCAAGAACACCACCGATAAGCCGCTGCGCCTGATCAACCTGCGCCAGACTGGTGCCTTGCTGGCCATCGACCAAGAAGGTTATTCCAGCGCTCCGCTGCCGGGTCTGCTTAACCCTGATGATGTGACCGTTCCGGCGAAGACCGGGGTGCGGCAGAAATTCGTTTTCGAAGGGCCGACCGCGCAAGTGACGTCGATTCGCCTGTGGGGCCGAGATTTCGAGGTGAAGAAGTAGCCTACCGAACAACTATGAAAATCCCGCTGCCGCGGTAATGCCGTTCACTTAAGGAAAGTGATATCGCCAAGCGGGGTGTACCTTAGAACCTGTTTACGATCTTCTGAATTAGAGCCAGACAAGGCAAAAGTGGCCGAAAAAGCGCAGTTTACGAGGTGTAAATGAGCATTTTGAGGCCACTTTTAACGCGGTATGGCCGCGAGTCAGGAGATCGTAAACAGGTTCTTAGGCATGGAACTGTGACCTGGCCCACCAGTAGGTTGGTGTTGAGCGCAGCGAAGCCCAACAGGACTCGTTGGGCTTCGTCGCGCTGCTCCTCAACCCAACCTACGACTTGCCCCATGCAGCACGCTACAGCGGGCTGAAGCATGGTTTCAGCGCTTGCTCACGGTCATGGCAATCAGCCGCGAGACCACCAGCGCCAGGTACATGACCCCGGCGAACTCCTCGATCATCACCAGCGAACGGGCCATCGGGGTGAGCGGCACGATATCGCCCAGGCCGACACCGGACAGGGTGGTGAAGCTTAGAAACAATAATTCCATCCAGGTGCGCGCCGCCTGCGGTTCGAGCATCGCGGCGAAGCTGCCCGGCAGCAGCAGTTGGCAGAACGTGAAGAGGTGGGCGAAGGCCCAGGCCAGCAGGGTAAAGGTCGCGCCGACCGCGTACAGCTCGTCGGTGGTGGCGTGCTGGTCGGCATTCATATAGGCGATCAGGCTGGCTGCGGCGTAGAAGTAGAACGCGGCCTCCAGGATGGCGATCAGCGCTTCCAGCAGGGTGCTGGGGGTGAACCTGTCGAGCAGGTTCAGGGCCACCACCAGCAGTGCCAGCAGCCCGGCCACCCAGGTCTGCACCGGGCTGCGCTTGACCACATGCAGCGCCATGCCCAGCACCAGCAGGCCGAAGGCGCCGAACAGCGCACGACCGATCTGCGTGTCTTCCATCCAGGGGTACAGCAGCACGCCGAGCAGCTGGACGAACAGCAGGCCGGCGGAGGGGTGAAGACGGATGTAGGTGATGGGTGACATGGGCTTCCTGCGGTTCTGTCGGGATGGCTGGAGCAGTGTAGGAGGCAACGTGGCGGGCTTCAGCCGATCAGGTGGGCTACCTGCTCAATGACTGCGGCCTCGCGTTGCGCCCAGTCGCCCTCGATCGCCACCCAGTTACGCGCATGGCGCTGCAGCCAGTCGCTGCAGTCCTGGTGGAAGTGCAGGCGCTCGGCCAGTTCGGGCTGGCAGCGCTGGCCGTCACTCTCCCACTCGACGCCTTGCGGCGACAGCAGCAGGTGCAGGTCATAGTGGCGCTCCAGCAGTGCGGCCTCCAGCCAGACGGGGCAGTCGTCGAACAGGGTACGGCTCCAGAGGATATTGCTCAGCAGGTGGGTGTCGAGGATCAGCAGCTCGGGTGCCTGGGCGCGGGCGGCATCCTCCCAGGCCAGCTGGCCGCGGGCGATGGCCGGAATATCGGCGAGGCAGGTGTCGCGTTGTTCCCGCTCGATGAAGTGGCGCACGTACTCGCCGACCACCAGTCCACCAAAACGCTGCTGCAGGCGCTCGGCGAGAAAGGTCTTGCCACTCGATTCCGGGCCGGTCAGCACCACCACCTTCACGCCGGGCATACCCGCGCGGCGCGCCATTCGCGCAGGCCGAGCACGGCCAGGGCGGTGAACACACCGTACAACCCGGCTGTCAGCCAGTATTCCTGGATGGCGAAGAAGCCGATATAGAGCCCATCGACCACTATCCACAGCAGCCAGCACTGCCAGCGCTTGAGCGCCATCCACAGCTGGGCGAGCAGGCTGAAGGCGGTGAGCAGGGCATCCGGCCTGGGGTAGAGGGCTTCGGTCAGGCGATCCATGGCCAGCCCCAGCAGCAGGCCGAGCAGCAGGGCGGCGCCCAGGCCGATAAGGACTTCATGGCGCGTGGCATTCCCGACCGGTCGCCGGCCGCTGTCGTCCACGCCCTGGCGCCACTGCCACCAACCATACAGCTGCATGGCGGCGAACACGCCGTGCAGCAGCACCAGCGAGTAGAGCCGGGCGTCGAAGAAGAACCAGGCATAGAGCAGCACCATCACCAGGCCGATGGGCCAGCAAAGCGGATTTTGCCGCACGGTCAGCCAGACGGAGGTGATGCCGAGGGCGGAGGCGATGAGCTCAAGGGGCGTCATGATGAGACGGGGCGCATGACGCCCCCTGTGAAATCAGTTGTCATAACCCAGATTCGGCGCCAGCCAGCGCTCGCTGACGGCCAGTTCCTGCTGTTTGCGTGCGGTGTAGTTTTCCACCTGATCCTTATCCACTTTGCCCACGGCGAAGTACTGCGCCTCGGGGTGGGCGAAGTACCAGCCGGACACGGCAGCGGCGGGGAACATGGCGTAGTGCTCGGTGAGGAACACGCCGCTGCGCCCAGCCTTGTCGAACTCGGCTGCGGGGTCGAGCAGGGTGAACAGGGTCTTCTTCTCGGTGTGGTCCGGGCAGGCCGGGTAGCCGGGAGCAGGGCGGATGCCCTTGTAGGCTTCCTTGATCAGTTCCTCGTTGGAGAGCTGCTCGTCCTGGGCGTAGCCCCAGTAATTCTTGCGCACCTGTTCGTGCAGCCACTCGGCGCAGGCTTCGGCGAGGCGGTCGGCCAGCGCTTTGACCATGATGCTGTTGTAGTCGTCGCCAGCGTTCTGGTAGGCCTTGGCCACTTCTTCCGCGCCGATGCCGGCGGTGGTGATAAAGCCGCCCACGTAGTCGGTCACACCGCTGTCCTTGGGGGCGACGAAGTCGGCCAGGGCCAGGTTGGGCTTGCCGTCCGGCTTGATGGTCTGCTGGCGCAGGTGGTGTAGCTTGGCCAGCGGCTGGCCGTCGTCGCCATAGACTTCGATGTCGTCGTGCTCGACCTGGTTGGCCGGCCAGAAGCCGAACACCGCGCGGGCGCTGATCAGCTTCTCGTCGATCAGCTTCTTCAGCATCGCCTGGGCATCTTCGAACAGCGCGGTGGCCGCTTCACCAACCACTTCATCGGTGAGGATGCGCGGGTATTTGCCGGCCAGGTCCCAGGAGATGAAGAACGGCGTCCAGTCGATGTACTCGGCGAGTACCGACAGGTCGATATCGTCGAGCACTTTCACCCCGGTGAAGCTCGGTTTGCTGGCCTGGTAGGTGCTCCAGTCGAACTTCGGCTTGTTGGCCACGGCGGCGGCGTAGGGCAGGCGCTCGGCGCGCGAGCTGCGTGCGGCGGTGCGTTCGCGCACTTCCACATATTCGTCGCGGGTCTTCTGCACGAAGCCGGCTTTCAGTTCCTTGGACAGCAGTTGGGTGGCCACGCCCACGGCGCGCGAGGCGTCGGTGACGTAGACCACCGCGTCGTTCTGGTACTTGGGCTCGATCTTCACCGCGGTGTGGGCTTTGGAGGTGGTGGCGCCGCCGATCATCAGCGGCAGGCTGAAGCCTTGGCGCTGCATCTCGCGGGCGACATGCACCATCTCGTCGAGCGACGGGGTGATCAGGCCGGACAGGCCAATGATGTCGCACTTCTCGGCGATGGCCGTCTGCAGGATCTTCTCCGCTGGCACCATCACGCCGAGGTCGACGATGTCGTAGCCGTTGCAACCGAGCACCACGCCGACGATGTTCTTGCCGATATCGTGCACGTCGCCCTTCACGGTAGCCATGAGGATCTTGCCCTTGGCTTCCGGCTTGTCACCTTTTTCCGCTTCGATAAAGGGGATCAGGTGGGCCACGGCCTGTTTCATCACGCGGGCGGATTTCACCACCTGGGGCAGGAACATCTTGCCGGCGCCAAACAGGTCGCCGACCACGTTCATCCCGCTCATCAGCGGGCCCTCGATGACTTCGATGGGGCGCGCGCATTGCTGGCGGCATTCCTCGGTGTCTTCGACGATAAAGGCGGTGATGCCCTTGACCAGCGCGTGCTCTAGCCGTTTGCCGACCGGCAGGGCGCGCCACTCCTCGGTTTCCGCTTCCTTGACGCTGCCGTCGCCGCGGTAGTTGTCGGCGATGGCCAGCAGTGCTTCGGTGCCGCCTTCGGTGCGGTTGAGCACCACATCCTCGACCTTCTCGCGCAGTTCCTTGGGAATCTCGTCGTAGATTTCCAGCTGGCCGGCGTTGACGATGCCCATGGTCAGGCCGTTCTGGATCGCGTGGTAAAGGAAGACCGAGTGGATGGCCTCGCGTACCGGGTTGTTGCCGCGGAAGGAGAACGACACGTTGGACACCCCGCCCGAGGTCAGAGCGTGGGGCAGGTGGTCGCGGATATAGGCGCAGGCTTCGATGAAGTCCACGGCGTAGTTGTTGTGTTCGTCGATGCCGGTGGCGATGGCGAAGATGTTCGGGTCGAAGATGATGTCTTCCGGCGGGAAGCCCACTTCGTTGACCAGGATGTCGTAGCTGCGCTGGCAGATTTCGCGCTTGCGCGCGGCGGTGTCGGCCTGGCCGGCTTCGTCGAAGGCCATCACCACCACGGCGGCGCCGTAGCGCTTGCACAGCTTGGCGTGGTGCTTGAACTGCTCGACGCCTTCCTTCATCGAGATCGAGTTGACGATGCCCTTGCCCTGGATGCACTTCAGGCCGGCTTCGATCACTTCCCACTTGGAGGAGTCGATCATGATCGGTACGCGCGAGATGTCCGGCTCACCGGCGATCAGGTTGAGGAACTTGACCATGGCCGCCTGGGAATCGAGCATCCCTTCGTCCATGTTGATGTCGATCACCTGGGCGCCGGCTTCGACCTGCTGTAGGGCGACTTCCAGGGCTTCGGTGTAGTTCTCTTCGCGAATCAGGCGGGCGAACTTGGCCGAACCGGTGATGTTGGTGCGCTCGCCGACGTTAACGAACAGCGAGTTGCGATCGATGGTGAACGGCTCCAGGCCGGACAGGCGGCAGGCCTTGGGGATGTCCGGAATGACGCGAGGCGGGTACTTGGCCACGGCCTCGGCAATCGCCTGGATATGCGGCGGGGTGGTGCCGCAGCAGCCGCCAATGATGTTCAAAAAGCCCGACGCGGCGAACTCTTCGACCACTGCGGCCATCTCGGCCGGAGTTTCGTCGTATTCGCCGAAGGCGTTCGGCAGGCCGGCGTTGGGGTGCGCGGAAACGTGGGTGTCGGCCTTGGTCGAGAGTTCTTCCAGGTACGGACGCAGGTCCTTGGCACCGAGGGCGCAGTTGAGGCCCACGGAGATCGGGTTGGCGTGGCGCACCGAGTTCCAGAAGGCTTCGGTGGTCTGCCCGGACAGGGTGCGGCCGGAGGCGTCGGTGATGGTGCCGGAGATCATGATCGGCAGCTCGACGCCATCGTCCTCGAACACCTGCTGCACGGCGAAGATCGCCGCCTTGGCGTTGAGCGTGTCGAAGATGGTCTCGATCAGGATCAGGTCGGCGCCGCCCTCGATCAGGCCGCGGGTGGCCTCGACGTAGTTTTCCACCAGCTCGTCGAAGGTGACGTTGCGGTAGCCGGGGTCGTTGACGTCCGGGGAGATCGAGCAGGTGCGGCTGGTTGGGCCGAGTACGCCGGCGACGAAACGCGGTTTGTTCGGGGTTTCCAGGGTCTTGGCATCGGCCACTTCACGGGCCAGGCGCGCGCCTTCGACGTTCAGCTCATAGACCAGCGACTCCATGCCGTAGTCGGCCTGGGACACCTGGGTGGCGTTGAAGGTGTTGGTTTCCAGGATGTCGGCGCCGGCATCCAGGTAGGCCTTCTCGATAGCCTGGATCACGTCCGGGCGGCTGAGCAGCAGCAGGTCGTTGTTGCCCTTCACGTCGCTCGGCCAGTCGGCGAAGCGCGCGCCACGGTAGTCCTCTTCCTCCAGCTTGTAGCTCTGGATCATGGTGCCCATGCCGCCATCGAGGATCAGGATGCGTTCTTTCAGAGCTTGCTGAAGGGCCTGGAGACGGGCGCTGCGGTCGGACATGGGGAGCTACCTGGAGAGAGCGGAAACAAAGGCGCGATGATAGCAAAGCTGCATGCTTTTTCCGCAGGTCTGGATTTCCCATGAATTTGGCTCATGTTTAAGCCTCTCTTTGCTGGGGCGGTAGCGCTAGAATCGCCATTCCACGTAAAGGGTAGGGTTTATGTTGCGCCAGGGACTTGCGGTTTTCTTCCTCGTTTTCATCTTTGCCGGCTCGGCCGGTGCCAGCGACGCGGTGTCCTACAGCCGCGACGTTCAACCCATCCTCACGCAGAAATGCGTGGCCTGCCACGCCTGCTACGACGCGCCGTGCCAGCTCAACCTGGGCAGCGGCGAGGGGGGGCTGCGCGGGGCCAACAAGGTGCCGGTCTACGACGGCGGGCGGAGCAAGGCGCAGGCGCCGACGCGGCTGTTCTTCGATGCCCAGGGTGAGGCTGCCTGGCGCAGCCGGGGCTTCAGTTCGGTGCTGGATGCCCGGAACGGCCAGGCCGCGCTGATGGCACGGATGCTGGAACTGGGTCGCAGCAACCCGCTTGAGCCGAATGCCAAGTTGCCGGCGGACCTGGATATCTCGATCAACCGCGACAACCAGTGCCCGCTGCCGGGCGAGTTCGATGCCTATCAGAAGAAGTTCGCCCATGCCGGCATGCCGTTCGCCGTCACCGGCCTGAGCGACAGCGAATACGCCACCCTGCAGCAGTGGCTGGCGCAGGGCGCGCCGGTGGAGCAGGAGGCGCTGCAACCTTCGGCGGCGGAACACAAGCAGATCGCCGCGTGGGAAACACTGCTCAACGCCCCGGGGGCGCGGGAAAGCCTGGTCAATCGGTGGTTGTTCGAGCACCTGTTCCTCGCTCACCTGTATTTCGAGGGCGGCGAGGCGGGGCATTTCTTCCAGCTGGTGCGCTCGCGCACGCCCAGCGGCGAGCCGATCGATGTGATCGCCACGCGCCGGCCCAACGAGGACCCGGGTAGCGACTTCTACTACCGCCTGTGGCCGATCCAGGGCGTGATCGTGCACAAGACCCATATCACCTATCCGCTCAGCGCGCAGAAGCTGGCGCGGGTACAAGAGCTGTTTTTCAGCAGTGACTGGACGGTGGATGCGGTGCCCGGTTATGGCGCCCAGCGCCGCGCCAACCCGTTCGAGACCTTTGCCGCGATCCCGGCGCAGGCGCGCTACCAGTTCATGCTGGATAACGCCGAGTACTTCGTGCGCACCTTTATCCGCGGCCCGGTGTGTCGCGGGCAGATCGCCACCGACGTGATCCGCGACAACTTCTGGGCGCTGTTCCAGGACCCCACGCACGACCTCTACCTGACCGATGCCGACTACCGTGCCGAGGCCACGCCGCTGCTGGCCATGCCGGGGCAGCTCGACGATATCGGCGACCTGCTGGGCCTGTGGCGCGCCTACCGCGATAAGCGTAACCAGTACGAGGACCTGCGCCGCGAGGCCTATGCCGACGCGCCCGCGCCCAGCTGGTCGACGCTCTGGGCCGGCAACGACAATGCGCTGCTGTCGATCTTCCGCCACCATGACAGCGCCATGGTGCGTAAAGGCCTGATCGGCGAGATACCGCAGACCCTGTGGCTGATGGACTACCCGCTGCTGGAGCGCACCTATTACCAACTGGTGGTTAATTTCGACGTCTCCGGCAATGTCGCGCACCAGGCGCAGACCCGCCTGTACTTCGACCTGATCCGCAATGGCGCCGAACTGAACTTCCTTCGCCTGCTGCCGGCCGAGTCGCGCCAGGCCTACCTGGACGACTGGTACCAGAACAGCGGCAAGCTGAAGATGTGGATGGATTACAGCGAGGCCGATATGGGTAGCCTGACGGCCCTGCAGTTGCCAGGCAGCGACCCCAAGCGGCTATTTGCCGAGGTGCTGCTGCAGCGCTATGCCAGCCTCAACGCGCGACCCGATCCGATCAACCGTTGCTATACCGCACATTGCTACCGCGATGGCCTGGATGCGCAATTGCGCAGTGCCGAACAGGCGTTCAGCCGTCTGCCGGGGCGGCCGGCGGCGGGGCTCAGGGTGATCGAGCAACTGCCCGAGGCGACCCTGTTGCGCATTGAACTGGCCGATGGCAAGCGCGAGGTGTACAGCCTGCTGCGCAATCGTGCGCACAGCAATGTGGCCTTCATGATCGGCGAGTCGCTGCGTTATCAGTCGGGGCTGGACACCCTCACTGTCTATCCAGGCGTGCTCACCAGTTACCCCAGCTTCATCTTCAACCTGCGCGCCAGCGAGGTGCCGGAGTTTGTCGCGGCCCTGGAGCAGGCCCGCGATGTGGCGGCGTTTGAGCAGGTGGTGGCGCGCTGGGGCATCCGTCGCAGTCATCCCGAGTTCTGGCGCTACTTCAACGACCTGTCGGCCTATATCCGGGAAACCGAACCGGTGGAGGCGGGCGTGTTGGACATGAACCGCTACCAGAACCTCTAAGGCATGAAAAAGCCCGCCATCACGGCGTAATGCTGTTCACTTAAGGGAAGTGGTATCGCCAAGCGGGGTGTACCCGAGGCACGGATCTGTGACCTGGCCCACATCAGTAGGTTGG
>JBOFCR010000046.1:0-10794 GCA_051646165.1 Pseudomonas sp. | reverse complement strand
CCCCTCTCCCGGTGGGAGAGGGGAGGTGAACATCCAGGCTCAGGACTTTCAAATGATCAACAAAGACAGCCTCACCCATCACATCTCCCAGCAGTTCAACGCCGAGCTGGAGGAGGTGCGCAGCCATCTTCTGGCGATGGGCGGCCTGGTCGAGAAGCAGGTCAACGACGCGGTCACCGCACTGATCGACGCTGACTCCGGTCTGGCCCAGCAAGTGCGCGAGATCGACGACCAGATCAACCAGATGGAGCGCAACATCGACGAGGAATGCCTGCGCATCCTCGCCCGCCGCCAGCCGGCCGCCTCCGACCTGCGCCTGATCATCAGCATCTCCAAGTCGGTGATCGACCTCGAGCGCATCGGCGACGAGTCGGCCAAGATCGCCAAGCGCGCCATCCTGCTGTGCGAGGAAGGCGAGTCGCCGCGCGGCTACGTCGAAGTGCGTCATATCGGCGACCAGGTACGCAAGATGGTCCAGGAGTCGCTGGACGCCTTCGCCCGTTTCGACGCCGACCTGGCCCTGTCCGTGGCGCAGTACGACAAGACCGTCGACCGCGAGTACAAGACCGCCCTGCGCGAGCTGGTCACCTACATGATGGAAGACCCGCGCTCGATCACCCGCGTGCTCAATATCATCTGGGTCCTGCGTTCGCTGGAGCGCATCGGCGACCACGCGCGCAACATCGCCGAACTGGTGATCTACCTGGTGCGCGGCACCGACGTGCGGCACATGGGCCTGGCGCGGATGCAGGAAGAAGTGCAGGGCACCCGGAGCGAATAAGCCGCGCGGGCGGCGACCGGGATGGCCCCGGTCGTCTGCTCGGGAAATCACCGAGGCGATGCGGTTGGCCTTGGGCCATCATCCGCAGCTATGCTTATCGACATTCTGTAGGAGTGGTCGATGAGCAAAGTCAGTGTGCTGGTAGTGGACGACGCCACCTTTATCCGTGATCTGGTGAAGAAGGGCCTGCGCGATCATTTTCCCGGTATCCAGATCGAAGAAGCGATCAACGGGCGCAAGGCCCAGCAGATGCTCAGCCGGCAGCCTGTCGATCTGATTCTTTGCGACTGGGAAATGCCCGAACTGTCAGGTCTCGAATTGCTCAGTTGGTGCCGTGAGCAGGACAGCCTGAAAGTCGTGCCGTTCATCATGGTGACCAGCCGCGGCGACAAGGAGAACGTCGTCCAGGCCATCCAGGCCGGCGTCTCCGACTTCATCGGCAAACCCTTCTCCAACGAACAACTGATCACCAAGGTGAAGAAGGCCCTGCACCGTGCCGGCAAGCTGCAGGCCCTGGCCGCCAGCGCGCCGCCGAAGATGCTCAGCAGTGGCGGTTTCGCCAACGATTCGCTGGCCGCCCTGACCGGCGGCAAGGCCGAAGTGGTCAAGCCGGCCGCCAAGGCGGCAGCTCCGGCAGCTGCCGCCGCTTTTGCCAAGCCAGAAGCCGCAGCCAAGCCGGCGGCCAAGGCTGCCAGCGCGGCGCCCAGCGGGCGTGGCCAGGGCCAGCTGCGCCTGCCCGGCGGCAGCATGGACTGCGTGATCAAGGCGCTCAGCCTCAAGGAAGCACTGCTGGTGGTGAAGCGCACCGAGCTGCTGCCGCAGGTACTGGAAAGCGCGGTGCTCGACCTGGAGCAGGGCGAGGCCGCCGAGACTGCCCGCCTCAACGGCTACCTGCACGCCGTGGCGGCGCTGGAGCCTACGCCTGCCAGCGAATGGCTGCAGCTGACCTTCAAGTTCGTCGACCGCGACCCGCAGAAGCTCGACTACCTGTCGCGCCTGATTGCCCGTGGCAGTGCGCAGAAGCACTTCGTCCCTGGCGCCTGATCCTCACGCTCAGTCCGCTTCGCGGCACACCTCAAGCAGTAGCTCACGCAACCAGCGATGCGCCGCATCCCGGTGCGTGCGCTCGTGCCAGGCCAGAGTCTTGGTAAAACCGGGAATCTCCAGTGGCGGTTCGCGCACGGCCAGTCCCGTGGTCTGTTGCGCCAAGCGGCGGGGTACCACGGCGATCAGGTCGCTGTTGCGCAGGATCTCCGGCAGCACCAGGAAGCTGGTTACCGAGAGGCTGACCCGCCGCGCTAGGCCAAGTCCGGCCAGGGCCTCGTCGGTGACGCCGCTGAAGCCGCCACCCTGGT
Organism: Pseudomonas sp.; assembly: GCA_051646165.1. Classification (GTDB taxonomy): domain Bacteria; phylum Pseudomonadota; class Gammaproteobacteria; order Pseudomonadales; family Pseudomonadaceae; genus Aquipseudomonas. Next base: position 8,658 of record JBOFCR010000046.1, on the reverse strand, counting down.
AGGACACCAGTGCATGGTCCATCTCGCAGAACTGTTCCAGCGACAGTGTGCCGCCTGCTGCCGCAGGATGGTCGTCACGCAGCAGGCAGACGTAACTTTCCTCGAATAGCCGGTGTGCATGCAGTTCGCCCGGCGTGCCCTGCGGTGTGAGCAGGGCCAGGTCGAGAGCACCACGCTCGAATTGCTCCAGCAGATGCAGGCCCTGTACCGGCAGCACCGCCACGCGAATACCGGGCGCGCGCTGGCGCAGCACGGCAAGAAAGGGCACCACCACCGCACTGAGTGCATAGTCGGTGGCGGCAATGCTCAGGGTCAGCTCGGCGGATGCCGGCGCGAACGCCTGTGGCTGCAGCAGCAGTTCCACATCGTTGAGCAGTTGCTTGATCGGCGCGGCCAGCTCCAGTGCACGGGTGGTCGGCACGATGCCGCGCTGGGCGCGGACGAACAGCGGATCGGCGAAGCTGTCGCGCAGCCGGGTCAGCATACCGCTGACCGCCGGCTGGGTCAGGCACAGGCGCTGCGCGGCACGGGTCACGCTGCGTTCGTCGAGCAGCGCGTCCAGGGTCTTGAGCAGGTTCAGGTCCAGGTTTCTGATATCAGAATTCATGATGCCGGGATTAAGGGAATGCGATTGGCCTTATTTTAGTCCGGCTCTCACTCTGTGCTCCATCCGGGGATGATCCCCGCTGGACGAGGAGACATGAGATGCACGCCATCAATTGGCCCGAGGGCTACCTGCCGGGCACCACCGAGAACTTCGCTTCCAATGAGGTGATAGTCGCTGGCCTCAGTGCTGCCGATATCTGGCCGCTGCTGAGCCTGGCGCCGCAGTGGCCGAGCTACTACGCCAACTCGGCCAATGTGCGCTTTCAGCATGGTGCTGGACCGCAGCTCGCCGAGGGGGCGCGCTTCTATTTCGAGACCTTCGGTTTCCCGGTCGAGGCGCAGTGCAATGAATACCAGCCCCCGATCGACGGGCAGCCGGGGCGCGTGGCCTGGCATGGCTGGGCGGGTGAGGGTGACAGTCGTCTGGACGTGCACCACGCCTGGTTGATCGAGGATCTCGCCGGCGACCGTGTGCGTATCCTGACCCAGGAAACGCAGAAGGGTAAGCCCGCCGAGGAGCTGGCCAGGGCCCGGCCGAACCCGATGATCAATGGCCATCAGGAGTGGCTGGATGGCCTGGTCGGCGCTGCGCGCCAGGTCCGCCGCTGAACGGGAGCCTGGTGGTGCAGGGTAGTCAGCCGGCCAGCATGTGCCCGCACTCTTCCAGGTTGATATGCCACTGCATGGCTTCGCGCAGGATGTGCGGGGTGTGGCCGCCCTTGGCGCAGGCGCGGGCGAAGTAGTCGTTCAGCGCGCCACGGAAGTCCGGGTGCACGCAGTTGTCGATGATCGCCCGCGCCCGCTCGCGCGGGGCCAGGCCGCGCAGGTCGGCCAGGCCGATCTCGGTGACCAGGATGTCGACGTCATGCTCGGTATGGTCGACATGGCTGACCATCGGCACCACGCTGGAAATCGCTCCGCCCTTGGCGATCGACTTGGTGACGAAGATCGCCAGGTGCGCGTTGCGGGCGAAGTCGCCCGAACCGCCGATGCCGTTCATCATCCGGGTGCCGCCGACATGGGTGGAGTTGACGTTGCCGTACAGGTCGAACTCCAGTGCCGTGTTGATGCCGATGATGCCCAGACGGCGCACCACTTCCGGGTGGTTGGAGATTTCCTGCGGGCGCAGCACCAGCTTGTCCTGGTAGCGCTCGAGGTTGCCGAACACGCTGGCGCTGCGCCGTTCCGACAGGGTGATCGAGCTGCCCGAGGCGAAGCGCAGCTTGCCGGCGTCGATCAGCTCGAAGGTCGAGTCCTGCAGCACTTCGGAGTACATGGTCAGGTCTTCGAAGGGCGAGTCGAGCAGGCCGCACATCACCGCGTTGGCGATGCTGCCGATGCCGGCCTGCAGCGGGCCTAGGTTGTTGCTCATGCGCCCGGCCGCAACCTCGCGCTTGAAGAAGTCGATCAGGTGATCGGCGATGCCCTGGGTCTCGGCATCCGGCGGCAGCACGGTGGACGGCGAGTCGGCCTGCTCGGTGATGACGATGGCGACGATCTTCGCCGGGTCGATGGGGATCGCGCCGCTGCCGATGCGGTCGTCCACCTGGGTCAGCGGGATTGGCGTGCGGGTCGGCCGGTAGGTCGGGATGTAGATGTCGTGCAGGCCTTCCAGGTTGGGGTTGTGCGCCAGGTTGATCTCGACGATCACCTGTTTGGCGAAGATCGCGAAGCTGGCCGAGTTGCCCACTGACGTGGTCGGCACGATGTGGCCCTGCTCGGTGATGGCCACCGCCTCGATCACCGCGATGTCCGGCAGCTTGAGCTGGTGGTTGCGCAGCTGCTCGACGGTTTCCGAGAGATGCTGGTCGATGAACATCACTTCTCCGGCATTGATCGCCTTGCGCAGGGTGCTGTCGACCTGGAACGGCATGCGCCGGGCCAGCACGCCAGCTTCGGTGAGCTGCTTGTCGAGGTCGTTGCCCAGGCTGGCGCCGGTCATCAGGCTGATCTGCAGTGGCTGGGTCTTGGCCCGTTCGGCCAGGGCACGCGGCACCGCCTTGGCTTCGCCGGCGCGGGTGAAGCCGCTCATGCCGACGGTCATGCCGTCTTCGATCAGGGCTGCGGCATCGACCGCACTCATCACCTTGTCCAGCAGGGCGGGCAGGCGCACACGATCAGGGCTCATGGGTATTCCTCGGCAGGCAAAAACAGGCCCGAAGTCTAGGCACTGAGCGGCTGGACGCCTGTTCGACCAAGGTCGGATTGAGCGCTCTGCGCTGCGCCTTTCGTCGGATAGCACGGTATTGGCGGCATTTACCCTGCGGATTGCCGCACAGCCCGAGCGGGCGGGGACTCGCGGCGCTGCGGGCGCGCTGCTAGTCTTGCCATCCCGGATCCCAATAACCATTAAATCCGCGAACTTATGCTAGGGCGTTCATTCATTTTCTTGGCGCTGCTGTTGGCCGTGAGCCAGGCCAGCGCGCTGACCATCTACAAGTATGTCGACCGTAACGGCACGGTGACCTACAGCGACAAGGCCGTGCCCGGCGCCCAGGTCTTCGTCTTCCGCGATCGCATGATCGAGCGCCTGGACAACCTGGTGAAGCTGGAGACCAAGAAGCACGATGCCGGCGAGACGCTGGTGCTGCGCAACGACCTGTACGCCCCGGTGGAGATCGAGCTGAGCTTCAAGCGCGTGAGCAACGTGGTCGGCGCCCCCGAGCAGCCGATCCGTTGGGTGCTGCCGCCGCGCAGCCATATCCGCCTGGCCACCTTGGCGCCGCTCGACCCGGCCCAACCGATGCACTACAAGCCGCGCCTGCGCTATGCCATGGGCGACCCGCGCCTGCAGCCGCTGCTGTTCCGCTATCCGCTGCCGTGGCGCGGCGGGCCGTTCAAGCTGACCCAGGGCGCCAACGGCAAGTACAGCCACTTCACCGCCAAGGGCCGCTATGCCCTGGATATCGCCATGCCGGTGGGCACGCCCATCGTCGCCTCGCGCGGCGGCATGGTGGTCAAGGTGGAGAACCGGCAGAGCGGGCGCGGCAACAACCCGTCCGGCAACTATGTGCGCATTCTGCATGACGACGGCACCATGGGTGTCTACCTGCACCTGACCCGCGGTTCGGTGCGGGTGCAGGAAGGCCAGAGGGTGGAGGAGGGCGACTCCCTGGCGCTGTCCGGCAACACCGGCAACAGCACCGGCCCGCACCTGCACTTCGTGGTGCAGCGCAACGTCGGCCTGGCCCTGGAGTCGATCCCCTACGACTTCGCCCAGCCGGTGGACAGCCTGCCCAACTTCGCCGTAGCCGGGCAGTAGCGCCTAGGGGTGCATGGGGCGATGCCCTCGTCACGTGTTGCCTAACGCTGTAGGTTGTCCTGCTACGAACCTGTTGGGCTTCGCTGCGCTCAACGCCAACCTACGGGTGTTACCTGGCCTGCGGCCGATCCATACCGGCAAACCTATGCAATCCATCATGGCTACCTAGCCATTACTCTCCTGGCGCCTTGTTTGGCGCTAATGCAGAAAATCGTAAACAGGCTCTAACCCCACGCCCTTGACCCTGCGCGTTGGCGGATGGCCGCTCCGACCGAGGCTCTGCCCGATATACCGCACATGCCGCGGCCTGCCGGCGTGCTAGCCTGTCGGGCAGGAATGCCGGGGCCTGTGGTGGCGCCGAGCACAGTGGAGCTCCTTCAGTCGAGGGTTGTCAGTGCGAACACGCGTACTAGCCTTGCTGCTTTTCTGCCTGTTGCCCCTGCTGGCGCAGGCGTCTGTGACCGAGCTGCGCGACGAGCGCCCGAGCCTGCGCCTGGGCCAGCAGCTGGAATACCTGCTGCCGGAGCGGCCCCTGGACTTCGCCGATGCGGCGCTCGCCAGCGACTGGCAGGCCGTGCGCGGTTCCTCGCTGAGCCTGGGCTACCAGAAGCAGGCCGCCTGGGTGCGCCTGGACCTGCGCAACCTGGCGCAGACCCGCGACTGGCGCCTGCTGGTGGAGTGGCCGATCCTCGACCGCGTGGAAGTGCGCCTGTACTTCCCCGCCAGCGCCACCTGGGGCCCGTCGATGGCCGCCGGCGATCACCTGCCGCTCACCAGCTGGCCGCTGGCCGAGCGACAACTGGTGTTCCCGCTGGACCTGCCGCTGGACGAAGAGGTGCAGGTCTACCTGCGCGTGAGCAGCGAGGAAAACCTCATCCTGCCGATGCAGCTGCTCACCCAGCCGGCTTTCCAGGCGCAGGAACAGGACATGCGGCTGCTGTTCGGCCTGTTCTTCGGCGCCATGCTGGCGATCCTCCTGTACAACGCCAGCCTGTACCTGTTCACCCGTGACAAGAGCTACATCTGGTACCTGGTCTACCTGCTCGGGGCGATCGTCTACGAGCTCTGCCTGAGCGGCATCGGCCCGCTCTACCTGTGGCCCGCGCTGGGCGAGCCGGCCCGCCTGGTCTATGCCTTCTCGGCCATGTGGAGCTTCCTCTCTGCCTCGCTGTTCGTGCGTTTCTTCCTGCGCCTGCCGGCTTACCGCGGCTGGATGCTGTGGAGCAACAACCTGATGCTGGCCTACTGGAGCGTGGCGCTGCTGCTGGTGCTGGTCGAGCCGCAGTGGCTGCACCACATCGGCGCCAACCTGATGGCGCTGTTCTCCTGCATCCTGGCACTGGTGGTGGCGATCAACCTGTGGCGCCGGGGCAATCCGTCCGCGCCGCTGTTCGCCCTGGCCTGGGGCTTCCTGATTCTCGGCACCTTTATCCATGTCGCGGCGCTGGAGGGCCTGTTGCCGGTCAACCAGATCACCCTGCGCACCCAGACCCTGGGCTTCTTCGTCGAGTTCATCCTGCTCTCGGTGGCCCTGGCCGACCGCATCAACAGCGAGCGCGCGGCGCGCATCCGGGCGCAGCAGGCGCTGATCGACGTGCAGCAGAGCGCCAACGAGGACCTGGAAAAACGCGTGCAGGAGCGCACCGCGGCCCTGCAGCAGGCCACCCTGGATCTGGAGCAGGCCAACGACGAGCTGACCCGCCTGAGCAACACCGACGCCCTGACCCAGCTGGCCAACCGCCGTTATGTCGATCAGCAGTTCCGCCAGGTGCAGGGCCCGGTGCTGGCGGTGCTGATGATCGATATCGACCACTTCAAGCAGATCAACGACAGCTTCGGCCATCCCTTCGGTGACCAGTGCATCGCTGCCGTGGCCGGGGTGTTGCGCGAGGGTGCCCGGCGCAGTGGCGATCTGGCCGCGCGCTATGGCGGCGAGGAGTTCATCGTGCTGCTGCGTGACACTCCGCAAAGCGTGGCCCAGGCGCTGGCCGAGCGTATCCGCAGTGCCGTTGCCGCGTTGCAGCTGGCATGTCAGGGGGCTCCGGTGCAGCTGGGCGTCAGCATCGGTCTGGCCTGCTCCTCGGCAGATCGGCCGCTGGATGTGCAGGCCCTGCTGCACGCCGCCGACCAGGCCCTGTATGCCGCCAAGCAGAGCGGGCGCAACCAGGTCTGCTGCGCGCCCTGAGCGGTGGTTGTGCTGCAGGCTGGCGCCGGATGACCAGGGCGCGCTGCTGGGCGGGCTGGCCGGCGCTCAGTCGAGCTTGAGCACCTTGGCCAGGACGATCTTTGGCCCTTTCATCTTCTTGATGATCACGCGCAGGCCTTCGGTCTCCAGCACTTCTTCCTCTTCCGGCACGCGGTTGAGGCTTTCGTAGACCAAGCCGGCCAGGGTTTCTGCCTCGATGTGGTCGAGGTCGATACCAAGCAGGCGTTCGATCTTGAACAGCGGGGTGTCGCCGCGTACCAGCAGCTTGCCCGGCTGGTAGGCGAGGATGCCGCGCTCGGCCTTGTGGTGTTCGTCCTGGATATCGCCGACCAGGGCTTCCAGCACGTCTTCCATGGTCAGGAAGCCGATCACCTTGCCATCGGCCTCTTCGACCAGGGCGAAGTGCGCGCCGCCCTGGCGGAACTGCTCCAGCAGGCTGGACAGTGGCATGTGCTTGGTCACCCGCTCCAGCGGATGGAGCAGCTCGGTGAGCTTGAACTTGGACGGCAGCATTTCCAGCAGGGACAGCTGCAGGAGCAGGTCCTTGATGTGCAGCAGGCCGACGAAGCTGGCGCTTTCCTCGTCGTACACCGGGAAGCGGCTGTACTTGTGGCGGCGGAACAGGCTGAACACTTCATCCAGCTTGGCGTCGCTGTTGAGGAACACCAGGTCCTCGCGCGAGTTGGCCCAGTCGACCACTTCCAGCTCGCCCATTTCCACGGCCGAGGCCAGCACGCGCATGTCCTGGTCGCTGGGGTCGCGGGCGCGGCTGGAGTGCAGGATCAGTTTGAGCTCATCTCGGCTGTAGTGGTGCTCATGGTGCGGCCCCGGTTCGCCCTGGCCGGCGATGCGCAGGATGGCGTTGGCGCTGGCGTTGAGCAGGTAGATGGCCGGGTACATGGCCCAGTAGAACAGGTACAGCGGCGCGGCCGTCCACAGCGACAGCAGCTCGGGTTTGCGGATCGCCCAGGACTTCGGTGCCAGCTCGCCGACCACGATGTGCAGGTAGGAAATGATGAAGAAGGCGAAGAAGAAGGCAATGCCGTGGACCAGCTTCGCCGACTCCACGCCGAGGGCGCTGAGCAGCGGCGTCAGCAGTTCGGCGAAAGCCGGTTCGCCGACCCAGCCGAGGCCGAGGGACGCCAGGGTGATACCCAGCTGGCAGGCCGACAGGTAGGCGTCGAGCTGGTTGTGCACGGTGCGCAGGATGTGCCCGCGCCAGCCATTCTGTTCGGCGATGGCTTCGACCTTGGTCGAGCGCAGCTTGACCATGGCGAACTCGGCGGCCACGAAGAAGCCGTTGAGCAGAACGAGGAAGAGGGCGAACAGGACGAGGCCGATATCGGCGAGATAGGTGGCGGCGGAGTGACTAGAGGAAGGGTCCATTGGGGGGGGAGGGGTGACCAAAGAAGGCTAAAGGGTGGCGGCTGACGCCGGCGATTGCAAGTCGCAAAGGCCGGCAGGCGCTTTTCGTCGGTCAGGACGGCTGGTTGCCGGCGATCTGCAGCTGGGGAAAATGGCAGGTGAAGGTGCTGCCCTTGCCCGGCACGCTGGCGATGTCCAGGCGCGCGCGGTGGCGCAGCAGCACGTGCTTGACGATGGCCAGGCCGAGGCCGGTGCCGCCGGTGTTGGCGGCGCGGCTGGAGTCGACCCGGTAGAAGCGTTCGGTCAGGCGCGGCAGGTGCTTGGCCTCGATGCCGATGCCGCTGTCGGTCACGCTGAAGTGCGCGCCCTGCTCGTCGCCCCACCAGCGGATGCGGATCTCGCCTTCGTCGGCGGAGTATTTCACCGCGTTGAACACCAGGTTGGAGAAGGCGCTGCGCAACTCGGCCTCGCTGCCCTTGAGCTTGAGGCTGGCATCGGCCTCCAGGCTGATGCGGTGGTTGCGTGCGGCGGACAGCGCCTGGGCATCGTTCTTGATGCTCAGCAGCAACAGGTCGACGGGCACCGGCAGGTTGTCCGAGGGGTAGTCGGTGGCTTCCAGCTTGGCTAACAGCAGCAGGTCGTTGAGCAGGTTCTGCATGCGCGCGCCTTGCTGCTGCATCTGCTGCAGGGCGCGCAGCCAGCGCGGATTGACCTGCTCGACGTTGTCCAGCAGGGTCTCCAGGTAGCCGGTGATCACCGTCAGTGGCGTGCGCAGCTCGTGGGAGACGTTGGCGACGAAGTCCTTGCGCATCTGTTCCAGCTGGTGGAGGCGGGTGACGTCGCGCACCAGCATCAGGTGTTCGCGGTTGCCGTACTGGGTGATCTGCAGCTGCAGGCGCTGGCGGTCGTTGATCGGCGACGGCAGCTCCAGGGCATCGCGGTAGTTGCCCTGCTCGAAGTATTCCTTGAAGCGTGGATGACGCACCAGGTTGGCAATCGACTGGCCGCTGTCCTGCGGGGTCTTCAGGCCGAGCAGGGTTTCCGCGGCGCGGTTCCACCACTCCAGGTTGCCGTCGCTGTCGAGCATGATCACCGCATCGCGCAGGGCAGCGGTGGACTCCTGCACGCGGTCGATCACCGCTTGCAGGCGGCCGCGCACGCGCTGGTCGCGGCGTTGCAGGTGGTAGATGTTGTCGAATACTTCGCCCCACAGGCCATA
>JBOFCR010000021.1:0-21480 GCA_051646165.1 Pseudomonas sp. | reverse complement strand
TGCTGCTCTCGTAGCGCTCCGATAGCGCCAGGGCTTCCTCTGCCTCGGTGATGGCCTCGTTGCTGGCCAGCAGCCTGTCAAACACGCTGCGCACCTCCGGAGACAATTCGACGTTGAGCCGGCGTAGATCCTTGTAGATACTGACCAGCCAGCGCTTGAAGCGGGCGAAAGCGTCCTGCAGCTCGATGCTCGGCGCCTTGCCCTCGGCCAGGTACAGCTCGAAGCCGCGGCCGAACTGTTCGTGCTGGTCTACGGTCAGCGGCTTGCCTTCCTCGGCGCCAAGCCAGTCAAGGATCACGGCGTAGTCGGCCGACAGCGCCTCGTTTGCCTGGCCGCCCTGCACCAGGTCGCCGATAACTTCCAGGTAGAAGTGCCCCATCTCGTGCAGCACGGTCGACAGGTCAGACTTCTTGGTCAGGCGGATGTCGAAGCGGCGCACGCCGTCCTGGCGCTGGCCGAAGGTGATCGAGCCGCGCGGGGTGTCTTCGGTGGATTGCTCAAGCGTTGCCTTTTGTTCTGACTGGAACAGCGTCGTCTTGCCCTGGTCATCAGGCTGCGGGCCGCGCAGCAGCTGCAGCACGTCCTCGTCGCTCATGGTGGCCAGGTCGATGCCCTGGCGGTCGAGTTCCTCCTGCAGCGCCTCCAGGTTGGCGGCCTGGTCGCGCAGTGTAGCGTTCTCCTGCTCGACGCTGAACCGCGGGGTGCCGGCTGCCTCTTCGCGCAGGGCGTTGACCAGCAGGTCGGGCGTGACCTCTTCGCGCGGCACGCCTGGGAAGTAGCCGCGCTCCCATGCGGCCATGGCTGCGTCGTCCAGCGACTTGCCGCCCGGGCTGACCAGGCTGTTGCGGCCTACCTTGCCCACGTCAGCATCGAACGCGGCCAGCTCGCCGCCCTTGTCGTCCAGGCCACCAGCGGCCGTCAGGTACTCGGTCAGGCTCTTGCCGAACATGTCGCCCGGGCGCGGGATGTCGCCGGCGCGCAGCCGGCCCAGCATCAGCGACAGCTCGTCGCCGCGGATGCGCCGCACCTGCTCGGGCAGCTCGCGGCCGATGTTCAGCGAGTTGGCGGCCATGAGCTCTTCGACGGTCTGCCCGGTCTGCTCGGCCAGGCGGGTCATCACGGAGGCATATTGCCGAGCAGTGGTGTCGGCGGTACTGCGTTCGTAGCCGGCATTCAGCAGCTGGCCCATCACGTCCGAATAGGCGATGGCCACCTGGTCGGTGCGGCCGAACTGGCTGGCGAATTTCTCCATGTCGGCGACCATTTGCCGGTCGAGCTCCTGCACGTCGTCCAGGCTGTAGTCGTTGCTGGTCACGCGGATGCTACTGGCCAGCACGTCGTCGTACTCGGCCAGATAGGCGAGATAACTGCTGTTCTTCATGCGGACGGTGCCGCCAAGCTCGACCTGGGCGGTGTAGTGGTTCGGGTCGACGCCGATGTTTTCCAGCAGCTCGGGGATGTTCACCTGGCCGGACTGGTTTAGCTCCTGCAGCTTGGCGGCCGGGATCTCGATGAACTCGTTAGGCTGGCCGGCGAGCTGGGTGCCCACAATGGCGTCGAAGCTGGCCGGGTCGTTCTTGCGGGTGCTCGACTCCAGCGACTTGGCTACCAGGTCGCCCTGCAGCTTGGCGGCGCGCTCGGTGCGGCGCGCCTGGATCATGTGCTGGGTGAAGCGCTTGCCGGCGAATGCGCCGACCTCCGGCCCTGCCATCAGGCCGCCCACAATGCCCTCAAGCGCGACATCCTTGGTGTCGATGTCGCTGACCTGGCCGCGTTCTGTAAACTGGCCGGTGAGTTCGCCGAGTGCTTCCAGGCCGCCCTGCACGGGAACCTGCACGCCTGCGCTGATGGCTTCCCTGGAGCCGGTGGAAAGCGTGCGCCCTCCGATCGTGGCCGGCGCCATGACGCGGCCGAGCAGGCCAAACGATGCGGCAGAGACAGCGCCGATGCCGGCGCCGTAGCGCAGCGAACGCTCGTTGGCCTCGTTCAGCAGATCGTCATTGCGCAGCGCCTGCAGCAGTTGCACGGGATCAGCAGGGTCGATGCCCTTCTCTTTCAGGACTTCGAGGAATTTTTGGTTTGCCGCGGTCGAGCCTTCGGCTAACGCACCAAATAGCGGGTTGATCAGGCCAGCGGCCAGGCTCTGCGCCATGTCCGGCAGGGACTGTGCCGCCACGCGCCCGGCCCACATCGGGTCTTCTGCCAGCACGCTGAACACCTCGGCGGCGTCTTCAGCTTCATGGAATGCCGCATCACCCGGGTCGACGGGCGCCTTGTTCAGGTCGAACTGCGCCACGCGCACTTTGTCCAGGGCCAGGTTGCGCTGCAGGTTTAGGTTGTCGCGCATGGTCTTGCGGCCAAGTTCGTCGGCGTTGCGGTACTCGTTCGCCCACGGGCTTTCAAACTGCTCGCCTGCATCCACCCGGTCGAATTCGCCACTGATGCGGTCGAGCTGAACCAGGCGGCCAGGGGCGTCGGCGATGGTGTCCTGATCCCACCACTTGCGGATCGGCCCGGCGATCTGCCGCTCGAAAAAGCCCTGCCGGTAGAAGTCGGCCTTCTGTATGGCCTGCTCCATGAACTTCAGGTTGTCCTCGTCGCCCTTGGCCACGATGGCGTTGTTCGGGTCGCTCAGGGCGTCGGCGGTGCGCGGAGCTAGGCTGAACAGCCCGGCCAGCTTGTCCTGCTGCTTGACCTCTTCGATCTTGTCCCAGTTGTCATAGGCGACCTTAGCCGGCACGCCAGACTGGCGCTGTACCTGCAGCGCCTGGGCGAACTTGGACGGCTCGAAGGCCGCGGCTACGGTCATCGAACTATGGAAGCCGACCTGGCGCTGGCGCCTCACCTCGTCCTGGATCTCGGCGGCGTCCTGCGCGGCCAGGTTTTTCTTGATCTCGGCATCTACTTCGGCGGCAATGTCGACTTGCATCAGCGTCTAACCTCCAGCCCGCGGGCCTTCAAAATCTGCAGATAGGCTTCGGTCATCGTTTCCCTGCTGACCTGCTGCACGCCATTGGTGCGAAGTTGCTCAAGAGCCTGCTGGCGCTCGTTCGGGGTCAGCTCGTCCAGGTCGATGTCGTCCGGGTCAATATAAGCGTTCTGTGCCTCGTCGGGCTTCACCTTCCAGGCCGGGATCTTGGTCGGCGCGAACCATCCGGTGCCAGACATCCGCACTTCCACCAGCAGCTGCTCGGCGATCTTCTGCGCCTCGGCCGGCGTCGGGTCGGCGCCGTTCTTCTTCACGAAAGCATCGCGCAGCCGGTTGTAACTGTTCTCGAACTGGCTGCGGGCCTGGATGTTCTGCTCTGACTGGGCATCCTTGGACGTGCCGAACTGGATGCCGGCCAGGTTCATCACCGACTTCAGGGCGCTGAACTCTGCGGCCTGGGCTGCCTGCGTGCTGGCGTCGCCGCGCCGGGCCGCCTTCCAGGCGGTTGTCACCTTGTCGAAGTCGGAATTGCTCAGGTAGGGGCGAATATCCCGGTTCAGGCTCAGCTCGGCCAGCTGCCGGGTCGGCATCTTCAGGAACTGCTCGAATTTCTCGGTGTCGGTCACAGGCTCCACGCCCTTGCGCAGGTCGGTGTCGAGCTTCTGCAGCTTCAGCTTGTCATCGGGAGGCATCAGCTCCAGCAGGCGAGCATCGACCGACTCGTAGCCGCCGCGCATCACGGCATCGGCGGCCAAGTCATAGTTCGCCTTCATCTCGATGTCATCGGCCTTCTTCAGGTCGTCCACTCTGTCGAGTACGGACTTGCGCAGCTCGGGGTCTTGGATCTTGTTCGCCTCGGTGACGGCGTTTGAGTAGCGCACGCTGGCCGGTTCTACCGGTGCCAGTTGGCTGACGATCTTGCCGGTGTAGTTGCGGGTTTCCTCGAATGGGATCTTGGCCACCCAGTCTGCGGTGCTGATCTCTCCGGTGCGCGGGTCGCCGTACTCCTTAACCCACTTGTCGACGCTACCGGGGCCGGCATTGTAGGCGGCGACGGCCAGGGCGCTGTTGCCGTTGTAGCGACCGAGCATCTTATTCAGGTAGGCCGTGCCGAGCGCGACATTGTAGTTACCGTCGACGGTTAGGCGTTTTTCGTCGTAGGGAATATTCAGCTCGGCGGCCATTTCCTTGGCCGTGCCTGGCCTTACCTGCATCAGCCCTAGGGCGCTGACACCATCCTTGTCTGGCGGCCCAATCGCGTCAACTTGGCCGCTAGATTCCGCCTGGATGATCAGGGTCGGCAGGGCGTCGGTGCTCAGGGTGCCGTCCTTGTAGATTGCGGCTCCGATCTGGCTACCCCACTGCTTGCGGATGCTGCTGCCGAGGGTTTCGCTGATGCGTAGCTGATCCTCGGGAGTCATGTAGTCGGCGACGCTGGCGTAATACTGCTGCGCCTTCATCGGGTCATCCTGCGCCATGCGGCCGATCACGCCGGTGGCCATGGCGCTGTTGTTCTTCTTCACCTGCAGCTCGATGGCCTCTGGCGGCAGGCCTTTTCGCTGGCCCTGGGAAACGATCACGGCGGTCGCCTTGTTCTGGTAGTAGGCGATCTGCTGCGGGTCTTGGTAGTAGGCCAGGGCGCCGTTCTGTGAAGTCTCCAGGGAGGCGGCGTCGGCCTGGTCGAAGTAGACCTGGCGCTCCCCGAACTCGTAGCGGTTCAGCTCGGCATCGAGGCTCTGGCGCTGATTGGCGACGATCTGCTGCCAGCGGGCGCGCTGGCGTTCATTGGTCAGCGTGTTGCCGATCTGTTCGGCCTGCTGGTCGAACTGCGGAATGGTCTGGTTGGTGATGTCCAGGGCGTTCTTGCCCTTGCGGGAATAGACACCATCCTGCGGGTTGAACATCGTGTTGAGCTTCCAGCTGCTCATCTGCGACTCGGCCTCGATCAGTGCCGCTGTGTCTGCTTCGTCCTGGGTCTTCTGGTAGATCGACATGGCTGCATTGCCCAGCGGCTTGGCCAGGTCTGCCAGCATGTTGGCCTCTGGTGCGATCTGTACCTGCGGGGCGCCGAGCGGGCGCTGGCGCACGGTCGGGCCGGTCATGGTTGGAACTTGGATAGCCATGTGATCCCCTTACATGTTCTTGACGTATGCCGCGTTGCTGGTAAGCGGCGTTTTCTGGCCCTGAAGGTTCACGCCACCTTTCGAGGCGAACAGGTTTGGAAAGTTGCCGGCTGCGTATGACGTGGCAAAGCCTTGTGCTGCGCCGCCAATAACCGACGATATGACGGCCTTCCTGCCTGCTTCCTGCACTGTTTTAGCGTTCTGCAGATTGCTGGATGCCTGCACCTGGTAGCCATAGGCCTCGCGGGCGGCGTTGTTGCTGATGGTCAGCGCGTCAAGCTCGCCAAGTTGTGCGGTGTCCTGCTGAATGATGGCGTTGGTGCCAGTGTTCACCTCGCCACCGCCGGCCGCCTGCGCGGTGCGCTGCGTGCCGATCAGCTGCTGGGTCTGCACGCGCTGCAGGTCGGATTCGGTGCGCCCGCGGGCGATGGCGTCGTTGGCTGCGCGGTTCAGGTAGATGGCATTGGTGCGCAGCTCGGCGGCCTGGGTGTTGGCTGCGTCGCGCTGGCCAATGCCGGACATCAGGCCGGAAACTGCGCCGATGGCGACGGGAATCAATGCCGCATAACACATGGTTTTATCCTCGGGTCATCGTGAATAGTCGGAATGGTAGGCCACGCACGCCCGCCGGCATAGGCTCGGACATGCGAAAGCCCAGCCATTCAAGCCAGCGGATGGCGTTCGTGTTGCGCGCGTCGATTAGGTTCAGCAGCTGCGGGTGCCTGGTCAGCATGTCGGCGAGTAGGGGGCGGCAGGCGCGCAGGAAGCCACGGGCGTGCCGCTCGATGTGGATAGTGCTCACTAGCCAGGGCACTCCAGTGGAGTCGTCGTGGCGCGAATCGCCGAGCGCCGCCAGCGGTAAGTCGTCGGCCATGATCACCAGGCATCTATCGCTGATGTCCAGGCCATGCTGCAGCGCCTGCGCGACGGTCACACCAGCGCCGTCGCGCATTTCGTCGATGTCAGCCTGGCGGGCGGCTGCCGCGATGATGGCGACATCGGCCTGCGTCATGGGGCGCACGGTGATCATTTCGCGCCACCGAAGCCTGCCTGCGGGATCACGGCCAGGATGCTCATGGGCAGTGGGTCGTTCTGCTGGATTGTGATGCGCCCGGTGCCCTGCCAGGTGTCTGTGATGGTCGTGGTCTGCTTGTCCGAGATTGCGCCGATGCTGCCGTAGTTGTCGGAGTCCGTGCGCTGCTTGGCCTCGTACAGGTCATTGGCCGATCTTCCGAACAGGCCGCCGCGCGACTCATCCATCACGATGGTGACCTTCGACAGGATCTTGCGCTTGTCGAGCATGGTTTCCTGGCCAGGCACGGTGACCTCCAGGGTTTCCGCCTCGCTCGCGTAGGGCAGGCCGATCACGGCGATGCCGGCCGGGGTCGGTATGGTGATAGATCCGCCAGTTACGGTCTGCTGCGCGACTACGTTGCCGTCTGCCAAGATGGCGACCTTCTTCCCTTCCAGGTGGCTGATGCCGCTGAAGGTGTCGCGGGCGATGGCCCAGGTGGTGAAGGCGACGCCGCGGATGGCCTCTGGCACTTCGCCGAATGGGCGCACGCTTACGATTCCACCGCTGGTGTAGCCGATGATCTTCAGGCGGAACGGCTGGGAAGCCGGGGTCTCAAGATATTGCACCTCGTCGCCGACATCGCCAGGGACAAAGCGCGAGCCATTGGAGCTGGTCAGCGTCATGGTCTCGGGATGCTTCCACTCGACGCCGCCGGTCAGCGTCATGGTTTCGCTGCTGGTGTTGGTGCCGTCGTACATCAGGCCGCAATCGACGAAGAATGACCGGGCGATGATCGGGGTGCCGTTGTAGCGGGCGGCCATGCGCGACGTGGAACGCTCGATATAGCGCTTGGTCACGCCATTGATGACGCGCTCGACGCAGTAATAAACCGAGTCCTCGCGGCCTTCTGGCACGCAGCAGACCGACTTGTATATGCCGTCCGTGTGGTGCAGGTGCCAGCCGGTCACGTTCTGCTCGGGCATGTAGGTCAGGCCGACGACATCGCCATCGTCGCGCACGCCCCACACGATGCTGTGCGGGATCTGCTGGAAGTCCCAGTCGACCAGGCCGCTGTCTTCGAGGAAGTGCGGCGACAGCACGCTGATGTCGCTTCCACTGAAGCCGTCCACCTGCAGGCTGTAGCCGAATGCGGTTACCTCGCGGCCGCGCTCCTGTGAATAGATCACGGTGTTGTTGATCACCAGCGGGCGCAGGGAGCCGATGCCGTTGTAGGTCTGTGGCTCGCCGTTGATGGTCTTGGGGGTAAAGCCGGCGGAGCTGCCCTGGATAGTCCACTCTGCGCCATCGGTGAAGGTCATCAGCGAGCGCAGCGGGACCAGGTGATTGATCCGGTTCACCTCGTTGCTGGCCATCGTCCAGACAATCGAATCATCGTCCTTGATCGGGAAAGAACTGCCGAAGTTGGTGAACACGCCTGGCCGGCTGAACCATAGTGTTTGCGGCTTGTTGTTGGTGCCGGCGTATACCATGCGCTGCTGATAGTAAGCGACTGCGCTGGGGAAGTTGTTGGCGCCAACGAAAGGATCTTCTCCGTCTGGCGGCGTGTCAGACTTGACCGGGGTGATGTTGCGGTCGGTGAATCTGGTCGTTGTGGCCCGGCCGATGAAGCCGAAGATGCCGCCGCCGGTGTCGTCCTTGTAGATGTTGTAGTTCTGCGCGCCGGGCACTGCTGTCCAGGTCAGATTGATCACGTCCGGCGGGTTGAGCAGGACAGAACTCACGGTGTCAGCTGTCGATGGCAGGCTTTCTTCTTCGCTCTCGTCATCCTTCACGGCGGTGACGACATAGCTGTAGGTCACGGCGGTGCCGGGTGTTGATGCGACAGCGTTCAGGCCGGTCGGTGCGGCAATGCTCGGCACCAGGCTGACGTAGCTGATGGTCCAGTTGTCATGTGCAAAGCGGCGCAGCTTATGCGGCTTGTGGTTGGGGTGAACAATGTCCATCACGTCGGCCGACTGTACGAAGCGCAGATCGAAAAGCTCGTCACGGGTGAATGGGGTCACCAGCACGAACGGCACCATGCCGGAAAGGACCAGGCCGCCGTTGCGGTATACGCGCATTTTCAGGTGCGTGAACTCCAGAGCGTAGGTGTCGCTGGCGTTGAACTTGAAGCGGATCATGCGCGCCACTTCATTGCCTTCTGTCTGCGCCAGGAAGGTCGTGCCGGGGCGGTTCATGATGCCGCCGTAGGGGCTGACCATGAAGTTCCGGCAGCGGCGCAGTGCCGTCATGTAGGCGTCAAGGTCGGTGCGCGCGGTGAGCGATGGCGCGATCTCGCCACGGCTGAAGCTGGGCTGAAGGAGCGAGATGGTCATGCGTGCATCTCCTGCTCGTAGGTGCTGCGCGGTTCCTGCTCAGGCTGGGCCTGGTTCAGCTCGAAGGCCATAGCGACCTGAATAGCCTGCTCGGCCAGGGCGAAAAGCTCATCGCGCAGGGTCTTTTCCTTGACCAGCGGCATGGCGATCATAGATGCAAGGCGCAGCGCCAAGGCTTCAACGAATGGCGCGTGATAGCGCTCGGCCTCGGTCAGACGCGAGATATAGCGCAGCTCAGCGCCTGGCTGGTTTGCTAGGATCACGCGGCCGGATGAGCCGGATGCGACCTGGAAGACCAGGCGCTGGTCATCGCGCGGTGCCGGCAGGCCGGGGATCACGATGTACATGGGGCGGATGCAGTCGTTGGGGAATGCGTACCGGTAGAGCCAATTGGTCGGCGGGCTGCCCAGGTCGGCCAGCAGTACGGAAGTCTCGGCAAAGCGCCAGTCGCAGGATTTGTAAGACAGCAGCGCGTCGCGTGCGGTCTCGTAGAAACGCGAGCATGTGATTCGCTCCACGCTCCGCTCGGCCTTGTCCTGCACGGTCACGGTCGTGCCGATATGGGACAGGGCCATGTTGTAGATGTTGATTTCGCTAGCCATTGGGTGCTCCATGAAAAAGGGGCCTTGCGGCCCCTTCGGTTGTCTGGGCGTTACCCCAGTTTAAGCGTCCGGCAGGTTCACGTCGTCATTGCTGACGTCTTCCTTCTGCGGCACTGCATCCAGCAGGATGGCGCCGCCCGCGTTCAGCCGGTTGGCCTCAGCCTGGGCCAGGTCTCTGGCGTTGCCGTCGTCCTTCCTGAACATGCGGCTGGCCCGGCTGTCGTCAGCGTTGTTGACGGCGATCCAGTTGCCGGCGCCGACGTGCTTGATGCCGAACTGCAGGACTTGCGACGGCGTTACCTTCTCCGTCGCGTCGACCATCTCCATCCAGCTGCCAGCGAAAGCTTCTTCGGTGCTGATGGTGAAGACTTCACCCTCCTCGATCAGCTTGCCTAGGAAGCCCTGGGCAGTGGCGCGGACCTTGATTGCTTCAGACATGACTTTCTCCTATTCCCTAGCCAGATCAGACGACTTTCGTCCAGATCAGACGACTTTCGTCAGGCCGTCAGGCTGGGACTTGATGAAGTTCCAGCCGTCGACAATGGACGCCTGCAGCGCGCCAGCTGTGAACGGGCCGGAGGTGATGGTGTAGTTGGCGCGGATGTAGCGGCGCAGACCGGCCGGCAGTGGGACGTAGTACGTCTTGCCGGCGGTAAGCGCAGCGACGGCAATAGCTGGCAGCTCCAGCACGTCGGCGAAAGTGGAGTTGTCTGCCGAGTCCTGCAGCGCGATGGTCAGGGTGCCGGAGCCGGCCATGCTGGTGGTGATGTTCACTTCCAGGAACAGCTGTTTACCCGAACCGATGTCGCGGCCGAGGCTCGCGGACTTGGTAGCGCCTGCGTCGATGACGTTGGTGCTGGGTGCGGTGACAGTGATGGCCTGTGCCGAAGACAGCTCCAGGAACTTGTCGATGATTGCCATGGTTTGAATCCTCTCGAATATGGGGAAGGTTTGCCGCCAGTTTCCTGGCGGCGAGTCATCAGACCACGCGGGCCTCGGTGGACAGGATGGCGTCCATGCGGCGAACAGGAACGTCGTCGAACTGCAAGACTTTTTTGCCTGCGACTTCGCCCATTGACAGCCACACGTTCGACTTGTTGGTGATCTGGCGGCGCAGGTAAGAACGAATCACGCGCGGCACATAGAAGCGCAGCATGCCGGTGGATTCGTTCGGCAGGATTTCCAGCGCCTGCACCATCAGGTCGACCAGATCAGGGCCAGTCGATGCGTCCTTCTTCAGGGCGGTCACGTCGATGTTCGCGATGCGGACAACGAAACGCCAGTCGCGAATGACCAGGCCGCAATCCCACTTGTAATGGGTGCGATAGCCCTCGTAACGGCCGCCTTGGGCGTCGAACAGGGTTTCTTCCTTGTTCTCGCCGACCTTCAGGCCGCCGACCGAGCCGCGCGGGTAGATGCCGTGCGCGGTGGTGTCGTCCCATGCGATCAGCCAGATCGAGGTGTTGGTGGAGCTGGTGCCGCCCGCGTTGATGATGTTGTCGCCGTTCTCGGCCGTCAGGCTGTTGAAGCGCGGGGCCAGGCCGGTAATTTTCTCTGGGTTGACCGAGGCGTCGCCGTAGATCAGCTGGGTGGCCATGGTCTGACTCATGCCTTCCAAGAAGGCCTTGTGCTCAGACATCATCCAGCCGGCTTTGTCCTCGGCCAGGTCAACCAGCGAGCGGTCGACTTCGGCGTAGGTTTCCAGCATGCCGGTACCGTCGCGCACTTGCACGGTGGTCGACTTCTCGGGCTGGACGCCATAGTTCAGTTTGCGCCAGGTACCGGCCGGCAGACCCGAGCGGATGGTTGTCTTGTGGCCGGTGCCGTCGTTCGCTGACATCCACGGAATATCCAGCAACATTTCGTTCTGGATGTTCAGGATCTCGATGATCTTGGCGATTTTGCCGTCAGGGTCTTGGCGCTTGGCCAGATCCGCCAGGGTTGGGCTGGTAGTGCTCAGGAGTGCCATGCTGGTGTTCCTCTTGGTTATTTATTGAACAGACTGCCAAACAGTACATCAGCAGGACGCTGATTGATAATTGCAGCGTCGCCCCCGTGCTCGAAGACATCCGGCGCCATCTTGGAACCGATGGCGTGCATGAACTTAAAGAACTCGGGGTTGGAGCCGACTGCGGTGTAGGTGATGAGCTGGCGTAGCTCGGGAGTGCCAAATGTCCGCATCACGTTGCTGGCAATGCGCAGCGATTCCGCGAACTTCTCGCCGCCGATGTCCGGCAGTGCTTTGCACTGTTCGGCCAGCTCGGTGTTGAGCCTGGTGATCTGCTGCTCCATGCGCTCCTGCTGCTGCTCGGGAGTGCCCATCATCTTTTCCTGGATGGCCAGCAGTTTGTTCAGCGTGTCCTGGGCCTTGTCCTGCGGCAGGCCGAGTTCCTTGAACAGAGCTTGAACGTCCGGCATGACCTCTGCGTCAAGTTCCATGCCTTCGGCGACTTTAAACGGTGCGTACTCGTCCGGCACTACCGGCGCAGCGTCGTCTTCTGCTGGCTTATCGGCTGGCTTGTCAGCTTCTGCCGCAGGCGCTTGCTCGGTTGCTGGTGCAGCTTCTGCTGGTTCGGCGCCAAGCAGGCTGGACGACTCGGGCGTTGCTGCAGGCGCAGCCGGTGCCGCTGGCGCTGCGGCTGGTGCGCCGCCGCTGCCGGCGTCAGCGCCGCCTGCTTCGTTCATCGGGTGCAAGCCGAACAGCTCGCGCATCGCATTCAATCCGTTCATGCCTGGACACCTTCAACAATCGCCCAGTCGTCGGCGAGCATGTCTGACTGCGATGCAAGCCAGCCTGGCAGCATTGCGCGGCGGCCACTGGCGTTAATTGTCCACATGTCGATGTGCGGGAGGATTTCGCATTCATTCAAGCCAGTGGCATTTCGGTACGGGGTTCCTTCGCGGAGTTGCGCAACTGGAGTTCCTGGAACAAGCACAAGCCACATGCCCTTTCCGTTCCATCCTGCCCGGCTCACTTTTTGCCCGTTCTTCATGGCTTCAATTGCTTGGCCAAAGTTCATATTCTCGTTCATGTGTTCCCCTCGTTTGTCTCGCGCGCCTCGCGCGTCATTTTGTCGTACTGCTCAGGGCAGAAGGTGCAGACCAGTGCCATCAGCTCCAGGCCTGCAGACCGGCGCCCTTCGCTGAATGCCATCGCCAGCGCTTCGCTGCTGTAGCTGGTGCGGAAAATACCGAATTGCTCCAGCAGATACCAGACAACTCGCCGGCCCGGCACGGTGCCCATCAGCTTGCGCACGTCGTCGCGCATCTGCACGGTCGCCAGCTTCTCGGCCTTCTGCTGGGCAGAAAGCAGATCCTCGTCATCCATTGCTTGCCGCCTCCAGGATCGAGTTCAGCGCAGTATCGCCGCCCATTGGCGTTTCCGCCAATGTCTTGGCGCCTTCGGCCAAGGCCTTGCCCTGCTCTTGGGCCTGCTGCTGCGCGATTGCCTGCTGGCGCGACTGCCGGATGGCGGCCACTTCGTCTTCGCTGCGCAGGATGATTGGTGGCGCGCCGATGCTGCTGTAGTAAGCGTCCTGGGCTGCGTCTGCGTTGAACTTGTCGCCGGCCTCCTGGAAGCCGGTCTGCATCAGCATGCCGGTGAACTGTGCGGCGCGCTCGATGCTGCCAGTGCTCACGGCCTTCTGTGCCTGGGCCAGGATGCTGATGTACTCGATGCGCAGCGGGATACCCTGCAGCTCCTCCGGTGGTGGCGGAATCAGCGGGGCGCCGAGCAACAGTCCAAGCCAGCGCGGCTCTGACTGCTCGTAGAGAATGCTGAAGACCTGATCAATCATCGGATCAAGCAGCTCGTCGTCGTTGCGCTCGACGACAGGGCCCAGCATGGCCATCTTCTCTTCTTGCCGGCGCGCGATCTCGTAGGCGGTCATCTGGCCGTTGGTCTGCGTGATCATCAGGAACAGGTCTTCATAGAAGATTTCGCTGATGTCCTGCTCGCACTCCAGGATCTCCTGGCGCAGGTTGGGGATGGCCTGCGGCAGCGGCACATAGGTGGGCTGCATGGCCGCGCCTACCAAGTTGTCGGGCACCCACGTCACGCCGCCCGGCACTGCGTTGGCGCCGCCCGTTGCCTTCAGGCTGATCGGCGCGGTGCGGTTCGGGTTGGCGGTGTGGTTGACCAGGCGCATTTTGTCGCGCTCAAGCAACTGCAGCTCGCGGCATTTGCCCAGTGCGATGTCGCCGGGGCCGGTGCCGTATACGTTGTTCCCGTTGACCAGCCAGCGCGGAGCCATCACGGGGAAGCTCTTGAAGCCACTGGCGCGCAGGATGCCGCGGCTTTCTCCGTCCTGGCTCGACTCCCAATAGGTCGACTTCCATGGCATAGATTGGTTGTCTACTCGGGTCATGTCGGCGTCATGGTTTGGCTCAACCAGGTGCTCAACGGGAACCCAGATCATGTCTCCGCGTTCGGCTGCCTGCTTGGTCTGCGGTGCCAGGTTGTTGATCCCGAAACGCTGCGCCATCTGGCGCGGGGTCATGCTGTAGCAGCGTGAGAACGTGTCGACCTGGCCCTTTTCGTTGGTGGCTAGCGAGTAGGTGCCGCACGGGTAATGGGTGAAGCGAACCACGTCGTTTGCGTCCGGCAGGGCTGCCATTGCTGCGGTGCCGTAGACGCCCTGCGAGTGGTAGACCTGCGGCAGGATGTTGTAGAGGTTGGACTTCGCCAGGGTGCTGCGGATGGCCTCCTGCACGGCGTACAGCCAGCGACGCACGGCCACGGTGTCAGGAACACCAGTGGGCGCCTGCAGCTCGAACCAGGGGCGCGATTTGCTGGTCAGGCCGCTGGCCATGCCGGCAGCCAGGCGTCCGGATGCAATCAGGGGCTTGGGGTTGTTGATCCGGTAGTCGCGGCGCTGGCCGTCGTTCTGGATCTCGCCCTCAAACTGGCCGTCGTTCGGACTGATGTTGTCGCGCAAGTCCTTGTACTTCGGCAACCAGGTCTTATCGCGCTCCTGCTTCAGCTGCTTTGCTTTCTTCTGGAGTCGTTCGCGCTCCGCAAATTGGTCCATGATCAGCTCCCTAGCAGGCTCTTCATCTGCGTGTTGGCCTTGGACGAAAGGCCGCCTGCGCCGGTCAGCGTGTTGGCGGAAAGGCCAGCGGCGGCGGCCTGTCGTTTTTTCTGGTCTTCTCTTGCTGCAATTGCGGCCGGATCAACGGCGGTCGGAGCAGCAGCGGTCGGAGCAGCAGCGACCTCTGGCATAGCTGATCCGGTTGCGGATGGCGTTTTCATCATTTCGCTCGCCATTACGGCGCCGGTCAGTGCCAGGCTTGCGCCGCCTGTAAATGGTGCGGCAATAATCCCTCCAATCGCGGCGACTTTCTTGATTGATTTCGACATTCTTATTGGCTCCTGATGATGGTATGCATGAGCATATCGCTGCCATTTGCGGACGCTCTAATCATGCGTGATTCGAGCTTATACCCCGCTGCCCGCAAAAACACGGCTGCCACTCTATCTTCTGCGTGGCAAGTGGCCTGTACTCGGTGCAGGTTGTCGATGTCCATTATGGCGATAATGCAGCGATTTATCTCTGCTGCCAGTTCTTTGCCGGCGCCCCTCGCGTGCTCCCTGTCGATCACGGCAAAGGCGTCGGCAACGCCGTCCCATACTTCTGTGTAGCCAATCACGGCGATTAGCTGTCCGCTTCTTTCAAAGCTGACCATCCGCTTTGCGTTCCGCTCAACGTGCTGGTTCCAGTTGGCGAAAGGATTATCTTCTGCGCTGTTTATGCTGGCGATGTCGCCCTTGCGGTAATGCCTAGCCTTTATCATTGGTATGGGTCCCACTCCGAAACGACACCGTGCTTGTTCTCGCCTGGTTGGCGCGCGCGCTTCATCACTGGCATGGCGAAGCTGATGGCTAGGGCGTCGGCGTCGTCCGGCGAAAAGCCGAGGCGCTTCTTGATCTCGTCCTTCTTTTCCAGCACTACCTGTTCTTTGGCGTTGGTGGTGTATTCCGGAGCGCATAGTTCATGCGGCAGCTCGGGCTCGTCCTCGATGGCCAGGCCAGCGCGCAGTGCCTCGCGCATCTGCCACCAGATATAGGTTCGCATATTGATGAACTTGGGGTCCGGGCTGGCGCTGCCGAAGTTCACGTCGAGCACCAGGGTGCTGGGTCGAAGTCTGCGGATGTTGTCTGCCACCGGGCCGCCGACACCGGTGCTGTCAACGAACACGGCGTCAGGGTTGTGCTGGTCGATCAGTGTAACGACCTTGGTGACAAACTTGGTGGTGTCCCTGGTCTCGCTGCCGGGAATCTTCATCTTGGGGATGCTGCGCGCGTCCATGCCGCGGCGGAACCTGATGACGTTGTTGTCGGCGCCACCGCGGGCGATGTCGATTGCCATGACAAGACCATCGTGCAGTGTACTGACAGCCTCGCGCTTGCGCGCTTCGTGAACCCAGTCGGATGGTATGAGCTGCAAGTCGGATGCCCTCGGGAATTCGCCGCGGACGCGGACGCGGAAAAAGTCGGAATCTTCGCCCCAGTCTTCCGCCCACTTGTCTTGCTCTCGGCGGTTGGTTCCCTCTACGGTGCGGGCGTCGATCTGTCTTGTGATCCAGCGGTGACGGAAGCGGGTGAAGCACTCGGCGAATCGCCCGGTGTTGAGCGTAGGGTTTCCGAACGCGATCCAGATGATCTCTGTGCCTTCGTCGGTCAGCGCGCCCTCTGCCACCTCCCATACCTTGTCAGCGATACCTGACGCCTCGTCGAAGATCAGCACGATGCGCTTGCCCTTGTTGTGCAGGCCAGCGAATGCCTCGGTGTTGTGCTCGCTCCATGGCACGGCGTTAGCGCGCCAGTGGCGGGCGTGCTCGCCGTCCTTGCTGGCCACGGCGGTGGCGGTGGTCTCGAACCAGTCCTTGGTCATTGACATGCGGCGCCACTTGCCGACCTCGGGCCAGGTCTTGGTGCGCAGCTGGGTGTCGGTGGTTGCGGTGACGACAATCTTGCAGTCTTCGCAGGTGCTCATAGCCCAGTCGATGATCATGCTGATGCATGCCGACTTGCCTATACCGTGGCCGGATGCCACGGCGATGCGCAGTGGCTCGAATCTGGTTTCAGGGTTATGTAGGTGCGCGCCGATGTCGCGCAGCGTTTCGCGCTGCCAGGTGCGTGGGCCGGAAACGTCAGCAAGTTCGGTGCCTGGCTTGCCCCATGGATAGGCGTAGTCTGCAAATCCCTCCGGATCTAGGGTTAGGCTGGCGACATCCTCGACAAGCTCAAGCTCTAGATCTTTCCTGGTCGGCTGTGCGATTGCATTCATTGTCTTCCCCGCGCAGCTCTTGCTCTAGCCTCGGCCAGCTTCTCGGCCAGGCTGCTGGCGTCATCGACGACGATCTGCTCGCGGAATGCGCCAACATCGACGTGCTTGCCGAGCAGCTCCAGGTTGCGCAGCTTGTCGGGAAATTTGATTTTCTTCAGGATCGTTTCAACGTCGCCGCTGATGATCGAGCTGATGTCCACGCCGCTGATGCTCTGTCGCCATTCCTTTGGCCAGTCGCGCAATGGTTTTAGGTCTCCGTCGTTGGTCAGGATGTCCAGCACGTCGAGCTGGTCGATCTCGGTCAGCCGGCGCAGCACATAGTCGGCATCGACCTTGACCCGCTCGCAACGCTCCTCCATCAGCCTGGCGATGTATGCTTTGCACTCAGGGTCGAGTAGGAATTTGTAGGCGGTTTGTGCTGCTGACTTCTCGGCATAGCCTGCCTTGATTGCGGCGGCGCTGCCGTTCAGGTTCTTATCGGCGACGTAGTAGCTGCAAAATAGCCGCTTCTTTCCGGTCGGCTCTCCTGCTGGGTATCTGAACCGTTCTTTGCGCATTGCTTCCCCGTTATTCTTGCTTATGCGCTCTCAATGGCGCGATCCCATGGGCCTTTGAGCGCCTTCCGGAAGTCGATGCTGTTGCCGATGGTGGCTACGCCAGTGCCGCCGTTGGTGTAGCGCATGACGTAGCTGGTATTGGCCTTCAGGTAGATCCGGCTTTCGTCGCCAGGAACCTGCAGCGATGATGGCCCGGTGGTGCTGGTAGCCCGGAGTGTTGCCCCGGTGATCGCATTGCCCAGTGCGCCAGGTGTCACGCCCTGCAGTATTCCGGCGGTTGAACAGCCTTGGCGAGCCCGGTCCGGTGTTTGGTGCGGTGCCGCCGGTGTAGCTGGCCTCAAACAGTTCTGCCGTCAGGATTGGCACGCTGCTGCCGAATGTGCGCTGCAGCACTATCCCTGTGGTTATCCCGGTGTAGGCGAATCCTGCAGCCACTACGCCCGCGTATCCAAGCTCAGCTCGGAAGATAAGACCCTGAGCGACCAGGTAGTCGATGTTCGGCATCTGTGGGACGTTGCTCATGTTCAGCGCCTCGGCAAGAAGAACGCCAGATTGCCGCGCGATTTCAAGACAGCGAGCAGCACGATTGCGATGAACACGGTGTTCCACGGGTTCACTCGTGCATCTGCGATGCTGGGAAGGACTGTCAGAATATAGATCGCGGATGATGCGGAACTCCCGGCAAGCAGCCATGCAATGCGGGAGACCCACGGGCGGAACGATCCGCCTGCACCATTCCATAGAGCTATGCGCAGTGCGATAGCCAGGTGCATGCAGGACTGTGTGAGTAGCAGAAGAATGGTTACATGGTCAGCCATTTCATTCGTCCATCTTTCTGGTGAAGGGCAGGTAATTGAGCAGCATAATCACCCACTTCGGGACGGGCCCGCCGTTCTGGTAGCTGTGCCAGCTGGCAAACATACCAGAGCCCAGCGCTGCGACTGCAAGCGCGCAGAACATGGCGAAGCCCTCGAAGCCTCCGATGCGTTTGACCCCGTAGCCAACGGAGTAGCCCAGACCCATGCTGAACAGCAGCAGCAAGAATTTCTGTCGCGTGCTGTGCGATGGCAGGGGTGATGCCAGGAAGAAGAACGATCCGAACACTGCGCCCATGGCTGGCCCTTGCTCCAGGCTGGAGCCGATTGCGCCGAGCATGATGAAAAGCATATAGGCGCCTGAGCTGTTTGGTTCGACCATCTGTCTTTCTCCTTGGTTCGTTTCAAGCCCGCAGATACGACAAGGCCCAGCGTTAGCCGGGCCTTGTGTACCTGATTCCGAAACGGGGGAACGGCCTTAGGTGATGCAACTATAGGATCGCCAGAATCGCGCTGTCAAATGCCCTGCTTTGCCAGCTGCGTGATTATCACCTCTACGCGCGGATGTTCAGCGAAGCGCTTGCGCATATGCACGTCGGTAACCTGGGCGTCGTCCGCATAGACGACTTCGTTCATGGCGTCTTTTACAGCTTTCAAAACGTTGTCCGTATCTGGGCGTTTAGTTGGCAGGATCTCGCCGGCCAGGGCCTGCGCTCTGCGTTTCTGGCTCCAGGTGGCGGCCACTCCCATGTAGATGCGCAGCTCAAGCATGACCGGGCCGGTGAATGGTTGCAGGTAGCCCATGGCTTCCTTGGCTGCCGCCCTGACCGCCGCCTCATAATCGACGGTCTTCTGTGGCGTGATGTGCGCGATGAATGAGCCGCGCGCCTTGCTGCTCCTGGTGACTGATCGAGCCCGGCCCTTGCCGACCGGCTCGCCCATGACAGTGAATCGCAGCTCATCAATCTGCGACCGGTTCACTAGCTTCAACCTGCTGGTGGGCTTCGGTCAGTTCGCAGCTGATCAGCGCGAAGGCGATGAAGGCATTGCTGTCGCCGTCCTGCAGCAGGTCGCGCAGCTCGCTGCACCACATATTGACCAGCACCTGGTCCTCGACTGACAGGGTGGTGATGTGCTCTTTCAGGTCTTGCAGCTGCTGGCTGGGGCTCACTCGATGATCTCCGCTGTCGGCCAGATGACCCGCGCAGCCTGCAGCGCTTCATCGCGCGTGCAGGGCTCGCCGACCATGGTGAATGGTGGGTAGCCTGGCGCCTTCACGGTCCAGGCGCTGCGCTTGTCAGGCGTCAATCGGGGTATTAGCCACGGTTACGATGGCGCTGATGCGCTCGATGGCGACATCGCGCAGGTCGTCGCGGCTCAGGATCTCGCCGATCTCCTTCATCCGGCGCTCGGCTAGTTCGCGGTTGTACTGCTTGATTTCGTTGGAGCGCTCCAAGGCTTCGATGTGCGAGGAGGTTGGTTCTTCGTGTCGGTCCAGGATCTGCGTAATGTGCTGCAGAATCTTGTCGCCCGGCGTGGTTTCTTTGAGTGTGGCGGCGCGGGCCAGGGTTTCAATAAGGTAATCGTTTTCGTGCGTAAGTGCTGGCATGGTGTTGCCCTCGTTTGGTTAAGACTCTCGGCGGGAGAAGTCCGCGCCGATCAGGGTTTGCAGTGGCTCTGCCGGGATGGCGATGCCTTTAGGCCAGCGGTAGCCGCTGACCCTAGAAATGGGGAATGCGCGCACGTTTACCTCGTCGCCCTGGTTGCCGCCCAGCACCAGCAGGTTGCCGTCCTTGTCGCGTCCTACAGCGAAGCCGACGTGGCCGCCGCCGTCGCGGGTGAAGATGACAATGCAGCCTGGCACCGGATTGACGAGCAGTTCACCCCACTCCAGGTACGACTTCGCCGACTCGAAGCGGGTTGACTTGATGCCGCAGCGCTCCAGCATGGCGCCGACGAATGCGGCGCACCACGCGGTTTCATCGTCCTTGATGCCGCTGCGCTTGATGTCCTTCCAATACTGCAGGATGTCGGCGGAATGCTTGGCGCCCTTGATCTCCTTCAGCCCGATCTCGTCGCGCGCGTGGCGCAGCCAGAGCGGCTCGGCAGGTTTAGTCTGTGCCATGGTTCAGTTGCTCCTTCGTCCAGTTCTGCAGCTCGATGTAGTTGTCTCGGATCTGCCTGGCGCATTGGTTGTTTCTGGTCACCACGCCGATCTGCAGGGTGTCAGCCGGGTTGCCCGTGCCAAGCAGATGCACGGCCACGTAACGACCCAGTTGGTCGAGCGCGTTGCGAATGGCCCGCAGCGTGCTGGCCCGGTCGATCACGCCATCACCTTTCGACTGGCAGCCAGTCAGTATATTTCCGACGGGAATCGGCGAGTATTTCCCTTATGATGTCGGCTTTCGGCTGGCGTACAGCGGCATCTACTTCCGACTGGCAGTAAGCGAGCATTTCTTTGAGCACTTCTACTTTCGATTGGTAGCCGGCGAGCGCCTCTTTAAGAGCTTTTACGAGTATTTCTTGGTTCTTGTCGTCCATCACTTTCTCCTTACTTTTGCCGTTGGTAACTGCTTTCTTGGCAGTCAGTATATTTCCGACTGGCAAAAGGCGGTCATCCCTTTTGCCTCGCTGATTTTCGACTGGTAGCGGGCGATTCCCTCTTTGGTGGAGTTAATTTTCGACTGGTAATGGGCAATTGCATCTTTTACGGATTGCCAGCTCATGCATCGTTCCTCTTGTAGTCGGCTTCCATCCTTTCGAAGAAATCGTCGAGTGTCTCTTTTACGGAATTGACTCTCGACTGGCAGTCAGCAAAATCGTATTCCGGCCGGCAGTAGGTTAGTGCTTCCCTGACGAGATCGGCCCTCGATATGTAGTCGGTAAGTATTCCCTTGTCGATATCGGATTCCAGTCGCCAATTGTCAATATCGACTTCCGACCGCAAATAGGCAGATACATCGATTTCCGACCTGCAGTAGGAATATACTTCTTTGATGAAGTTAATCTTCTGCTGGCAGTCAGCGGTATCAGCTTCCGACAGGCAGTAAGTTAGTGCTTCCCTTACGAGACTAACTTTCGGCAGGTACTCGGTGAGCACTTCCTTGATGATGTCGGCTTCCAACCTGCAGTCAGCGATCTCTACGTACATGACCGCGATTTCTTCCCACGTGGGCTGCTTGCTCATATCCCGGCCTTCTCCCCGTTTCCATTACAGTTTGGCTAGTATTTCTTTGGCCCTGCTCATTTTCAACTGGCAGTAGCTGATTTCCTCTTTGGCCCTGCTCATTTTCAACTGGCAGTAGCTGATTTCCTCTTCGGTGATATCGATTTCCGCCTGGTAGTCAGCGATTTCCGCCTGGTGGTAGTAGATTACCTCTTTGATGAAGTTAACCTTCGCCTGATAGTCAGCGATTGCATCTTTGGCCTCGCTGATTTTCGACTGGTAGCGGGCGATTTCCTCTTTGGTGGAGTTAATTTTCGACTGGTAATGGGTGATTGCGTCTTTTACGGATTGCCAGCTCATGCCTCGTTCCTCTTGTAGTCGGTAGCTGTGTTGGCTCTTGTGGTCCATTGCCTTCTCCTTACTTTTGCCGCTGATGGTTGGCTTCGAATCTCTAGTATACCACAGTGCCGGATCGGTGTCAACCCCGTGTTTCGTGGTCGTCCGACGAACGGTTAGAACGAGCAGGATCCGTTCAGATCCATGGTGCGCTTTATCGCTTGCGCGTTAAGAAACTCCAAAGCAACCTGTTCTTGAGCCGTGGCCATGAAAGCCGGCGTTGCGCGGCGTACCAACCAATACGGGCCAGTC
>JBOFCR010000011.1:0-16356 GCA_051646165.1 Pseudomonas sp. | reverse complement strand
CATGCGCTGCGAATCAACGTGCAGGGCGGGTGAAACCCGCGTATCCACTCGCGGGTTTCACCCGCCCTACGTGGCAAATTCCGCGACGCGGTGAGCTCAGCTCAGTTCGAGCCAGATCGGTGCGTGGTCGGAGGGTTTCTCCATGCCGCGCAGCTCATAGTCGACGCCGGCATCCTTGATCCGTGCCTGCAGTGGCGCGCTGGTGAGGATCACGTCGATGCGCAGGCCGCGCTTGGGCTCGTCCTCGAAGCCGCGGCTGCGGTAGTCGAACCAGCTGAAGCGGTCGTTCACCGTTGGATTGAGATGGCGATAGCTGTCCACCAGGCCCCAGCCCTTGAGGGTGGCCAGCCACTCGCGCTCTTCCGGCAGGAAGCTGCACTTGCCGGTCTTCAGCCAGCGCAGGCGGTTGGGTTCGCCGATACCGATATCGATGTCTTCCGGGGAGATATTGATGTCGCCCATCACCACCAGCGCCTGTTCGGGCTTGAACTGGCTCAGCAACAGGTTCTGCAGGTCGGCATAGAAGCGCTGCTTGGCCGGGAACTTGGTGGGATGGTCGCGGCTTTCGCCCTGGGGGAAGTAGCCGTTCATCACGGTCACCGGGTTACCGTGTTCATCGGTGTAGGTGCCATAGATGAAGCGGCGCTGGGCGTCTTCCTCGTCGCCGGGGAAGCCCTTGTGCAGTTCCAGCGGTGCCTGGCGCGAGAGCAGGGCGACGCCGTAGTGGCCTTTCTGTCCGTGGTAGTGCACGTGGTAGCCCAGTGCGCGGATTTCCGCTTCGGGGAACTGCGGGTCGTCGACCTTGGTTTCCTGCAGGCCGATCACATCCGGCTGGTGTTTCTCGATCAGCGCCGCCAGTTGGTGAGGGCGGGCACGCAGGCCGTTGATATTGAAGGAAACGATCTTCATGGGAGCACCCTGCGAGGAAAAGGGCGATGCTAGCCCAGAGATCGGGCGACGGCCAGCATCTGGCAGGGCAGGGAGGTGGGTGCTACCTTGGCTCCTGACCCGTACGAACCTGCTCCACATGGCAGGTTGCAAACCTATAACAACAGAGGTCAGCCTGATGCCCCATCGCACCGCCGAAGTCCGCATGCTGCAACAGGGCTACGCCCGTGAAGCCCGCTCGTTGCTGTACCACGCCTATCGCCATGACCCGACCTTCGCCTACCTGTTCGAAAGCGAGCGGCCGGGTTTCGACCAGCGTGTGCGCGCCACGGTGCGCGAGCTGGTCCAGCAGCACTTTGCCGAAGAGCTGCCGGCCATCGGCCTGGTGATCGAGGAACGCCTGGTCGGCATCGCCCTGATCGCGCCGCCGCAGCGCCGCCTGGATATCACCGAGAGCTGGGGCTGGCGCCTGCGCATGCTGATGACCACCGGATTTCGCTGCACCAAACGCTACCTCGAATACCACGACGCGGTGCTCGCCTGCCTGCCGCCCGGGCCTTACCACGTGCTGCCACTGCTTGGCGTACACCCGCAGTTCCAGGGCCAGAACCTTGGCGAGCAGCTGCTGACGGCGCTGCATAACTGGTGCGCCGAAGACTCCAGTTCCCAGGGCGTGGTGCTGGATACTGGTAACCCGCACTATCTGGAGTTCTACAAACGCCAGGGCTACGAGGAAATCGGCGAGGTGGCGGTCGGGCCGATCATCGAGCACGTGTTCTTCCATCCCAACCCGCAGGTGACGCTGCAGGCCAGTGCCTGACCCGCGCAGGGCTGTATCGATAAAAAGGCCTGCATTTTGTGCAGGCCTTTTTGTTTGCGGCTGGCAATCGCGCTAACCTTCGTCACCACCAGCCACAGGCCCAGGCCTGCCGCTTTCCTGCCACGGCGCATGGCGCCGGGCTCAACTCCAGCGATAAGGACAACTCAAATGGCTCAAGTAACCCTCAAGGGCAACCCGATCCAGGTCGACGGCCAGCTGCCGCAAGCCGGTCAGCAGGCGCCGGCCTTCAGCCTGGTTGGCAAGGATCTGTCCGACGTAAGCCTGGCCAGCCTGGCCGGCAAGCGCAAAGTGCTGAACATCTTCCCCAGCATCGACACCCCGACCTGCGCCACCTCCGTGCGTACCTTCAACGCCGAAGCGAGCAAGCTGGCCAACACCGTGGTGCTGTGCATCTCCGCCGACCTGCCGTTCGCCCAGGCACGTTTCTGCGGTTCCGAAGGCCTGGAGAATGTGATCAACCTGTCGACCATGCGTGGCGCCAACTTCCTCAAGGATTACGGCGTGGCCATCAGCACCGGCCCGCTGGTCGGCGTTGCCGCCCGCGCCGTGGTCGTGCTGGATGAGAACGGCAAAGTGCTGCACAGTGAGCTGGTTGGCGAGATCGCCGACGAGCCGAACTATGCCGCGGCCATCGCCGTACTCAAGTAAGCGTTCGCGTGCTTACCGACGGCCTGCGATGCAGGCCGTTTTCATTTATAAATTTCCAACGTTTTGTTACGTCAAATAAGGGTAAATAGGCGGTAAAGACCCTTTGCCTGGCAGCGCAGAGTAATTATCGTTCACGCTCTCCAGGAAAGTGACTCCCCAACATGCCCGATATTCGCTCTGCGCCGCGCTTCTCCCGCAAGTGGCTGATTGCCCTGATCGTCCTCGCCGTCGTTCTCCTGCTATGGGGGTTCTGGCCGGCGAAGCCACAAGGCCAGCCCGGGGCGAGTGGCCCCTGGGGGCGTGATAACGGTCCGGTGCCGGTGCGCCTGACCAGTGCCAGCCAGGGCGACTTCAATATCGAACTCAAGGCCCTCGGCACCGTCACCGCGCTGAACACTGTGAATGTGCGCTCGCGCGTCGATGGCGAGCTGGTCAAGGTGCTGTTCGAGGAAGGGCAACTGGTCAAGGCCGGCGACCTGCTCGCACAGATCGACCCGCGCTCTTATCAAGTGGCCCTGCAACAGGCCGAAGGCACCCTGGCGCAGAGCCAGGCGCAGCTGAAGAACGCCGAAATCGATCTGGCCCGCTACCTGGGACTGTTTGCCGAAGATTCCATCGCCAAACAGACCCTGGATACCCAGCAAGCGCTGGTAGGCCAGTACCGTGGCACGGTCAAGAGTAACCAGGCCGCCGTGGCCGACGCCCGGCTCAATCTCGACTTCACCCGCATCCGCGCGCCCATTTCCGGGCGCCTGGGCTTGCGCCAGGTCGACCTCGGCAACCTGGTGAAGAGCAGCGACACTACCGCGCTGGTGGTCATCACCCAGGTCGAGCCAATTGCCGTCAGCTTTACCTTGCCGGAGAAGGACCTGCCGCCGGTGCTGGCCAAGGTACGGGCCAACCAGAAGCTGCTGGTACAGGCCTGGGATCGCGGCGAGCAGCTGCAGCTGGCCGTGGGTACGCTGCACAGCCTGGACAACCAGATCGACACCGCTACCGGCACGGTCAAGCTCAAGGCGCGCTTCGAGAATGGCGCCGAGCAGCTGTTCCCCAACCAGTTCGTCAATGTCCGCCTGCGCGTGGAAACCCGCAGCGGCGCCACCCTGATTCCTTCGGCCGCACTGCAGTACGGTTCGCGCGGCACTTTCGTGTTCGCCATCGGCGCGGATGGCAAGGTGCAGGTGCGCCCGGTCACTGTGGGGGCCAGCGATGGCGCCACCACCCTGATCAGCGAAGGCCTGAAACTTGGCGAGCGTCTGGTGCTGGAAGGCACCGACAAACTCAAGGACGGCAGTGAAGTGCAGGAGATCGACGACAGCGGTAAAGCGGTCGATAACGGCAAAGCGCTTGAAAACGCCAAGGCGCCAGCGAAGAAAGACGCATGAACGCTTCACGCCTGTTCATCCTGCGCCCGGTCGCTACCACGCTGCTGATGGTGGCGATCTTCCTTACCGGTCTGATCGCCTACCGCCTGCTGCCGGTCTCCGCGTTGCCGGAAGTGGATTACCCGACCATCCGCGTGCTGACCCTGTATCCGGGGGCCAGTCCGCAGGTGATGACCAGCGCGGTAACCGCGCCGCTGGAGCGCCAGTTCGGCCAGATGCCGGGCCTGAAGCAGATGTCTTCGACCAGCTCGGGTGGCGCCTCGGTGATTACCTTGCGCTTCACCCTGGAAGAGAACCTCGACGTGGCCGAGCAGGAGGTGCAGGCAGCGATCAACGCGGCCACCAACCTGTTGCCCGAGGATCTGCCTGCGCCGCCGGTGTACAACAAGGTCAACCCGGCGGATACCCCGGTGCTGACCCTGGCGATCCGCTCCAACACCCTGCCGCTGACCCAGGTGCACGACCTGATCGATACGCGCATGGCGCAGAAGATCGCCCAGATCAGCGGCGTCGGCCTGGTCAGCCTTGCCGGCGGCCAGCGCCCGGCCGTACGCATCAAGGTCAACCCCGAGGCCCTGGCCAGCCATGGCTTGAGCCTGGCCGACGTGCGCACGCTGATCGCCGCACAGAACGTCAACCAGCCCAAAGGCAACTTCGACGGCCCGACCCGCGTCTCGCAGCTGGACGCCAATGACCAGCTGAAATCCGCCGTCGAATACCAGGACCTGATCCTCAAGTACGAAAATGGCGCGGCCTTGCGTCTGCGTGACGTGGCCACCGCGGTGGACGGCGCCGAGAACGACCGTCTGGCCGCCTGGGCTGACCGCAACGAGACGGTATTGCTGACCATCCAGCGCCAGCCCGGTGCCAACGTCATCGAGGTGGTCGACCGCATCCAGCGCCTGCTGCCGCAGATCACCGCAGCGCTGCCGGCCAGCCTGGAAGTGCAGGTGCTCACCGACCGTACCCAGACCATCCGCGCGGCGGTCAAGGATGTGCAGTTCGAGCTGGTCCTGGCCATCGGCCTGGTGGTACTGGTGACCTTCCTGTTCCTGCGCAAATTCTCCGCCACCATCATTCCGTCCATCGCCGTGCCGCTGTCGCTGATCGGCACCTTCGGCGTGATGTACCTGGCCGGTTTCTCGATCAACAACCTGACGCTGATGGCCCTGACCATCGCCACCGGCTTCGTGGTCGACGACGCCATCGTCATGCTGGAGAACATCGCGCGACATCTGGAGGAGGGCGAGACACCGTTCAATGCGGCGCTGAAGGGCGCCAAGCAAATCGGTTTCACCCTGATCTCGCTGACCTTCTCGCTGATCGCGGTGCTGATTCCGCTGCTGTTCATGGCCGACGTAGTGGGGCGCCTGTTCCGCGAGTTCGCCATCACCCTGGCGGTGGCGATCCTGATTTCCCTGGTGGTGTCGTTGACCCTGACGCCGATGATGTGCGCGCGCCTGCTCAAGGCCGAGAAGGAAGAAGAGCAGGGGCGTTTCTACAAATCCGCCGGTGCGGTGATTGATCGCCTGATCGAGCGCTACGGCGTGGGCCTGACCTGGACCCTGCGCCACCAGGGCCTGACCCTGCTGGTGGCCATCGGTACCCTGGCGCTCACCGTGGTGCTGTACCTGGCCGTACCCAAGGGCTTCTTCCCGGTGCAGGACACCGGAGTGATCCAGGGTATTTCCGAGGCGCCGCAGTCGATCTCCTTCAAGGCCATGAGCGAGCGTCAGCAGCGCCTGACCGCCGTGATCCTGCAGGACCCGGACGTGTCCAGCCTGTCGTCCTACATTGGCGTCGATGGCGACAACCCGACCCTGAACAGCGGCCGTCTGCTGATCAACCTCAAGCCGCACCACGAGCGTGATGTCACCGCCAGCGAAGTGATCGAGCGCCTGCGTCCGGAGCTGGCCAAGGTGCCGGGCATCGCCCTGTACCTACAGCCGGTGCAGGACCTGACCATCGAGGACCGGGTCAGCCGCACCCAGTTCCAGTTCAGCCTGGAGTCGCCGGACGGCAAGCTGCTGGAGGAGTGGACGCCCAAGCTGATCAGCGCGCTGGGCGAGCAGCCGGAGCTGCGCGACATCGCCAGCGACCTGCAGAACCAGGGCTTGCAGGTGTTCCTCAACATCGACCGCGACGCCGCTTCGCGCCTGGGTGTCAGCGTTGGCGACATCGACGATGCGCTGTACGACGCTTTCGGCCAGCGGCAGATCTCGACCATCTTCACCCAGGCCAGCCAGTACCGTGTGGTGCTGGAGAGCGAGGGTGGCGGCACGCTCGGCCCACAGGCCCTGCAGCGCATTCACGTGGCCACCGCCGGTGGCGGACAGGTGCCGCTGTCGTCCCTGGCGCGGGTCGAGGAGCGCCCGGCCAGCCTGCTGGTCAACCATATCGGCCAGTTCCCGGCGGTGACCGTGTCCTTCAACCTAGCCCCGGACGTATCGCTGGGCGAGGCGGTGGCGGTGATCGAGCGAGTCGAGCAGCAAATCGGCATGCCGGCCGGTATCCAGAGCCAGTTCCAGGGCGCCTCGGAGGCCTTCCGCGCCTCGCTGTCGTCGACCCTGCTGCTGATCCTGGCGGCCATCGTCACCATGTACATCGTGCTCGGCGTGCTCTACGAGAGCTACATCCACCCGATCACCATCCTCTCGACGTTGCCCTCGGCCGGGGTCGGCGCGCTGCTGGCGCTGCTGCTGACCGGCAACGACCTGGGCCTGATCGCCATCATCGGCATCATCCTGCTGATCGGCATCGTCAAGAAGAACGCGATCATGATGATCGACTTCGCCCTCGACGCCGAACGCAACCAGGGCATGCAGCCCGAGGCGGCGATCTACCAGGCGGCGCTGCTGCGTTTCCGCCCGATTCTGATGACCACCCTGGCCGCGCTGTTCGGCGCCGTGCCGCTGATGC
Organism: Pseudomonas sp.; assembly: GCA_051646165.1. Taxonomy (GTDB): domain Bacteria; phylum Pseudomonadota; class Gammaproteobacteria; order Pseudomonadales; family Pseudomonadaceae; genus Aquipseudomonas. The sequence goes on along the minus strand of JBOFCR010000011.1, from coordinate 9,675 downwards.
TGGCCTCGGGCTCCGGCGCCGAGCTGCGCCAACCGCTGGGCCTGGTGATGGTCGGTGGCTTGCTGCTCAGCCAGGTGCTGACCCTGTTCACCACGCCGGTGATCTACCTGGCCTTCGATCGGCTGTCGCGCCGCTTTATCGGCCGTAGCGCGTCGGGAGTGGCAATAACGCCATGAATCTCTCGGCGCCTTTTATCCGCCGGCCGGTAGCGACCCTGCTACTGAGCCTGGCCATCATGCTGGTGGGGTTGGTCAGCTTCCGGCTGCTGTCGGTAGCACCGCTGCCGAACATGGATTTTCCGGCCATCGTGGTCAAGGCCACGCTGCCGGGGGCCAGTCCGCAGACCATGGCGTCCAGCGTGGCTACGCCGCTGGAGCGCTCGCTGGGCAGCATTGCCGGGATCAGCGAGATGACCAGCCGCAGCAGCCAGGGCAGTACGCAGATCGTCATCCTGTTCGAGATCGGGCGCAACGTGGATGCCGCCGCCCGCGAGGTGCAGGCGGCGATCAACGCCTCGCGCAACCTGTTGCCCAGCGGCATGCGCAGCATGCCGACCTACAAGAAGTTCAACCCCTCGCAGGCGCCGATCATGGTGCTGTCGCTGACCTCGCCACAGCTGGACAAGAGCCAGCTGTACGACCTGGCGTCCACGGTGATCGCGCAGAAACTGGCCCAGGTGCAGGGTGTGGGCGAGATCCAGATTGGCGGCAGCTCATTGCCGGCGGTGCGCGTTGCGCTGGAACCGCGCCTGCTGGATCAGTACGGCGTGGCCCTCGACGAGGTGCGCAACACCATCGCCGAGGCCAACCGCGACCGCCCCAAGGGCAACCTGGCCGATGCCGACCGCCAATGGCAGATCCAGGCCAATGACCAGTTGCACAAGGCCGCCGACTACCAGGGCCTGATCATCCGCTACCAGGATGGCGCGGCCGTGCGCCTGGGTGATGTGGCCAAGGTTCACGACTCGGTGGAGAACCGCTACAACTCCGGTTTCTACAACGACGAGAAGGCCGTGCTGCTGGTGGTCAACCGCCAGCCCGGGGCCAATATCATCGAGACCATCGCGGACATCCGCAGCCAGTTGCCGGCACTGGAGGCCGTGATGCCGGCCAGCGCCAAGCTGGAAGTGGCGATGGACCGCTCACCGGTAATCCGCGCCAGCCTGCACGAGGCTGAGCGTTCGCTGCTGATCGCCGTGGCGTTGGTGATCATGGTGGTGTTCCTGTTCCTCGGCCGCTGGCGCGCCTCGCTGATCCCGGCGCTGGCGGTGCCGGTGTCGCTGATCGGCACCTTCGCGGTGATGTACCTGCTGGACTTCTCGCTGAACAACTTCACCCTGATGGCGCTGATCATCTGCACCGGCCTGGTGGTGGACGATGCCATCGTCGTGCTGGAGAACATCTCGCGGCATATCGAGGCCGGAGAAAAGCCGATGGCTGCTGCTTTCAAGGGCGCCCAGGAAGTCGGCTTCACCCTGTTGTCGATGAACCTGTCGCTGGTGGCGGTGTTCCTTTCCATCCTGCTGATGGGCGGCATAGTTGGCAGCCTGTTCGGCGAGTTCGCCGTGACCCTGACGGCGGCAATCCTTATCTCCCTGGCCGTGTCGCTAACCCTCACGCCCATGCTCTGCTCGCGCTGGCTCAAGGCCGAGGAAGAGGAGCGCGCACCGGGTCGCCTGCAGCAGGTCGGGGCGCGGGTGCAGGAACGCGTACTGGCCGTCTACGGACGCAGCCTGGAGTGGGCACTGGGTCATTCCAGGCTGACCCTGTTCATCCTGTTGCTGACCATAGTCGGCAACTTCTACCTGTTCGCCACGGTGCCAAAAAACCTGATCCCCGAGCAGGACACTGGCCAGCTGATCGGCTTCGTGCGTGGTGACGACGGCCTGTCGTTCCAGGTTATGCAGCCGAAGATGGAGGAGTTCCGTCGCGGCCTGCTGGCCGACCCGGCGATCCACAGCGTGGCGGGCTTCATCGGTGGTGAGAGCGGGATCAACAACGCCTTCCTGGTGGTGCGCCTGAAGCCCATTGCCGAGCGCGATGCCTCGTCGCGTGAGGTCATGGATCGCCTGCGCACCAATATGCCCAAGGTGCCGGGGGCGCGACTGATGCTGATGGCTGATCAGGACCTGCAGTTCGGCGGCCGCCAGGGACGCAGCTCGGAGAACGAGTACGTGCTGCTGGCCAGCGAGATGTCGCAGCTCAAGGAGTGGCTGCCCAAGGTGCGCGACCGTCTGGCCAGCCTGCCGGAGCTGACCGATATCGACGCCAACGAAGGCGAGGGCGCCCAGCAGATCAACCTGGTAGTGGACCGCACCACGGCCCAGCGCCTGGGCGTGGACATGGCGATGATCACCAGCGTGTTGAACAATGCTTTCAGCCAGCGGCAGATTTCCACCATCTATGAGACGCTCAACCAGTACAGCGTGGTGATGGAGATCGATCCCAAGTATGCCCAGTACCCGGAGGCGCTGGACCAGATCCAGGTGATCAATGCCGACGGCGCGCGGGTACCGTTGTCCGGCTTCTCCCACTGGGAGCGCAGCCTGGAGGACGACCGGGTCAACCACCAGGGCCAGTTCGCCGCCGAGAGCATCGGCTACAGCCTGGCGCCCGACGTGACCCAGGACCAGGCCAACGCGGCGATTCGCAAGGCGGTCAACGAGCTCAACCTGCCCACCGAAGTGCAGGGCTCGCTCGGCGGCACCGGCGGCCAGTTCGAGAAGGAGGCCAAGGGCCAGCCTGGGATGATCCTGATCGCCCTGCTGGTGGTCTACATCGTCCTCGGCATCCTCTACGAGAGCTATATCCACCCGCTGACCATTCTCTCCACGCTGCCTTCGGCCGGGGTTGGCGCGCTGCTGGCGATCCTGCTCACGGGTGGCCAGTTCAGCATGGTGTCGCTGCTTGGCCTGTTCCTGCTGATTGGGGTGGTCAAGAAGAACGCCATCCTGATGATCGACCTGGCCCTGGAGCTGGAGCGCAACGAACACCTGAGCCCGCAGGAGTCGATCCGCCGAGCCTGCCTGTTGCGCTTCCGGCCGATCATGATGACCACCCTGGCGGCCATGCTCGGCGCGCTGCCGTTGCTGCTGGGCCAGGCCGAAGGCGCAGAAATGCGCCAGCCGCTGGGCCTGACCATCGTCGGCGGGCTGATCCTCAGCCAGTTGCTGACCCTCTACACCACCCCGGTGGTCTACCTGTACCTCGACCGTCTGCGCCATCGGGTCAACCGTTGGCGCGGCGTGCGCAGCGACGCTGCCCTGGAAACTCCGCTATGAACCGCATGCCCCTTCGTCCCCTGTATCTCGCCATCGCCGTCCTGACGCTCAGCGCCTGCGCCGTCGGCCCGGACTACCTGCGCCCGGATAGCGCGCCCTCGGCCCAGTTCAAGCAGGCCGCCGGCTGGAAAGGCGCGGCGCCGGCCGATACCGCGCTGCGTGGCGATTGGTGGACGCTGTATGGCGATGCCGAGCTCGATGGCCTGATCCAGCGCCTCAACGCCAACAACCAGAGCCTGGCCAGCGCCGAGGCGCAGTTCCGCCAGGCGCGGGCCCTGGCCCGTGGCGCGCGTTCGTCGTTCTTCCCCAATGTCGGTCTGAACACCGGGGTAACCCGCGCCGGCCAGGGTGGCGGCGACAGCACCATAGGCACCACCGGCGGGGTCAGCGTCAGTGGCTCGAACGCTGCGCAGATCTCCAAGACTTACGAGGCCAGCCTGGGCGTGAGCTGGGAGCTGGATATCTGGGGCAAGCTGCGCCGCCAGCTGGAGTCCGACAGTGCCAGCGCCGAGGCCAGCGCCGCCGACCTGGCCGGTGTGCGCTTGAGCCAACAGTCCGAACTGGTGCAGAACTACCTGCAGCTGCGCGTGCTCGACCAGCAAAAACGCCTGCTCGACGAGACGGTAGCGGCTTACCAGCAAGCTTTCCGCATCGCCGAGAACCAGTACAAGGCTGGCATCGTGCCGCGCTCCGACGTGACCCAGGCGCTAACCCAGCTGAAAAGCACCGAGGCCGAAGCGGTCGACCTGGAGTACCAGCGCGCCCAGCTGGAGCACGCGATTGCCGTGCTGGTCGGGGTTGCACCTTCGGAGTTCAGCCTGGCGGTACGCAATGAGGTGCCGGCATTGCCCGCGGTACCGGCCAGCCTGCCGTCGACCCTGCTGGAGCGGCGCCCGGATATCGCAGGGGCCGAGCGTCGGGTGATCGCCGCCAACGCCTCGATTGGCGTGGCCAAGGCCGCCTACTACCCGGACCTGACCCTGAGCGCCAGCGGTGGCTACCGCAGCGGCAGCCTGAACGACTGGATCAGCACACCAAACCGCTTCTGGTCGATCGGCCCGGCGTTTGCCATGACCCTGTTCGACGGCGGCCTGATCAGTTCCCAGGTCGACCAGGCCGAGGCCGGCTACGACAAGACCGTGGCCGACTACCGGCAGACCGTGCTCGACGGTTTCCGCGAGGTCGAGGATTACCTGGTGCAGCTCAGCGTGCTTGAGCGCGAGGCGCTGGTGCAGCAGCAGGGGCTGGACGCCGCTCGCGAGTCGCTGCGCCTGATGCTCAACCAGTACAAGGCCGGCACCGTGGAGTTCACCGACGTGGTCAGCGTGCAGACCACTGCGCTGTCCAACGAGCGCAACCAGCTGACGCTGCAGGGCAGTCGCCTGACCGCCAGCGTGCAGCTGATCGCCGCGCTGGGCGGCGGTTGGGATGGCGTGACCGACGGCGAGGCCAAGGCGGATTGACCCGCTCGCGCGCCATGTTCCGTAGGTTGCGGTTAAGCGCAGCGAGCCCAACAGCAGGTACCAGGAGTAGTCAGATGTTGGGGCGAACCCCTGCGTTGGGCTTCGTCGCTGCGCGTCTCAACCCAACCTACGTCGCATCGCTCGTCGCTTCTTCCTGCAACCAGTCGAGCAGGGCGCGCAAAGCCGGCTGGCGTTCGCGACCGGGCACGCACACCGCCCGATAACGTGCGCCACGCACCTGCACCTCTGTGCGATAGGGTTGCAGCAGACCGGCAGCCAGCGCGTCGGAGGCCAGCACCGAACTGGCCAGCACCAGGCCCTGGCCGGAAATGGCCGCCTGCAGGGCGTAATGCTCGTCCGGGTAATCGCGGCGCGGCGCCGTGGCTAGCCAGTCTTCGGCGGCGATATCGATCCAGTCCTGCCACTCCGGCAGCCCTTGCAGCGGTGTGCCCCAGCTCATGCCGATCAGTGCGCACTCGCTGAGATCCGTCTGCGCCAGCAGGCGCGGAGTGGCATAGACGGCGAAGTGCTCCTCCATCAGCGGTGTCAGGTACAGCTCGGGGAAGTCCTCGAAGCCGCAGCGGATCGCCACATCGACACTGGCATCGCGCTGTAGGTCGATCAGCTCGTTGCTGGTCTCGATGCGCACGCGGATCTGCGGGTGACGCTGGTAGAAGCGGCCCAGGCGCGGGATCAGCCACAGCGCGGCGAAGGCTGGCGTGGTGTTGAGGCTGATGCAGTTGTCCTGCAGCGCTGGGCGCAAGGCCTGCAGGCCGTGGCTGATGTCCTGCAGTGCACTGTGCAGGCTGCGCTGCAGGCGCTCACCGGCTTTGGTCAGGCGCACGCCACGACCCAGACGCTCGAACAGCAGTACGCCCAACCAGTTCTCCAGACCACGCACCTGATGCGATACCGCCGTTGGCGTGACGCTGAGTTCTTCGGCGGCAGCCTTGAAGCTGTTCAGACGCGCGGCGGACTCGAAAGTGCGCAGGGCAGCGAGGGGCAGGCGAGCGAACATGGCGGACAGTCCAGATGAATTGAAATCATCTGACAGGACTAACGCTCATTTGTCCAGCCAGGCCCGACTGCCTAGATTCGCGGCATGGCCAGGCGCACAAACGGCGCCCGCAGAATTCCCCGGAGACTGTCATGCAAGGTACCCAACGCAAAGTCGTACAGGCTCTGCTCTACGAACTGGTGGGTGCGCTGTTCGTGTCACCAGTCATTGCCTATTCCTTCGAGCAAAGCCTTGCGTACTCCGGCGCCCTGGCGCTGCTGCTGTCGCTCTGCGCGCTGCTGTGGAACATGCTGTTCAACAGCATCTTCGAGTACTGGGAGGCGCGCCAGGCTGTACGTAGCCATGGCCTACGCCGGCGTATCCTGCATGCGGCCGGCTTCGAGGGTGGGCTGGCGCTGCTGCTGGTACCACTGATGGCCTGGTGGCTGGATATCTCCTGGCTGCAGGCATTGATGGCCGACCTGGGCCTGCTGCTGTTCTTCTTCCTCTATGCCTTTGCTTTCCAGTGGGCCTTCGACCTGCTGTTCGGTGTGCCGGAGTCGGCACGGGAGTTGCCACTCTGCTCGGCAAACGGATGAGGCGTACTCATCACTTAACGCAGCTGCTGGAGCATGTCCGCCAGCACGCCATGGCGGATCTGCCGCAGCAGACGCAGTTCCCTGGCAGATAGCCCGGAATCCAGCGCCTGCTGCAGTAGCTGATCGGCGGCGCCCGGCAGGCTTTTCAGCAGGTTGTCGAGCAGGCGGGTGCTGACGCTGGCCGGCAGGCCCAGTACGGCGCCGAAATCCAGTACATCGGCACGTTCCAATTCGGCAAAGCGCCGCGCCTGGCCCATCGGCCAGGACAGCTCCGCGCCGCCCCAGTCGTTATCCCGCGCGTACACGCTGGTACTCAGCAGGTCGTAGTGGGGCGTCAGTTCCACACCGCTGGCACCAACGAAGAACGACAGGTTCTTCAGGTGCGCATCGTTGTTGCCCAGCAGGGCATTGAACAGCGCCCAGCGAAACAGTAACTGACGGCTCAGGGCCTTGCTGCGACATACCTCGACCAGCTGCTGCAGGGTTTCCAGGGTCGCCATACGGTACTTGTAGACCCGGTCGAACGACAGCAGCTGGCAGGCATCCAGCACATGGCGGCGCTGCAGCACGCCATCGAGCAACAGCCGGTCGAAGCGCTGCACCAGGTACACCGACTGCGGCACGCGCAGCAGTTCCACGGTCGGTACCGGCAGCTTGGTCGCAGCGGCCAGGGCCATGACGAACCATTCATTGGCCGCGCTGTGCGGGTAGTTGTCGGTGTCCGGATGATCCGGCTTGAGAATATGGGTGGACGGTTCCTGTCCGACGGGTTCGAACAGCTCGCCGGCCTGCATCACCACCGCCAGCTTGTGCTGGGCACCGGCCAGCGACATGCGCTTGGGCGCCGCCAGGCCGAGGGAAACCTGGGGCAGGTTAGTGATACGCCGCGCCAGTTCGCCGGTCGCCAGCGGCTGCAGCTGGCGCGGTGGCATGGCTTGCTCCGGAGCCAGCAGGGTCAGCGCCCCGGCCGACTCCGCGCCGTAATGGGCGAGCAGGGCGAAGGCATCGGCGACATCCACGCGCGCATCCTGGGCCAGCAAGGTACGCGCCTGCTCCTCGGGCAGCAGGTTGTCGAAGAACCATTGCACCGGACGCTGACTGGCGCCGTCGCGGATCTCCCCCGCAGCACGGGGCAGCTGCGGGGCCAGGTCGAATGCCTCGGCACTGGTCAGCCAGGCGGCGTCGTAACGGAACAGCCAGAGATTGTCCTGCTCGCCGAGCCAGCCCACCGCCTGCTCGTTGAACCAGACCCGCAGCTGCCTCATGCCTCATCTCCAGGCTGCTCGGGTACTTCCAGATGGAGGCGCACGCCCAGCTCACTCAACAGGCTGAGCACCTTGCCCAGTTGCACGGTGCCCTTGCCCAGTTCGACGTCGCGCAGGAACACATGGCTGGCGCCGATGATGGCGGCCATGTCGTCCTGACGAATACCTTGCTGACGGCGCAGCGCGCGGGCGAGCGTGCCGATGTCGGCAGCGCTATGGATGGGGATCAGCGGCATGAGGGTCTCCTAATCTAAGGTAGGACTTAGATTAGTTGAGACCTTGCTGATTATTCAAACAAATCTAAGTTCTGCTTTAGATTTTTAAATCTACTGAACCGGCAAAGTAAAAATATAAGCTGTAGCTTATATTTTTACTCGCGAGAGGTTTTGCCTGCAGCAGCCACCTGAGCTTTCACCGCGATCCACTGCGACATGTACTGGGTGCTCTTGTGCAGGTGGTGGCGCAGCATGCTGCCGACGAAGTTGGCGCGCCGCTCGGCCTGCAGGTTGCTGCGCAGAGTCTGTAAGCGCTCGAGCAGATCCTGCCCGGATTGCTGGCGGTCGAAGCGCTCTCCGAGGATGCGTGCGCCATTGGCCTGGGCTTGTTGCCACAGCGCCTGGTCCTCATGCAGCGCCACCGCTGCCTCGGCGAATGCCTGGGCAGCGCCGACCACCGCGCCACCCCAGGGCAGCTCGCCGGCCATGCCTTCGCTGCCGATTGGGGTGGTCACGCTGGGTGTGCCGCAAGCCATGGCGTCGGCCAGCTTGCCCTTGATCCCCGCGCCAAAGCGCAGCGGCGCCAGGCAGACGCGGGCCTGCACCATCACCGCGTGAGCGTCGTCCGCCCAGCCGAGCACATGGAAACCCTGCTTGGGGTTGTGCAGGGCAGTAGCCTTGGGCGGGGTGTAGGAGCCGTAGACATGCAGCTGCGCCTGCGGCAGGCGCTGGCGAATCAGCGGCCACAGCTGTTGCTTGAGCCACAGCACGGCATCCCAGTTGGGTGCATGGCGGAAATTGCCGATGCTGAGAAAGTGCGCGCGCTGCTCGAACGACGGCTGCTCGGTGGCCGTGGGGATCAGCATCAGCGTGCAGTGATGGAGCAGGGCGGCCGGCACGCCGAACTCTTCCTGCAACAGCTGCAGCTCGAAGTCGGAAATCACCAGACTCAGGTCGCAACGGTAGATGGCCGCGATCTCGCGCTGAGCCAGGTCGTCATCGCCCATGGCCTGGAACAGCTCGGCGCGGCTGGCGGTGACTGCGGAGGGCGCTTCACTACCGTGCTGCTGCGCGCTCTTCAGCAGACGCTGACGGGCATCGCGCAGGCTGTGCAGGTCGCAGGTTTCGAGGATGCGCAGGGCATCGGGGCAGCAGCGCTCGACGCGCCAGCCGAACTGCTCCTCGCTGAAGAACCGGTCGAACAGCACCAGGTCAGGCTGCAGCTGGCTGACGAAGGCATCGAAGCTGTCACAGTTGAGGGTGATCGGCACTTCCGGCACGCCGAGTGCAGCCAGGTCGGCGCGGTGCTCGGAGAGCGCGGCGGCGCTGGCAAAGGTCACCTGCCAGCCCTGGGTGCGGAACAGTTCGATCAGCTCGATCATACGGCTGCCGGCCGCGGAGGAACGCGGCTCGGGCCAGACATAGCCGATGATCAGGACGTTGTGCATAGCAGTGGCTCGGATACGGGGCGGCGATTATAGCCGCAGGCTCGCGGGCGATGCGCCGGCGAGCCTGTCCGCAGTGTTTAGCTGCGTGCCGGGCGGATGCTGCGCCAGAGGCTGAACAGGGTGAACAGGAACAGCCCGGTCACGCTGAGCAGGGTCCAGATGGTGAACGGAATGCCGAAGATGGCGTAGGCGTTCTGCCCGCAGATGCCGCCGCTCATGAACAGACCTGGCAGGTACTCATGCAGGGGCAGGTAGCTGGAATAGAACGGGAAGGGCGTGCAGCTGAAGCTTTCCATAATGCCCACTTCGATCAGCACCACGTGGCCGTTGTCGACCACGGCCATGGCGCTGGTGGCCAGCAGCAGCGGCCAGAGGGCGAAACCGAGCCAATTCTGTTTGATCGCAGCG
>JBOFCR010000010.1:0-40474 GCA_051646165.1 Pseudomonas sp. | reverse complement strand
TGGGCATGGGCAATGGTGCCGAGCTGATCAGCTCGGCATTCGCCATGACCGCCTTTGTCTTCTTCGGCCTGTCCGCTTATGTGCTGACCACCCGCAAGGACATGAGCTTCCTCAGCGGCTTCCTCACCGCCGGCTTCTTCGTCCTGCTGGGCGCTACCGTGGCTGGGTTCTTCTTCCAGATCAGCGGCCTGCAACTGGCAATCAGCGCCGGCTTCGTGCTGTTCTCCTCGGCCGCCATCCTGTTCCAGACCAGCGCCATCATTCATGGCGGTGAGCGCAACTACATCATGGCCACCATCAGCCTGTATGTATCGATCTACAACCTGTTTGTCAGCCTGCTGCAGATCTTCGGCATCATGGGCAGCGACGACTGATCCACGTCGTACTGAAAAGCCCGCTTCGGCGGGCTTTTTCATGCCTGCGGCAAGCATCTGCAGCGTTCTGGCTTTATCATGACGGCAGATTGACCGCCCCGGATTCGCCATGAAGTTCGCCATCGCCCTGTTCGCCCCCGCCCATGCGCCCTCCTCGCGCCGCGCTCTGCGCTTCGCCCAGGCCGTGCTGGCCGGCGGCCACGAAATCGTCCGCCTGTTCTTCTATCAGGATGGCGTGCACAGCGCTTCGGCCAACCTGGTCAGCGCCCAGGACGAACTCAACCTGCCGAAGGAATGGCGCGACTTCGTCGAAGCCGAAAAGCTCGATGCCGTGGTGTGCATCGCCGCCGCTTTGCGCCGTGGCGTACTCAACGAGGAAGAAGCGCAGCGCTACCAGAAGCCTGCGGCCAATATCGGCGCGCCCTGGGAGCTTTCTGGCCTCGGCCAGCTGCATGAAGCCAACCAGTTGGCTGATCGCCTGATCTGCTTCGGAGGCCACTGATGAGCAAGTCACTGCTGATCATCAGCCGCCAGGCGCCCTGGGCCGGCCCCAGTGCGCGCGAAGCCCTGGATATTGCCCTGGCCGGCGGCGCCTTCGACCTGCCGCTGGGCCTACTGTTTCTCGATGACGGGGTTTTTCAGCTAGTTTCCGGCCAACAGCCCGGCGCCCTGCAGCAGAAGGACCTGAGCGCCAACCTGCAGGCCCTGCCCCTGTTCGGCGTCGAGTCGCTGTACGCCAGCACGCGCAGTCTGCACGAGCGCGGCCTGGCTGAGCAGGCCCTGACCCTGCCGGTGGAGCAGCTGGATGACGCCGGACTGACTCTGCTTATCGACCGTTACGACCAAGTGATTACGATCTGATGGCCACCCTGCACCTGCTTTCCCACTCCCCGTTCAGCGACAGCCGCCTGGCCAGCTGCCTGCGCCTGCTCGGCCCGCAGGACGGCCTGCTGCTGAGCGGCGATGCGGTCTACGCCCTGCAACCCGGCTGCGCCCAACTGCAGGCGCTGCAACTGATGCCGGACAGCATCGCCCTGTTCGCCCTGGAAGAAGATGTACAGGCCCGCAGCCTGCCCGTACCGGCTCGCGCCCAAGCGGTCGACTACCCGGCCTTTGTCGAACTCTGCGGCCGCTACGCCAAGGTCAACAGCTGGCTATGAGCAGCCTGATCGTCGATGGCCGCAGCATTGCCCTGGACCAGGACGGCTACCTGCAGGAGCTGGCCGACTGGTCACCCGCCGCCGCCGAAGCCCTGGCCAATGGTGAAGAACTGCAACTGAGCAGCGAGCACTGGGAAATCCTCGAGCTGCTGCGCGCCTTCTACAGCGAGTACCAGCTGTCCCCGGCCACCCGCCCGCTGATCAAGTACGTGGCGCTCAAGCTCGGCCCGGAAAAGGGCAACAGCCTGCACCTCAATCGCCTGTTCAAGGGCACTCCCGCCAAGCTCGCCGCCAAGCTGGCCGGCTTGCCGAAACCGACCAACTGCCTGTGAAAGTAGCGCCCATGATCCTCGTAGCCCCACCGGAACATCCCTTCGCCCAGTTCGTGCGCATCCTCGGCAAAGGCAAGCGCGGCGCACGCAACATGAGCCGCGAGGAGGCCCGCGAGGCCATGGGCCTGCTGCTCGACGACAAGGTCGAGGACACCCAGCTCGGCGCCTTCCTCATGCTGCTGCGACACAAGGAAGAAAGCGCCGAGGAGCTGGCCGGCTTCACCGAAGCCCTGCGTGAGCGCCTGATAGCACCGCAGATCGCCGTCGACCTGGACTGGCCCAGCTATGCCGGCAAGAAGCGCCATCTGCCCTGGTTCCTTCTGGCGGTAAAAGCCCTGGCAGCCAGTGGCCTGCGCATCCACCTGCACGGTGGCGGCGCCCATACCGCCGGGCGCCTGTTCAGCGAGCAGTTGCTGGAGGTTTTGGAGATTCCCCTGTGCCACTCCTGGGCCGAAGTCGCCAGCGCCCTCGATCAGCAGCACCTGGCCTTCACCCCGCTGGGCGCCTGGGCGCCGCAGCTGCAGCGGATGATCGACCTGCGCAACACCCTCGGCCTGCGCTCGCCGATCCACTCGCTGGCACGCATCCTCAACCCGCTCGGCGCGCGCTGCGTGATGCAGAGCATCTTCCACCCGGGTTACCAGGCCACGCACCGCGAAGCCAGCCAGCTGCTCGGCGATACGGCCATTGTGGTCAAGGGCGAAGGCGGCGAGATCGAGGTCAACCCGGACGGCCTGTGCCATTTGTACGGCACCGCCGGCGGCGAGAACTGGGACGAGGAATGGCCGGCGCTGTCCGCCCTGCGCCACGTCAAGCCGGAACAGCTCGACCCGGCGCACCTGCTGGCCTTCTGGAAGGGCGAAGTCGAGGACGCTTACGGTCGCCTGGCCGTGCTCAGCACCATTGCCCTGGGCCTGCGCGCCCTCGGCGAGCCGCGCGAAAGTGCCCTGGCCCGTGCCGAAACGATCTGGAACGCGCGCGCTCAGTCGGCTGACTGAAGAACCTGCTTACGGTCTTCTGAATTAGAGCCAGGCAAGACAAAAATGGCCGAGGAAGCGGAGTTTACGAGCTGTAAATGAGCATTCCGAGGGCATTTTTAACGCAGCCTGGCCGACAGTCAGGGGAGCGTAAGCGGGTTCTGAGCGCCTTCGAACCAGGCCAGCTTCTCACGTAGCTGCACCACTTCGCCGACTATCACCAGGGTCGGCGCATGCACTTCATGCTCCGCCACCAGTTGCGGCAGATCGGCCAGAGTGCCGGTAAACACCCGCTGATTATGGGTCGTGCCCTGCTGCACCAGCGCCGCCGGCGTGCTGGCCGCGCGACCATGCTGGATCAACTGCTGACAAATGGCCGGCAAGCCGACCAGGCCCATGTAGAACACCAGGGTCTGGCCCGGCGCACTCAGCTCCTGCCAAGGCAGGTCGCAACTGCCATCCTTGAGATGGCCGGTGACGAAACGTACCGACTGCGCATGGTCACGATGGGTCAGCGGAATCCCGGCGTAGGCCGCGCAACCGGAAGCAGCGGTGATGCCCGGCACCACCTGAAACGGGATGCCATGGGCCGCCAGTTCCTCAATCTCCTCACCACCACGACCGAAGATAAACGGATCACCACCTTTCAGGCGCAGCACGCGCTTGCCGGACTTGGCCAGCTCGACCAGGCGCTGGTTGATCTGCTCCTGCGGCAAGGCGTGATCGGCGCGCTGCTTGCCAACGTAGAGGCGCTCGGCATCGCGGCGGCACAGCTCGATGATGGCCGGGGCCACCAGGCGGTCGTACAGAACCACATCAGCCTGCTGCATCAGGCGCAGCGCACGGAAGGTCAGCAGGTCCGGATCGCCGGGGCCGGCACCGACCAGATAGACCTCCCCCAGAGCGCGGGGCGCACTGCCGGCAATCTTCGCTTCAAGCAGGCGTTCACCCTCACCCAACTTTCCGGCGAACACACTTTCGGCGATCTGCCCCTGGAACACATCCTCCCAGAACACCCGGCGCTGTTGCACATCGGGGAGCAGGCCGCGCACCTGGGCGCGGAACTTCTTCGCCAAGCCGGCCAGCTGGCCATAGGTGGCGGGAATCCAGGTCTCGATCTTGGCGCGGATCAGCCGTGCCAGCACCGGCGCATCGCCACCACTGGTGACCGCAACGATCAGCGGTGAGCGATCGACGATGGCCGGGAAGATCACGCTGCACAGCTTGGGCGCATCCACCACATTGACCGGCACGCCACGCGCCTGGGCCTGGGCCGACACCTGCTCGCGCAGCGGTTCGTCATCACAGGCGACTATCACCAGGCCGACGCCCAGCAGGTCGTCGGCCTGATAATCACGCAGCAGCAGCTCACCGCCCTCGCCTGCCAGCTCACGCAGCTCGGCACAGACTTCGTCCGCCACCACACGCAGAGTCGCCCCGGCATCGGCCAGCAGACGCGCCTTGCGCAGCGCAACTTCGCCACCGCCAACGACCAGCACCGGGCGGTCCTGCAGTTTGTGGAACAGAGGGAGGAAATCCATGGCGCACGCTCTCGATCAGGAAAAACAAAACGGGGCAGCTCTGGCCACCCCGAATTTGACTGTAAAGCAGAACCTGTTCAGCGATCTCGCGAGCTAGAGCCAGACAAGGCAAAAATGGCCGAGGGAGCGGAGTTTACGAGTGTAAATGAGCATCCCGAGGCCGTTTTTAACGCAGGCTGGCCGACGCGCAGCAGATCATGAACAGGTTCTTAGCCGATCACTTCGATACCGGCCATATACGGCTTCAGTACGTCCGGCACGCGGATGCTGCCGTCGGCCTGCTGGTAGTTCTCCAGCACCGCGACCAGGGTGCGACCCACCGCCAGGCCGGAGCCATTGAGGGTGTGCACCAGCTCCGGCTTGCCGGTTTCCGGGTTGCGGTAGCGCGCCTGCATGCGGCGGGCCTGGAAGTCGCCACAGTTGGAGCAGGAGGAAATCTCGCGGTACTTGTCCTGGCTCGGCACCCAGACTTCCAGGTCGTAGGTCTTCACCGCGCCAAAACCCATGTCACCGGTGCACAGCGCCAGCTTGCGGTACGGCAGCTCGAGCAGCTGCAGCACGCGCTCGGCGTTGGCGGTCAGGCTTTCCAGGGCTTCGAAGGACTTGCCCGGCTCGACGATCTGCACCATCTCGACTTTGTCGAACTGGTGCTGGCGGATCATGCCGCGGGTATCGCGGCCGGAGGCACCGGCTTCACTGCGGAAGCATGGCGTATGGGCGACGAACTTGATCGGCAGCTGCTTGGCGTCAAGGATCGCGCCGGCGACGATGTTGGTCAGCGACACTTCGGCAGTCGGGATCAGGTACAGATCGGCCTGGTCTTCACGGGCGATCTTGAACAGGTCTTCTTCGAACTTCGGCAGCTGACCGGTGCCCTGCAGCGCGGAGGCTTGTACCAAGTACGGTGTGTAGGCCTCTTCGTAACCGTGTTCAGCGGTGTGCAGGTTGATCATGAACTGCGCCAGGGCGCGGTGCAGGCGGGCAATCGGCCCACGCAGCAAGGCGAAACGGGCGCCGGAAAGCTTGGCGGCAGTTTCGAAGTCCAGCCAGCCATGCTGCTCGCCAAGGGCGACGTGATCCTGTACCGCGAAGTCGAAGCTGCGCGGCGTGCCCCAGCGGGCCACTTCGACGTTGCCGTCTTCATCGGCACCCACCGGCACCGATTCGTCGGGCAGGTTGGGGATGTTCAGCAGCAGGTTGTCCAGCTCGGCCTGGATGGACTCCAGCTCGCGCTTGCCCTCTTCCAGGTCGCTGCCCATCTTGTCGACTTCTGCCAGCAACGGGGCGATGTCCTCGCCACGCTGCTTGGCCTGGCCGATGGACTTGGAGCGGGTATTGCGCTCGGCCTGCAGCTGTTCGGTGCGGGTCTGCACGCTCTTGCGCTGGGCCTCGAGGGCCTCGAAGCGCGCCACGTCCAGTTGGAAGCCACGGGTAGCCAGGCGGTCCGCAATCTCCTGCAGTTGGGTACGAACCAGTTTGGAGTCGAGCATGGGATGTTCTCTATCGGAAGCGATTAAAGCTTGGTTAATGTCAGGCCGGCCCAGGTCGCGAGCAGACCGCCCAACACGCTGACGGCCGCATAGCCGATGGCCATGGGTGCCTGGCCGCTTTCCAGCAGGCGCAGCGTGTCGAGGGAAAAGGATGAAAAGGTGGTCAGGCCGCCGAGGAAGCCCACCATCAGCCCGGCGCGCAGCTCCAGCGGTATCTCCGGGCGCAGCATGAACAGGCCGTAGAGATAGCCAATCAGCAGGCAGCCAACAATATTGACCGCCAGAGTAGCGCCATAGAAGTGCTGCGGCCAGTTCGCACTGACCCAGTTGCCGGTGGCGAAGCGCAGCAGGGTGCCGGCCATGCCGCCCAGGGCAACGGCGATCACCACGCCAATCATGGCTGCCTCCGCTTGCGCGGGCTGGCCGCGTCCAGCGCGGCCAAGTGGGCCAGCTTGTCGCGGATTTTCAGTTCCAGGCCACGCGGCACCGGCTGGTAGTAGGGCCGCGGCTCGAGCTGATCGGGGAAATAGTCTTCGCCGGCGGCATAGGCATCCGGCTCATCGTGGGCGTAGCGGTATTCGTCGCCGTAGCCCAGCTGCTTCATCAGCTTGGTCGGCGCGTTGCGCAGGTGCAGCGGCACTTCCAGCGAGCCGTGCTCGGCGGCATCGCGCATGGCAGCCTTGAAGCCCATGTACACCGCGTTGCTCTTCGGCGCGCAGGCCAGGTAGACGATGGCCTGGGCCACGGCCAGCTCGCCCTCGGGGCTGCCCAAACGCTCCTGCACATCCCAGGCATTCAGGCACAGGGTCAGGGCACGCGGATCGGCGTTGCCGATGTCCTCGCTGGCCATGCGCACCACGCGCCGCGCCAGATACAGCGGGTCGCAGCCGCCATCGAGCATGCGCGCGTACCAGTACAGCGCGCCGTCCGGATTGGAGCCGCGCACCGACTTGTGCAGCGCGGATATCTGGTCGTAGAAGGCTTCGCCGCCCTTGTCGAAGCGCCGGCGGCTATCGCCGAGCAGGTTCTGCAGCAGTTCGGGGGCGATCTCGCTGCCGTCCTCGGCCAGGTCGGCGGCGTTCTCCAGCAGGTTGAGCAGACGCCGGCCATCGCCATCGGCGGCAGCCAGGAGGATCTGGAAGCTTTCCTCCGGCAGGCTCAGTTGCTGTTTGCTCAGGCCCTTCTCTTCCTTCAGCGCACGCTGCACCAGCTTGCGCATGGCCGCCTCGTCCAGGCTCTTCAGCACATACACGCGGGCGCGCGAGAGCAACGCGTTGTTCAGCTCGAAGGAAGGATTTTCTGTCGTCGCGCCGATAAAGATCAGCGTGCCATCTTCCACATAGGGCAGGAAGGCATCCTGCTGACTCTTGTTGAAACGGTGTACTTCGTCGACGAAGAGGATGGTGCGGCGGCCGTACTGGGCGGCCTGCTGCTTGGCCACTTCCACCGACTGGCGGATTTCCTTAACCCCGGAGAGCACCGCGGAAATCGTCTCGAAGTGCGCCTCGGAGACCTGCGCCAGCAGCTTGGCCAGGGTGGTCTTGCCGACCCCGGGCGGGCCCCAGAAGATCATCGAGTGCAGCGCACCCTGCTCCAGCGCCTCGCGCAGCGGCTTGCCCTGGCCCAGCACATGCTCCTGGCCGACGTACTCGTCCAGACTGGTCGCGCGCAAACGCGCGGCCAGGGGCTGGGCGACGGGGGCAGAGCGGAACAGATCCATGGCGGGCGACGGCAGGCTCTTAGTTGGTTTCCGAGATCACGTCGGCGCCTTTCGGCACCTCGAAGTCGAACAGGCCTGCATCCAGCTTCTCGTTCATCTTCACGCTGAGGAACAGGATGTTGGTGCGCTGGCCGACCGCGTCGACCAGCTGCATGTCGTTGATCACGCCGCGGCGGAACGACAGGCGCAGGTTGTCGAACAGGGTGTCCTTGGACTTGGGTTTGAGCATGAAGTCGACCACTTCACCGGCCTCCTTGAAGCTGATCTCGAAGTTCTCGCTGATCTTCGACGCGTCGCCGGACAGCAGCAGCGCCGGGGTGTGGGTCATGCGCTGATCGAGGCTCTGGATGGTCACCTGCATCAGGTCCGGGTCATACAGCCAGACCTTCTTGCCGTTGGACACCAGCAGCTGCTCCTGCGGCGCGTCGGTGTGCCAGCGGAACAGCCCCGGGCGCTTCAGCGCCAGTTGGCCGGAGGTTTCCTGCAGCTGGGTGCCGGTGCCATCCAGGGTCAGCTGGGAAAAACGCCCGCTCATGGTCTGTGCCTTGTCGAGCAGCACAGTCAGGCGTTTGACGGCTTCAGCATCGTCGGCCAGGGCGGGAATGGCCGTGCAGGCCAGGGCGGCCAGCAACAGCGTGCGAATCAGGCGCATGGAAATCCTCTTCGGAAAAAACGGAGCATTAGTCTCGCATCGGGCCTGGCGCGATGACTTCACGCGAGCCATTGGTATTCATCGACGTGACCACGCCAGCCATTTCCATGGCCTCGATCATGCGTGCGGCACGGTTGTAGCCAATCTTCAGCTTGCGCTGCACGGCGGAGATAGAAGCGCGGCGACTCTCCAGCACGAAGTTGACGGCTTCGTCGTACAGCGGGTCAGCCTCGCTGCCCTCGCCACCTTCGCCACTGCTGCCGCCGTCGAAGCCGCTACCGGCCTCTTCGACACCGGCCAGGATGTCTTCGATGTAGTCGGGCGAACCGCGTTGCTTCCAGGCTTCGACCACGCGGTGCACTTCTTCGTCGGAAACGAAGGCGCCATGCACACGAATCGGCAGGCCGGTGCCTGGCGGCAGGTAGAGCATGTCGCCGTGGCCGAGCAGCTGTTCGGCGCCGCCCTGGTCGAGGATGGTGCGCGAGTCGATCTTGCTGGAAACCTGGAAGGCCATGCGGGTCGGGATGTTGGCCTTGATCAGGCCGGTGATCACGTCGACCGATGGACGCTGGGTCGCCAGGATCAGGTGGATACCGGCAGCACGGGCCTTCTGCGCGATACGCGCGATCAGCTCTTCGACCTTCTTGCCGACAATCATCATCATGTCGGCGAATTCGTCGACTACCACCACGATGGTCGGCAGGGTCTTCAGCAGCGGCGCCTCATCCTGCATGTTTTCGCGGCGATACAGCGGGTCGCTCAGCGGTGTCCCCGCCTCCTCGGCATCCTTGACCTTGCGATTGAAGCCAGCCAGGTTGCGCACGCCCATGGCGGCCATCAGCTTGTAGCGACGCTCCATCTCGGCGACCGACCAGCGCAGGGCGTTGGCGGCCTCCTTCATGTCGGTCACTACCGGGCACAGCAGGTGCGGGATGCCTTCGTAGATCGAGAGTTCGAGCATCTTCGGGTCGATCATGATCATCCGCGCGTCTTCCGGGCCGGATTTGAACAGGATCGACAGGATCATCGCGTTGACGCCCACCGATTTACCGGAGCCAGTAGTACCGGCCACCAGCAGGTGCGGCATCTTGGCCAGGTCGGTGATCACCGGCTTGCCGCCGATGTCGTGGCCCAGGGCCAGGGTGACGGGCGACTTGGCGTCGTCGTACTCGGACGACGACAGCACTTCGGAGAAGCGCACGATCTGCCGGTCTTCGTTGGGGATCTCGATGCCGACGGTGGTCTTGCCCGGAATCACCTCGACCACGCGCACGCTGATGATCGCCATGGAGCGCGCCAGGTCCTTGGCCAGGCCGGAAATACGGCTGACCTTGACCCCAGCGGCCAGCTGGATCTCGAAACGGGTGATCACCGGGCCCGGATGCACGGACTCGACCATCACCTCGACGCCGAACTCCTTGAGCTTGATCTCCAGCAGGCGCGACATGGCCTCCAGGGATTCCGGGGAGTACTGCTTCTGCTTCTTCTCGGCAGCATCGAGGATCGAGATCGGCGGCAAGGTGCCGGCCACAGCGCTGTCTTCGAACAGGGTCACCTGCTTCTCTTTCAGCACGCGCTTGCTCGGCTCGGCGGCCTTGGGCGGTGGCGGCGGCGCGATGACCGGCGCAGGGCGGCTCTCGCGCTCGCTCATGTGCTTGGTCAGCGACTCTTCGCGGGCGATCAGGCGCTCCTTGACCTTGGCCTGCTCGCGGCGGTCATGCACCACCGGCGCGGCCACTTCGCTGACGCGTTCATCCACCTCACGCAGCTGAGCCACCAGCTGCTTGCGCTGCAGGCGCGACTCCCACCAGCGGGTGATCAGGCTGTTGATCAGCTCGATCAAGTCGAGGGTGATCTTGCCGGTGAGGTCCATCACCTTGAACCAGGACAGATCGGCGAACACGGTCAGGCCGAACAGGAACAGGGCCAGGAACAGCAGCGTGCTGCCCTGCACATTCAGCGCATTGACGGCCAGCTGCCCCAGGCTCTCGCCCAGCGCCCCACCCGCCGAAGCCGGCATACCGGTAGCCGAATGGAAATGGATATAGGCCAGGCCCGAACCGGCCAGAACCAGGAACACCAGGCCGATCATCCGCCAGGAAAACAGCCAGCCGCTCCACTGCCAGGGCTGATGACGGTTACGGAACACCTGCCAGGTCTTGACGGCCAGCAGCAGCGGGAACAGGTAGGCGAAATAACCAAGCACCATGAACAGCACATCGGCGAACCAGGCACCGGCACGGCCGGCGGCATTCTGCACCTGCTCGACATTGCTGGTGTGGGTCCAGCCCGGGTCGGCCGGATCGTAGGTCAGCAATGCCATCCACAGATAAAGACAGAGCGCGCCCAAGGCGATCAGCGCACCTTCCTTCAGACGGTAGTGCAATTGCTGACGCCAGAGCGGCACCTGGACGGTAGAGGTGGAGTTCTTCAAAACGCTGTCATTCCTGCGCCCGGGGCGCGAGCAACCATCGATGGATTCTGCGAGCCGGACCATTGTACGGATTTACAGGTCCGATGCCATGCCAGGGCGGTGCCGGCGGTGCGTTTTGCCGGCCCTGGCCGCTTCGGTGTAGCATACTTGGCCAGATTTCCCGCGCGGCTCAATTGGAGCATGCATTCTCTTTTGTGACAAAGGCTTATGGGGTCTTTTTATGAGTGAAGTCAAGCATTCACGCCTGATCATCCTGGGCTCCGGCCCGGCCGGTTACACCGCTGCCGTCTATGCCGCTCGCGCCAATCTCAAGCCTCTGGTCATCACCGGCATGCAGCCCGGCGGCCAGCTGACCATCACCACCGAAGTCGACAACTGGCCCGGTGACGTCGAAGGCCTGACCGGCCCGGCACTGATGGAACGCATGCAGAAACACGCCGAGCGCTTCGACACCGAGATCGTCTACGACCATATCCATACCGCCGAGTTGCAGAGCAAGCCCTTCACCCTCAAGGGCGACAACGCCATCTACACCTGCGACGCCCTGATCATCGCCACCGGCGCCAGCGCCCAGTACCTCGGCCTGCCGTCGGAAGAGGCCTTCGCCGGCAAGGGCGTGTCCGCCTGCGCCACCTGCGACGGCTTCTTCTACCGCAACCAGGTGGTCTGCGTGATCGGCGGCGGCAACACCGCCGTCGAGGAAGCCCTGTACCTGTCCAACATTGCCAAGGAAGTGCACCTGATCCACCGCCGCGACAAACTGCGCTCGGAGAAGATCCTGCAGGACAAGCTGTTCGACAAGGCTGCCAACGGTAACGTGCGCCTGCACTGGAACCACACCCTGGACGAAGTGCTGGGCGACAACACCGGCGTCACCGGCGTACGCCTGACCAACACCGCAGACGGCAGCAGCAAGGAATTGGCGCTGGCCGGCGTGTTCATCGCCATCGGCCACAAGCCCAACACCGACCTGTTCCAGGGCCAACTGGAAATGCGTGACGGCTACCTGATCGTCCAGGGCGGCGGTGAAGGCAATGCCACCGCGACCAGCATCGAAGGCGTATTCGCCGCCGGCGACGTGGCCGACCACGTCTACCGCCAGGCCATTACGTCTGCCGGCGCCGGCTGCATGGCCGCGCTCGACGCCGAAAAATACCTCGACGTCTAAGCCAGCGGCGGGCGGATGCCACGCATCCGCCCTGCCCTCCCCGCATGCTGACCTGGCTGCAACGCGACAATCTCGAATTTCCGGCACTGGACAAGGCGCTGCGCGAGCCCAATGGCTTGCTGGCGGCTGGCGGCGACCTGTCCGCCGCACGCCTGCTCGCTGCCTATCGGCACGGCTGCTTCCCCTGGTACTCGGAGGGCCAACCGCTGCTGTGGTGGTCGCCTGACCCACGCACCGTGCTACCGCCGCAGGAACTCCATCTGTCACGCAGCCTGGCCAAGCTGATCCGCCAGCAGCGCTTCGAGGTCAGTTTCGACCGCGACTTCGCCGCCGTCATCCAGGGCTGCGCCGGCCCGCGTGACTACGCTGACGGCACCTG
Organism: Pseudomonas sp.; assembly: GCA_051646165.1. Classification (GTDB taxonomy): domain Bacteria; phylum Pseudomonadota; class Gammaproteobacteria; order Pseudomonadales; family Pseudomonadaceae; genus Aquipseudomonas. The sequence continues at coordinate 28,247 of JBOFCR010000010.1, read as the reverse complement.
GATCACCACCTCTATGCAGCAGGCCTACCTGGAGCTGCATCGCCAGGGCGTCGCCCACTCGGTAGAGGTCTGGGAAAACGGGCAACTGGTTGGCGGCCTCTACGGCCTGGCCATCGGCCAGCTGTTCTTCGGCGAGTCGATGTTCAGCCGTACCGACAACGCCTCCAAGGTCGGCTTCGCCACGCTGGTCGGCAAGCTGCGCGACTGGGGGTTCGTCCTGATCGACTGCCAGATGCCCACCCAGCATCTGCACAGCTTCGGCGCCCGCGCCATCCCGCGCACCGAGTTCGCCGCCTACCTGCAACGCCACCTCGACCAAGCCAATAGCGCCGACTGGCTCGCCTAGGCGACACCCGCAGGCTGGCATACACTTACCTCAAGGGTTTTCCCGAGGGTTGACCATGACCGAGCTGGCTCGCCTCAAGTTCTACGCTACCCAGCCACATCCTTGCAGCTATCTGCCCGAAGAACAGGCCACCACACTGTTCCTCGACCCCAGTCAGCCCATGGATGTGCAGGTCTATGCCGAGCTGTCGGAAATGGGCTTTCGACGCAGCGGCGATCATCTCTATCGCCCGCACTGCCAACGCTGCACCGCCTGCGTGCCGGCGCGCATCCCGGCCGACCAGTTCATCCCCAGTCGTCAGCAGAAGCGCATCCTCAAGCGCAACGCGCAGATTCAGGTGCAGGCCGTACGCCCCTCCTTCAACGAGGAGTACTACGACCTGTACGTGCGCTACATCGAACAGCGCCACGCCGATGGCGACATGTACCCGCCGACGCGCGACCAGTTCAGCACCTTCCTGGTGCGCGACCTGCCGTTCGCCCGCTTCTACGAGTTCCGCCAGGAGGGTCGCCTGCTCGCAGTGGCCGTAACCGACCTGCTGCCCAATGGCCTTTCGGCGGTTTACACCTTCTACGACCCGGACGAAGAAAAACGCAGCCTGGGCCGCTTCGCCATCCTCTGGCAGATCGGCGAAGCCGCGCGTTTGGGCCTGCAAGCGGTCTATCTGGGTTACTGGATCAAGAACTGCCGGAAGATGAGCTACAAGACCCAGTACCGCCCCATCGAGCTGTTCGTCAATCAGCGCTGGGTCGTCCTCACCTGAACCCTTGGCGGAAACTGGCGATTTCGGGCACAATGCACGCCGCTTTTGCCTGGGGCCAGTTGCGCCGGGCCATTCATTGGACACCGAGGGCTTTACTGCATGTCGAAAGAAGACAGCTTCGAAATGGAAGGCACTGTCGTCGACACCCTGCCCAACACCATGTTCCGTGTGGAGTTGGAAAATGGGCACGTCGTTACCGCGCACATCTCCGGAAAGATGCGCAAGAACTACATCCGCATCCTGACTGGCGACAAGGTCCGCGTCGAGCTGACGCCTTATGACCTGAGCAAGGGCCGTATCACTTACCGCGCCCGCTAAGAACCTGCTCAAAGCCTGCCGCGCGTCGGCCATGCCACATTAAAAATGGCATGCCCCTAGCTCGCGAGCCTTTGAACAAGCGCTAAGCTCCGTCGAAATGAAAACGCCCGGCAATGCCGGGCGTTTTTGCTTGCCTGCGATTTGCCTCAGAGCCTGTTCACGATCTCCTGCCCGTCGGCCATGCCGCGTTAAAAACAGGCTCAGCAAGCCGCTTGCGGCTAACGCGCGTCAGCGCGGCCCGAAGGGCGAGTGAACGAGTCATGCTCATTTACAACTCGTAAACTGCGCTGCCTCGCCTGTTTTTGCCTTGCCTGGCTCTAATCCAGAAGATCGTAAACAGGTTCTCAGGCCGGCTCTGCCGTGGTTTCGAACTCGAACGTCAGCTCGCCCGCCACAAGATCGACATGCACCACGCCGCCATGCTCGGCCAGTTCGCCGAACAGGATTTCTTCCGCCAGCGGGCGCTTGATCTTGTCCTGGATCAGACGCGCCATAGGCCTTGCGCCCATGTTCACGTCGTAGCCCTTCTCGGCCAGCCAACCACGCGCCGCATCGCTGACCTCCAGCTGCACACGCTTGTCCTCAAGCTGCGCCTGCAGTTCGGTGAGGAACTTGTCGACGATGCTCTTGATCACTTCGTGGCTCAGGCGGCCGAACTGGATAATGGTATCCAGGCGATTGCGGAACTCCGGCGTGAAGCTCTTCTTGATCACTTCCATGGCATCGGACGAGTGGTCCTGATAGGTGAAGCCGATCGATGCCCGCGCCGCAGTTTCCGCCCCGGCGTTGGTGGTCATGATCAGGATCACATTGCGGAAGTCCGCCTTGCGCCCGTTGTTGTCAGTCAGGGTGCCGTGATCCATCACCTGCAGCAGCAGGTTGAATACTTCCGGGTGAGCCTTCTCGATTTCATCGAGCAGCAACACGCAATGCGGCTGCTTGGTGATGGCCTCGGTCAGCAGGCCACCCTGGTCGAAACCGACGTAACCAGGCGGCGCCCCGATCAGGCGCGAGACGGTGTGCCGCTCCATGTACTCGGACATGTCGAAGCGCACCAGCTCGATCCCCATGGCCTTGGCCAACTGACGAGCGGCCTCGGTCTTGCCCACGCCGGTTGGCCCGGCAAACAGGAAAGAACCGACCGGTTTGTCCGGCGCCTTGAGCCCTGCCCGCGACAGCTTGATGGCGGTGGAAAGCGAGTCGATCGCCGCATCCTGACCGAACACGGTCAGCTTGAGATCGCGCTCCAGGTTGCGCAGCAGCTCCTTGTCGGAACTGGTGACGTGTTTCGGCGGAATCCGCGCGATCTTCGCGACGATATCCTCGACCTGCGCCACCTCGATGCGCTTGGCGCGCTTCTCTTCCGGCTGCAGGCGCTGATAGGCGCCCGCCTCGTCGATCACGTCGATGGCCTTGTCCGGCATGTGCCGGTCATTGATGTAGCGCGCAGCCAGCTCGGCGGCGGCACGCAAGGCCTCGTCGCTGTACTCGATATGGTGATGCTGCTCGAAACGCGCCTTCAGGCCACGCAGGATACCGACGGTATCTTCCACCGACGGCTCGCTGACATCGACCTTCTGGAAGCGCCGCGCCAGGGCCCGGTCTTTCTCGAAGATGCCGCGGAACTCCTGGAAGGTGGTGGAGCCGATGCAGCGGATCTCACCGGAGGACAGCAACGGCTTGAGCAGGTTGGACGCATCCATCACCCCGCCCGAGGCCGCACCCGCGCCGATGATGGTGTGGATCTCGTCAATGAACAGGATCGCATGCGGACGCTTGCGCAGTTCGTTGAGCAGCGCCTTGAAGCGCTTCTCGAAATCGCCGCGATACTTGGTGCCGGCCAGCAAGGCGCCGAGATCCAGGGAATAGACCACGCTATCAGCCAGCAGGTCGGGCACCTGGCCATCGACAATACGCTTGGCCAGGCCTTCGGCGATGGCAGTCTTGCCGACACCAGCCTCACCGACCAGCAACGGGTTGTTCTTGCGCCGACGCGCAAGGATCTGCGCCACGCGCTCGACTTCGGGCTCACGCCCGACCAGCGGATCGATACGCCCCTGGCGCGACAGTTCATTCAGGTTGCTAGCATAGGCATCCAGCGGATTGCCGGTGGTGGCGGCTTCGCCCCCCTCGTCATCCTGCATTTCCTGTTCGTGCTCGGAGTGATCCGCATGCCCCGGCACCTTGGAAATACCATGGGCGATGTAATTGACCACATCGATGCGCGCCACGCTCTGCTGCTTGAGCAGGAACACCGCCTGGCTTTCCTGCTCGCTGAAGATCGCTACCAGCACGTTGGCGCCAGTGACTTCGCGCTTGCCGGAGCTCTGCACGTGAAATACCGCGCGCTGCAATACGCGCTGGAAGCCCAGGGTTGGCTGGGTCTCGCGGTCTTCGTCGTGTTGTGGAATCAGCGGCGTGGTGGAGTCGATAAACTCCTGCAGATCGTGGCGGAGCTTGTCCAGATTGGCGCCACAGGCGCGCAGAACAGTGGCTGCTGCCTCATTGTCCAGCAAGGCCAGCAGCAGGTGCTCGACCGTCATGAACTCATGGCGCTTGGCGCGTGCCTCCTTGAAGGCAAGATTGAGGGTGACTTCCAGCTCTCGATTCAACATAGCTTCACCTCTTACCCAAGCGGGCCGGTTTCAACCGTCCTTCTCTATTTCACAGAGTAGCGGATGCTGGCTTTCCCGGGCGTACTGGTTGACCTGCATAGCCTTGGTTTCTGCAATATCACGGGTGAACAACCCGCAAATCGCTTTGCCCTCGGTATGGACGGTCAACATGATCTTGGTCGCCAGCTCGCGATTGTGGTTGAAGAACAACTCCAATACCTCGACGACAAAATCCATCGGCGTGTAATCGTCGTTGAACAACAAGACCTTATACATGGGAGGTGCCTGCAACGACGGCTTAGCTTCCTGAACAGCCAGGTCGGAGGCATCGTCCTCTCGCGTAGCGGGGCGATCCTGATTGAATGTTAGTCGAATCTGACTGCGTGCATGCATGCTGAAATGAGATGTGTCGTGGCCGGACGAATGTTGATGCTAGACGGAGTTTGACAGGCTTCTCAGCCATCCGCCGTACTACCTTGACTAACGGCAAAACGGTGTTACAAACAGTGAATACCCGTCTAGGGTATCGGGGTTCCGCGCCTGCGCCCAACCTGGCTGAAGTCATGCGCGGAACTGAAGTGGATGATACTCCAGTGATGGAGTCCTTTGCAGAGGGATGTCAGCATGCTTAGCGGTAAGGTCAAGTGGTTCAACAACGCCAAGGGCTACGGGTTCATCGTTGCCGATGGCCGAGATGAGGACCTGTTCGCCCACTACTCGGCTATCCAGATGGACGGCTATAAGACTCTCAAGGCCGGCCAAGCGGTCAGCTTCGATATTCTGCAAGGCCCCAAGGGCCTGCATGCCGTGAATATCAGCGCTGCCCTGGCAACCAGTGAATCTCCGGCGACCACCAGCTCGCCGCAAAGCACTCCGGTCGAAGCCTGATTCAGAGCCAAAAACAAAAAAGGCCGGTCAAATGACCGGCCTTTTTGTTACCACTCGTCGCTTACTTACATGTGCGCGATGGTGGCATCGCCGAACTCGGAGCACGACAGCAAGGTGGCACCGTCCATCAGACGCTCGAAGTCGTAAGTTACGGTCTTCGCGGAGATGGCGCCGTTGGTGCCCTTGATGATCAGGTCAGCCGCTTCGAGCCAGCCCATGTGGCGCAGCATCATCTCGGCGGAGAGGATGACCGAGCCCGGGTTGACCTTGTCCTGGCCAGCGTACTTCGGCGCGGTGCCGTGGGTCGCTTCGAACATGGCGATGGTGTCGGACAGGTTGGCACCCGGCGCGATACCGATACCACCTACTTCGGCCGCCAGGGCGTCGGACAGGTAGTCACCGTTCAGGTTCAGGGTGGCGATCACGTCATACTCGGCCGGACGCAGCAGGATCTGCTGCAGCATGGCGTCGGCGATGGCGTCCTTGACCACAATGTTCTTGCCGGTCTTCGGGCTCTTGAACTGCATCCACGGGCCGCCATCCAGCAGCTCGGCGCCGAACTCGTCACGTGCCACTTCGTAGCCCCAATCCTTGAAGGCACCTTCGGTGAACTTCATGATGTTGCCTTTGTGCACGATGGTCAGCGACTCGCGGTCGTTGTCGACGGTGTACTGCAGGGCCTTGCGCACCAGACGCTTGGTGCCTTCCTTGGAAACCGGCTTGACGCCGATACCGCAGTCCTGGTCGAAACGGATCTTGGTGACGCCCATTTCTTCTTTCAGGAACTTGATGACCTTGGTCGCTTCTGGCGAACCGGCCTTCCACTCGATACCGGCATAAATGTCTTCCGAGTTCTCACGGAAGATGGTCATGTCGACATCACCAGGACGCTTGACCGGGCTCGGCACGCCTTCGAACCAGCGCACCGGGCGCAGGCAGACATACAGATCCAGCTCTTGGCGCAGAGCCACGTTCAGCGAACGGATGCCACCACCGACCGGAGTGGTCAGCGGGCCTTTGATGGAAACAACGTAGTCACGTACGGCTTCCAGGGTTTCTTTCGGCAGCCAGGTGTCCTGGTCGTAGACCTGGGTGGCTTTCTCGCCGGCGTAGACTTCCATCCACGAGATTTTGCGCTTGCCGCCGTAGGCTTTCTCTACAGCCGCATCGACGACCTTGATCATCACCGGGCTGATATCGATACCGATGCCATCACCTTCGATGAAGGGGATGATCGGGTTGTTCGGCACGTTCAAGGTCATGTCGGCGTTAACGGTAATTTTGTCACCGTTAGCAGGCACCTGGATCTTCTGGTATCCCATGCTGGACTCCGTTGTTTTCGTGGTCTGACAGTCCGCCACGCGGATGGCGTGACGGAAGGAACTTTAGGTCGCGGAAAGGCGCTGCATTCTTGTAGTTTTTCTACAGAAAGTCACGCACTTTTCGACATTTCCTTACCGCAATGCGGCGGCGAGAACTGCGTCAATGCTGCCTTGCAGAGCTTCTTGTAGTCAAACTACAGAGGGCACTACAGAAAGCCTCAAGCGGGCGACTTTTATCCTAGCAGCTCAGCCCCAAAATGCGCTTGATCTGGCCGCAGCGAATATCTGTCGCTAACATCCGCCGGCAAATTTGCGGAGGTTCGTATGCGCTTTACTCCCCACGTCACCGTCGCCACAGTGGTCGAAGACCAGGGGCGCTTCCTGCTGGTCGAGGAACTGGCCGGCGGCCAGGCGGTATTTAACCAGCCTGCTGGCCACCTGGAAGCCGACGAAAGTCTGATCGACGCCGCACTGCGCGAGACCCTCGAGGAAACCGGCTGGCAGGTCGAGCTGACCGCCGTCACCGGCATCTACCTCTATACCGCTCCCAGCAATGGCGTGACCTACCAGCGCGTGTGCTTTGCCGCCAAACCCTTGCGCCACCTGCCGGACAGCCCGCTGGACGACGGCATCATCGGCCCACGCTGGCTGACCCGCGACGAGTTGGTCGCACAGCCCGAACGCTGGCGCAGCGAACTGGTACTGCGCTGCATCGACGATTATCTGGCCGGCGAGCGCTTCTCACTGAGCCTGATCCGCGACCCGGCCTGATTCGCCGTCGCACTGCGGCGCCTGCTAGAATCGCCGCCTTTATCGCAGTCACGCCCAGATTCCTATGTCCAGCAGCACCTCCCCCAGCACCCAACGCGTGATCGTCGGCATGTCCGGCGGCGTGGACTCCTCCGTTTCCGCCCTTCTGCTCCTCGAGCAGGGTTACCAGGTGGAAGGCTTGTTCATGAAGAACTGGGAAGAGGATGACGGCACCGAATACTGCACCGCCATGACCGACCTGGCCGACGCCCAGGCCGTGTGCGACCGCATCGGCATCAAGCTGCACACCGCCAACTTCGCGGCGGAATACTGGGACAACGTGTTCGAGCACTTCCTCGCCGAATACAAGGCCGGACGTACGCCGAACCCGGACATCCTGTGCAACCGCGAGATCAAGTTCAAAGCCTTCCTCGACTACGCCCTGTCCCTGGGCGCCGACCTGATCGCCACCGGCCACTACGTGCGCCGCCGCGACATCGACGGCCGCAGCGAGTTGCTCAAGGGCCTCGACCCAAACAAGGACCAGAGCTACTTCCTGCACGCCGTCGGCGGCGAGCAGATCGGCCGCACCCTGTTCCCAGTCGGCGAACTGGAAAAACCCGAGGTGCGCGCCATCGCCGAGAAACACGGCCTGGCCACCGCCAAGAAGAAGGACTCGACCGGCATCTGCTTTATCGGCGAGCGCCGCTTCAGCGACTTCCTCAAGCAGTACCTGCCCGCCCAACCCGGCAATATCGAGACCACCGAAGGTGAAGTGATCGGCCGCCATCACGGCCTGATGTACCACACCATCGGCCAGCGCCAGGGCCTGGGCATCGGCGGGCTCAAGGATGCCGGCGACGAGCCCTGGTATGTGCTGGCCAAGGACCTGACGCGCAACGTGCTGCTGGTCGGCCAGGGCAACGAACACCCCTGGCTGTTCAGCCGCGCCCTGCTCGCCTCGGACATCTACTGGGTCAACCCGCTGGACCTGAGCAGCCCGCGCCAGCTCACTGCCAAAGTGCGCTACCGTCAGGGCGACCAGGCCTGCACCCTGGAAAAAACCGCCAGCGGCTATCGCGCGGTCTTCGCCGAACCGCAGCGCGCCGTCACCCCCGGCCAGTCCGTGGTGTTCTACGACGGTGAAATCTGCCTCGGCGGCGGCGTGATCGAAAGTGCCGAGCCCTGGTTCGACGGAGCCGGCCTGGCATGAGCGACGCGCGCGAACAACTGATTGCCCTGGCAGCGGTATTCCAGGCCGCCACCCTGGTCGACAAGCTGGCCCGCACCGGCCAGATCAACGACGCCGACACCGGCTGCCTGCTGGGCAGCCTGCTGGTACGCGACCCGCAGAGCACCCTGGAAGTCTACGGCGGTGACGACCTCAATCTGCGCGAAGGCTACAAGGCCCTGGCCAGTGCCCTCGAGCGTAACCCGGCCAGCTTGCAGCGCGACCCGCTGCGCTATGCCCTGCTCCTGCTCGGTCTGGAACGCCAGCTGGCCAAGCGCGACGACCTGCTGCAAGTGATCGGCACCCGCCTGGACCAGATCCAGCTGCAGGTCGGCCACTTCGGCCTGACCCACGACAACGTCGTGGCGGCCTGCGGCGCGCTGTACCAGGACACCATCAGCACCTTCCGCCAGCGCATCCAGGTGCAGGGCGACATGCGCTTCCTGCAGCAGGCCGCAGTGGCTGCCAAGGTACGCGCCCTACTGCTTACCGGCATCCGCTCGGCCCGCCTGTGGCGCCAGCTGGGCGGCCACCGCTGGCAGTTGGTATTCAGCCGCGGCAAGCTGCTCAAAGAGCTGTATCCCCTGCTACGCCCCTGAACCTGCACTGTACGTTCGTCATCGCCCTCGTCGGGCGCCTGTCGCCGAGAGGCGGCGGGACTGACGAATTCATGTATGATGTGCGCCCTTTTCGTTGACCGATCGCCCGAGAACGCCCCCATGCAGCTCTCCTCGCTCACCGCGGTTTCCCCTGTCGATGGCCGCTATGCCGGCAAAACCAGCGCCCTGCGCCCAATCTTCAGCGAATACGGCCTGATCCGTTTCCGCGTGATGGTTGAAGTCCGCTGGCTGCAGCGCCTGGCCGCCCACGAAGGCGTTAGCGAAGTCGCGCCTTTCTCCGCCGAAGCCCAAGCCATCCTCAACGAGCTGGCGGACAACTTCGCCGTCGAGCACGCCGAGCGCGTGAAAGAGATCGAGCGCACCACCAACCACGACGTCAAAGCCGTGGAATACCTGCTCAAGGAACAAGCCGCCAAGCTGCCGGAGTTGGCCGCCGTCAGCGAGTTCATCCACTTCGCCTGCACCAGCGAGGACATCAACAACCTGTCCCACGCCCTGATGCTGCGCGAAGGCCGCGACGGCGTGCTGCTGCCGCTGATGAAGCAGATCGCCGCCGCCATCCGCGAGCTGGCCATCAAGTTCGCCGACGTGCCGATGCTGTCGCGCACCCACGGCCAGCCGGCTTCGCCGACCACCCTGGGCAAGGAACTGGCCAACGTCGTCTACCGCCTGGAGCGGCAGATCGCGCAAGTAGCCGCCGTGCCGCTGCTGGGCAAGATCAACGGCGCCGTGGGCAACTACAACGCCCACCTGTCGGCCTACCCGCAGATCGACTGGGAAGCCAACGCCAAGCAGTTCATCGAAGGTGACCTGGGGCTGCAATTCAACCCCTACACCACGCAGATCGAACCGCACGACTACATTGCCGAGCTGTTCGACGCCATCGCCCGCTTCAACACCATCCTCATCGACTTCGACCGCGACGTCTGGGGCTACATCTCCCTCGGCTACTTCAAGCAGAAGACCGTGGCCGGTGAAATCGGCTCCTCGACCATGCCGCACAAGGTCAACCCGATCGACTTCGAAAACTCCGAAGGTAACCTGGGTATCGCCAACGCGCTGTTCCAGCACCTGGCCAGCAAGCTGCCGATCTCCCGCTGGCAGCGCGACCTGACCGACTCCACCGTGCTGCGCAACCTCGGTGTCGGCTTCGCTCACAGCGTTATTGCCTACGAAGCCAGCCTCAAGGGCATCGGCAAGCTGGAGCTGAACGAGGCGCGCATCGCCGCCGATCTGGACGCCTGCTGGGAAGTCCTCGCCGAGCCGATCCAGACCGTGATGCGCCGCTACGCCATCGAGAACCCCTACGAGAAGCTCAAGGAGCTGACCCGCGGCAAAGGCATCAGCCCGGAGGCTCTGCTGAGCTTCATCGATGGCCTGGACATGCCGGCCGCCGCCAAGGCTGAGCTCAAGCAGCTGACCCCGGCCAACTACATCGGCAACGCCGTGGCCCAGGCCAAGCGCGTCTAACCGGCGCTTCTTACTTGCACGCCCGGCTGTGCCGGGCGTTTTTATTTCAAAGGCTTGCACATGACTACTGACGCACCTCTGCAACTCCTCGGCGGTCTTTCGGCCCGTGAATTCCTGCGTGACTACTGGCAGAAGAAACCCCTGCTGATCCGCCAGGCCATCCCCGACTTCGAAAGCCCGATCACCCCGGACGAGCTGGCTGGCCTGGCCCTGGAAGAAGAAGTCGAGTCGCGCCTGATCATCGAGCACGGCGAGCGCCCTTGGGAGCTGCGTCGCGGCCCGTTCGCCGAGGACGCCTTCAGCCAGCTGCCGGAGCGCGACTGGACCCTGCTGGTACAGGCCGTCGACCAGTTCGTCCCGGACGTTGCCGAGTTGCTCAAGCAGTTCAACTTCCTGCCCAACTGGCGCATCGACGATGTCATGGTCAGCTTCGCCGCGCCCGGCGGCGGCGTTGGCCCGCACTACGACAACTACGACGTGTTCCTGCTCCAGGCCCACGGCCAGCGCCGCTGGAAGATCGGCCAGATGTGCGATGCCGAGAGCCCGCTACTGGAGCACAGCGACCTGCGCATCCTCGCCGAATTCCACGGCACCGATGAGTGGGTACTGGAGCCCGGCGACATGCTCTACCTGCCGCCGCGCCTGGCCCACTTCGGCACCGCCGAGGATGACTGCATGACCTACTCGGTCGGCTTCCGCGCCCCCAGCGCCGCCGAAGTGCTGACCCACTTCACCGACTTCCTCGCCCAGTTCCTGCCGGACGAAGAACGCTACAGCGATGCCGGCATGCAGCCGAGCGATGACCCGTACGAGATCCAGCGCGACGCCCTCGACCGCCTCAAGGCCCTGCTGGCCGAGCACATGGGTGACGAGCGCCTGCTGCTGACCTGGTTCGGCCAGTTCATGACCGAGCCGCGTTACCCGGAGCTGGTCGCCAGCAACGACGTCAGCGAAGAGGACTTCCAGGCCGCCATTGGCGACGGCGCCGTCCTGGTGCGCAACCCCAGCTCGCGCCTGGCCTGGAGCGAGATCGACATCGGCCTGGTGCTGTTCGCCAGCGGCCAGAGCCGCCTGCTGCCGGCCCACCTGAAGGAGCTGCTGAAACTGGTCTGCGCCGCCGACGCCTTGCACGCAGACAACCTCGGGCCATGGCTGGCCGACGAAGACGGGCGTAAGCTGCTCTGCGAACTGGTCAAGCAAGGCAGTCTGGAGTTTGCTGATGAGTGATATTCACATCCGCCTGGCCCACTGGCAGAAGGACAACGCCGACCTGCGGCGCATCCGCGAAGCGGTGTTCATTGCCGAACAGGCCGTGCCGGCGGAACTCGAATGGGATGACGAGGACATCGAGGCCGTGCACTTTCTCGCCCTCGAAGGCGACTACCCGATCGGCACTGCGCGCCTGCTGGCCGACGGCCAGATCGGCCGCGTCTCGGTGCTCAAGGACTGGCGCGGCCTCAAGGTCGGCGACGCCCTGATGCACGCTGCCATCGCTGCCGCCGAGCAGCGCGGACAGAAAGTGCAGAAGCTCAGCGCCCAGGTACACGCCAGCGCCTTCTACGAGCGCCTGGGCTTTCATATCGAAGGCGGCGAATACCTGGAAGCCGGCATACCCCACGTGCTGATGGTCCGCCATAGCGACTAGAGGACAGGATGAACGACGAAAGCGCCCCGCCGAACGAAAGCGAAACCGAATTGCCGGCCATCGATTTTCAGTCGCCGGGGCGTTTTCCCGTGCACAACCCGGACACCCTGCAAGGCGACAGCGAGCAGCGTGAAGCGGCGCCCTTCCTGCTCCGCGAGCACTCGCCGCAGGAGCGCTTCAGCCACCCCGAACAAACCCAGGCCCATGCCCTGGCATTGCTGCAGCAAGCCCGCCACAGCCTGTGCCTGTACAGCCCGGACTTCGAACCCTGGCTGTACAGCCACAGCAGCGTGCAGAACGCCTGCACGCGCTTTCTCCTGGCCAGCCCGAAGAACCAGCTGCGCATCCTCCTGCGCGACGTCAGTCGCCCGGTCAAGCAGGGCCACCGCTTACTCAACCTGGCGCGGCGCCTGACCAGCAACCTGCATATCCGCAAGATCAACCCGGACCTGCCCAGCGAGGAAGTCGCCTACCTGCTGGCCGACAGCCACGGCCTGCTGCTGCGCCCCCAGCCCGAGCAACACGCCGGCTACGCTCTGTATAACGATCCCGGCCGTGTTCGCCTGCGCCAGGCGCAGTTCGACCAGGCCTGGAACAGCAGCATTCTCGACCCCGACCTGCGGAGCTTCCTGCTATGACCCTGCGCGCCCTGGCCGCCCTGCTGCTAACCCTGAGCCTGCCGCTACAAGCTGCCACCGAACTGATCCCGCTGGGCTACCGCAGTGCCGATGAAGTGCTGCCCGTGGTGCAATCGGTGCTCGACGGCCAGGGCAAGGTCAGCGCCTATGGCAATCAACTGGTGATCAATGCCGAGCCGGAGAAGATCGAGGAGATCCGCGACCTGCTCAAGCAGCTGGATACCGCGCCACGTCGACTGCTGATCAGCGTCGACACCAGCGAGAATGGCTACCAGGACAGCAGCGGCTATTCGGTCAACGGCAGCGCCAGTGCCGGCGATGTCGAAGTGATCGCCGGGCGCGGCGAAGTGCATGGCCGCGACCAGGTGCGCATCATCCGCCGCTCCACCGACAGCCGCAGCGGCGGCACCCAGCAGATCCAGGCCACCGAAGGCTACCCGGCGCTGATCCAGGTCGGCCAGAGCGTGCCGCTGACCAACACCAGCGTCGGCCCCTACGGCCAGGTCTACCAGAACACCCAGTACCGCAATGTCACCCAGGGTTTTTACGTGACCGCCAGCCTGACCGGCGACACCGTGCACGTCAGCATCAGCAGCAACAACGACCGGGTCAACCAGTCACGCCCCGAGGTGATCGACGTACAGAGCACCGACACCCGGGTCAGCGGTCGCCTCGGCGAGTGGATCCCCCTCGGCGGGGTCAGCGAACAGAGCCAGCGCGATGATCGCGACTTCCTGCGCCGCCACACCACCCAGGGCAGCAACGACATGCACATGCGCATCAAGGTCGAAGCCCTGGATTGAGCAGCAAGCCCTTCGTCGGATTATGTAGTGGCATGCGCACACCACTACAAAATCGTTGACGAAGCCTCCTCCGAGGCGCATCATTGCGCCGCTCCCGCTAGCCAGGGGCTCTGTTACAGAGCCTCCAGATCGGCTCCGTACCACCATTCGGAACGATCCGTGTTTTAACAGCCCACAAGGCGTTTCGACGAGGTTGCGACTGGAACGAAAGTTGTCCTGAGGGACGGGGAAGCCTAAGCGTTATCAGCAATCGATAGATCGGATCACTGCACGCCCAACGGTTTCCACGAACCGGTAAGCCACAGAATACTGCTCATCGAACTGCTCGTTTCGTCCTCTCCCCTCTCCTGCTTCAACTCTCGTCTCTTGTCGAAATTTCGACGTTCTGCCACGTGTCGCCCGTAACACTGCAAGCATTCTTGCACGTTGGTTTTGGGTGGGAAGTCGGTGCTCAACCAAACTCACACTTTGAAGGATTGACCATGTCAGCTTATCAAAACGACATCAAAGCCGTTGCCGCCCTGAAAGAAGCCGCAGGCAGCAGCTGGAGCGCTATCAACCCGGAATACGTCGCCCGTATGCGCGCCCAGAACCGCTTCAAGACCGGTCTGGAAATCGCTCAGTTCACCGCCGACATCATGCGCAAAGACATGGCCGAGTACGACGCCGACTCGTCCGTCTACACCCAGTCCCTGGGCTGCTGGCATGGCTTCATCGGTCAGCAGAAGCTGATCTCGATCAAGAAGCACCTGAAGACCACCAACAAGCGTTACCTCTACCTGTCCGGCTGGATGGTTGCTGCTCTGCGTTCGGACTTCGGTCCGCTGCCGGATCAGTCCATGCACGAGAAAACCTCGGTTTCCGGCCTGATCGAAGAGCTGTACACCTTCCTGCGTCAAGCTGACGCCCGTGAACTGGATCTGCTGTTCACCGCTCTGGACGCTGCTCGCGCTGCTGGCGACAAAGTCAAAGCCGACGAAATCCAGGCTCAGATCGACAGCCACGAGACTCACGTAGTCCCGATCATCGCCGACATCGACGCTGGTTTCGGTAACGCCGAAGCCACCTACCTGCTGGCCAAGAAAATGATCGAAGCGGGTGCTTGCTGCATCCAGATCGAAAACCAGGTTTCCGACGAGAAGCAGTGCGGCCACCAAGACGGTAAAGTCACCGTGCCGCACGTTGACTTCCTGGCCAAGATCAACGCTGTTCGCTACGCCTTCCTCGAGCTGGGCATCGACAACGGCGTGATCGTTGCTCGTACCGACTCCCTGGGTGCCGGCCTGACCAAGCAGATCGCCGTGACCAACGAACCGGGCGACCTGGGCGACCAGTACAACTCGTTCCTGGACTGCGAAGAAGTTTCCGCTGCCGACCTGGGCAATGGCGACGTCGTGATCAACCGTGGCGGCAAGCTGCTGCGTCCGAAGCGCCTGGCTTCCAACCTGTTCCAGTTCCGCGCTGGCACCGGTGAAGCTCGCTGCGTACTGGACAGCATCACCTCGCTGCAGAACGGCGCCGACATGCTGTGGATCGAAACCGAGAAGCCGCACGTTGGCCAGATCGCTGCCATGGTTGACGAGATCCGCAAAACCATCCCGAACGCCAAGCTGGTTTACAACAACAGCCCGTCGTTCAACTGGACCCTGAACTTCCGTCAGCAAGTGTTCGACGCTTTCGCTGCCGAAGGCAAAGACGTTTCCGCCTACGACCGCGCCAAACTGATGAGCGCCGAGTACGACGAAACCGAGCTGGCTCAGGTTGCTGACGAGAAGATCCGCACCTTCCAGCGTGACGGTTCCGCTCAGGCTGGTATCTTCCACCACCTGATCACCCTGCCGACCTACCACACCGCCGCGCTGTCCACCGACAACCTGGCCAAAGGTTACTTCGCAGACCAAGGCATGCTGGCCTACGTGAAAGGCGTTCAGCGTCAGGAGATCCGTCAGGGTATCGCCTGCGTCAAGCACCAGAACATGTCCGGCTCCGACATCGGCGACGCTCACAAAGAGTACTTCGCTGGTGAAGCGGCCCTGAAAGCCGGCGGTAAAGACAACACCATGAACCAGTTCCACTAATAGGAACCGGTTCGCTCAACCAGGGCTTCGGCCCGACCTGAGCGTGTTGCCAGACGAACCCCAGCAGCGATGCTGGGGTTTGTTTTTTTCAGCCAGAAAAACCTGCCGCATGCCGGCCTTGCCACACCCAAGACAAGCCCCGCCGCTTCAGCCTGCGCCAAACTTACTGCGCATGCCCCGCCAAATTGCACGCATTGAAGGCCTTACCCCGACCGGTAATTTGCCCAGACAACGCTACACTCTGAGCAAACGCCGTGTTCCATCAGCGCACCAATAGCGACCTTGTAAACAATTAAAGACAGACGTCTTTCGAAAAGGCGTCATGCCTCTGCAGAATCACGGCACTTTCGCTATAAGACCAAAGCAGCAGGCCCGCCAGAAGGCCCGACACATGCGGGCCAGAGGGATGCTTGCACGTATCGGCAACCTGCACTCCGTTCATTTTTTTATTCAGAAAAATTTACTTAGCGTGCTATGCGAGCATAAAATTGGCGGCACTACTCTGCGGAGCAGCTTTCCAGGCTGCTGCGAATATTAAAAGAAGCCGTCCCTTCCCCAAGGAGAACCGGCATGCCTGATGCGGTAATGACCATGTCCCATAACTGGGCTTTCGCTGTATTCCTGCTCGGAGTCGTCGGACTCATCGCGTTCATGCTCGGCCTGTCCAGCTTGCTGGGTAGCAGAGCCTGGGGGCGCAGCAAGAATGATCCCTTCGAATCCGGCATGTTGCCTGTTGGCAGCGCCCGCCTACGTCTCTCGGCAAAGTTCTATCTGGTCGCGATGCTCTTCGTGATCTTCGACGTTGAAGCCCTCTTTCTCTTCGCCTGGGCAGTCTCGGTACGCGAAAGCGGCTGGACCGGCCTGATCGAAGCTACAGTTTTCATAGCAATTCTGTTGGCTGGTCTTGTCTATCTTTGGCGTATCGGTGCTCTCGATTGGGCTCCCGAAGGTCGTCGTAATCGGCAGGCGAAGCTAAAACAATGAGGCTTTGGCGATGCAATACAAACTTACTCGGATCGATCCGGATGCGCCTAACGAGCAGTATCCGATCGGCGAGCGGGAGACTGTCTCCGACCCGCTGCTAGAAGATCAGGTCCACAAGAACATCTACATGGGCAAGCTCGAAGATGTTCTCAGCGGTGCGGTGAACTGGGGTCGCAAGAACTCCCTGTGGCCGTACAACTTTGGCCTGTCCTGCTGTTACGTGGAAATGACCACCGCCTTCACCGCGCCGCACGATATCGCGCGCTTCGGTGCGGAAGTCATTCGTGCGTCTCCGCGCCAGGCCGACTTCATGGTCATCGCCGGTACCTGCTTTATCAAGATGGCGCCGATCATCCAGCGCCTCTATGAGCAGATGCTGGAACCCAAGTGGGTGATCTCCATGGGCTCGTGCGCCAACTCCGGCGGCATGTACGACATCTACTCTGTAGTCCAGGGGGTCGACAAGTTCCTCCCGGTCGACGTCTACATTCCCGGCTGCCCGCCCCGCCCCGAGGCATTCCTGCAAGGCCTGATGCTGTTGCAGGAATCCATCGGCAAGGAGCGCCGCCCACTATCCTGGGTCGTCGGCGATCAAGGCGTTTACCGCGCCGAAATGCCGTCGCAGAAAGAACAGCGCCGTGCCGAACGCATCGCTGTAACCAACCTGCGCAGCCCCGACGAAGTGTGAGCAGGCTCTTAGAGCCCGCTCACTGACGCCGTACACCGCCGATAGCGACCGAGACCATGACTGCAGACAGCATTCTGTCCATTCCGCCATACAAGGCCGACGACCAAGATGTGGTCATCGAGCTGAATTCCCGCTTTGGTGCCGAGACCTTCACAGTCCAGAGCACCCGTACCGGCATGCCGGTGCTGTGGGTTTCCCGCGACCGCCTGATCAATGTCCTGACCTTCCTGCGCAACCTGCCGCGCCCCTACGTCATGCTGTACGACCTGCATGGCGTCGACGAGCGCCTGCGCACCCAGCGCCGCGGCCTGCCGGGCGCCGACTTCACGGTGTTCTACCACCTGATGTCGGTCGAGCGTAACAGCGACATCATGATCAAGGTTGCCCTGAAAGAGGGTGACCTCAACGTCCCTACCGTCACCAGCATCTGGCCCAACGCCAACTGGTACGAGCGTGAAGTCTGGGACCTCTACGGCATCACCTTCCAGGGCCACCCGCACCTGACCCGCATCATGATGCCGCCGACCTGGGAAGGTCACCCGCTGCGCAAGGACTACCCGGCGCGCGCCACCGAATTCGATCCGTTCAGCCTGACCCTGGCCAAGCAGCAGCTCGAAGAAGAGTCGGCGCGCTTCAAGCCGGAAGACTGGGGCATGAAGCGTGGCAACGAGCACGAGGACTACATGTTCCTCAACCTCGGCCCCAACCACCCGTCCGCCCACGGTGCCTTCCGCATCATCCTGCAGCTCGATGGCGAAGAGATCGTCGATTGCGTGCCGGACATCGGTTACCACCACCGTGGTGCCGAGAAGATGGCCGAGCGTCAGTCCTGGCACAGCTTCATCCCCTACACCGACCGCATCGACTACCTCGGCGGGGTGATGAACAACCTGCCCTACGTGCTTTCGGTGGAGAAACTGGCCGGCATCAAAGTGCCGGATCGCGTCGACTTCATCCGCGTGATGCTCGCCGAATTCTTCCGCATCACCAGCCACCTGTTGTTCCTCGGCACCTATATCCAGGACGTAGGGGCGATGACACCGGTGTTCTTCACCTTCACCGACCGCCAGCGTGCCTACAAGGTGATCGAAGCCATCACCGGCTTCCGCCTGCACCCAGCCTGGTACCGCATCGGTGGCGTCGCCCACGACCTGCCGCGCGGCTGGGATGGCCTGGTCAAGGAATTCGTCGACTGGCTGCCCAAGCGCCTCGACGAGTACGAAAAGGCCGCACTGAAGAACAGCATCCTGATCGGTCGTACCAAGGGTGTGGCCCAGTACAACACCAAGGAAGCCCTGGAGTGGGGCGTCACCGGTGCCGGTCTGCGTTCCACCGGCCTCGACTTCGACCTGCGCAAGGCGCGCCCGTACTCCGGCTACGAGAACTTCGAGTTCGAAGTGCCGCTGGCCGTCAACGGCGATGCCTACGACCGCTGCATCGTGCGTGTGGAAGAAATGCGCCAGAGCATCAAGATCATCGACCAGTGCCTGCGCAACATGCCGGAAGGCCCGTACAAGGCGGACCACCCGCTGACCACGCCGCCGCCGAAAGAGCGCACCCTGCAGCACATCGAGACCCTGATCACCCACTTCCTGCAAGTTTCCTGGGGCCCGGTCATGCCGGCCAACGAGAGCTTCCAGATGATCGAGGCGACCAAGGGCATCAACAGCTATTACCTGACGAGCGACGGCAGCACCATGAGCTACCGCACCCGGATTCGCACCCCCAGCTTCCCGCACCTGCAGCAGATCCCTTCGGTGATCCGCGGCAGCATGGTGGCGGACCTGATTGCGTACCTGGGCAGTATCGACTTCGTTATGGCCGACGTGGACCGCTGATTATGAGCACCCTGATCCAGACCGACCGTTTTGCCCTGAGCGAAACCGAGCGCTCGGCCATCGAGCACGAGATGCACCACTACGAGGACCCGCGCGCGGCGTCCATCGAAGCCCTGAAGATCGTGCAGAAGGCCCGTGGCTGGGTGCCGGACGGCGCCGCCGATGCCATTGGCGAGATCCTCGGCATCCCGGCCAGCGACGTCGAAGGTGTAGCCACCTTCTATAGTCAGATTTTCCGCCAGCCGGTCGGCCGTCACATCATCCGTGTCTGTGACAGCATGACCTGTTTCGTCGGTGGCCACGAAAACCTGCTCGGCAGCCTCAAGGACAAGCTGGGTATCGTTCCCGGTCAAACCACCGCCGACGGCCGTTTCACCCTGCTGCCGGTGTGCTGCCTGGGTAACTGTGACAAGGCCCCGGCGGTGATGATCGACGACGATACCTACGGCAACCTCGACGCCAATGGCATCGCCCAACTGCTGGAGGCCTACGCATGAGTATCAAGACGCTGACCTCCATCGGCCCGGCCAATACCATCGCCCGCGGCGAAGAAACCCACCCGCTGACCTGGCGCCTGCGTGACGACGCGCAGCCGGTATGGCTCGACGAGTACCAGGCGAAGAACGGCTACGCCGCCGCACGCAAGGCTCTGGGCGAAATGGCCCAGGCCGACATCGTGCAGACGGTCAAGGACTCCGGCCTCAAGGGTCGCGGCGGTGCGGGCTTCCCCACCGGCGTGAAGTGGGGCCTGATGCCCAACGACGAATCCATGAACATCCGCTACCTGCTGTGCAACGCGGATGAGATGGAGCCGAACACCTGGAAAGACCGCATGCTCATGGAGCAGCTGCCGCACCTGCTGGTGGAAGGCATGCTGATCTCCGCGCGCGCGCTCAAGGCCTACCGCGGCTACATATTCCTGCGCGGCGAATATGTCGATGCGGCCGCCAACCTGAACCGTGCCATCGAGGAAGCCAAGGCCGCCGGCCTGCTGGGCAAAAACATCCTCGGCAGCGGCTTCGACTTCGAGCTGTTCGTCCACACCGGCGCCGGGCGCTACATCTGCGGTGAAGAAACCGCACTGATCAACTCCCTCGAAGGCCGCCGCGCCAACCCGCGTTCCAAGCCGCCCTTCCCCGCCGCTGTTGGCGTGTGGGGCAAGCCGACCTGCGTGAACAACGTAGAGACCCTGTGCAACGTGCCGGCGATCGTCGCCAACGGCGTTGACTGGTACAAGACCCTGGCCCGCCCGGGCAGCGAAGACATGGGCACCAAGCTCATGGGCTTCTCCGGCAAGGTGAAGAACCCCGGCCTGTGGGAACTGCCGTTCGGCCTGCCAGCGCGCGAGCTGTTCGAAGACTACGCCGGCGGCATGCGTGACGGCTTCAAGCTGAAGTGCTGGCAGCCTGGTGGCGCCGGTACCGGCTTCCTGCTGCCCGAGCATCTGGACGCCTCGATGTACGCCGCCGGCATTGCCAAGGTGGGCACCCGTATGGGTACCGGCCTGGCCCTGGCCATCGACGAAAGCGTCAACATGGTCTCCCTGCTGCGCAACATGGAAGAGTTCTTCGCCCGCGAGTCGTGCGGCTGGTGCACACCATGCCGCGACGGCCTGCCGTGGAGCGTGAAGATCCTCCGCGCCCTGGAGCGTGGCCAGGGTACCCAGCAGGACATCGACACCCTGCTCGGTCTGGTCAATTTCCTCGGCCCCGGCAAGACCTTCTGTGCCCACGCACCGGGCGCCGTCGAGCCATTGGGTAGCGCAATCAAGTATTTCCGTCCGGAGTTCGAGGCTGGTGTGTCCAGCTCGGCCATCCCGGCACCGTCGGTGCAGTTCGCTCCGGCCTGAAGAAGAATTCGCGCCGCTGCCGAGGCCGCGACGCAACCGTGATTCCATTAGCCAAGCCCGCTTCGGCGGGTAAAGAAGAAACCTGAACCATGGCCACTATCCACGTAGACGGCAAAGATTTCGAAGTCGATGGTGCGGACAACCTGCTGCAGGCCTGTCTGTCCCTCGGTCTCGACATCCCCTACTTCTGCTGGCACCCGGCGCTCGGTAGCGTCGGGGCCTGCCGCCAGTGCGCGGTAAAGCAGTACAGCGACGAGAACGACAAGCGCGGCCGCATCGTCATGTCGTGCATGACGCCTGCCACCGACAACACCTGGATCTCCATCGACGATGACGAATCCAAGGCGTTCCGCGCCAGCGTCGTCGAATGGCTGATGACCAACCACCCGCACGACTGCCCGGTGTGCGAGGAAGGCGGTCACTGCCATCTGCAAGACATGACGGTGATGACCGGCCACAACGAGCGCCGCTACCGCTTCACCAAGCGCACCCACCAGAACCAGCAGCTCGGCCCGTTCATTTCTCATGAGATGAACCGCTGCATCGCCTGCTACCGCTGCGTGCGCTACTACAAGGACTATGCCGGCGGTACCGACCTGGGCGTCTACGGCGCGCATGACAACGTGTACTTCGGCCGCGTCGAAGACGGCGTGCTGGAAAGCGAGTTCTCCGGCAACCTGGTCGAGGTCTGCCCGACCGGCGTGTTCACCGACAAGACCCACTCCGAGCGCTACAACCGCAAGTGGGACATGCAGTTCGCCCCGAGCATCTGCCACGGCTGCTCCAGTGGCTGCAACACCAGCCCCGGCGAGCGCTACGGCGAGATCCGCCGCATCGAGAACCGCTTCAACGGTGACGTGAACCAGTACTTCCTGTGCGACCGCGGCCGCTTCGGCTACGGCTACGTCAACCGTGAAGACCGTCCGCGCCAGCCACTCTTCGGCGAGACCAAGCTGGGCCTGGATGCCGCGCTGGACAAAGCCGCCGAGCTGCTCAAGGGCAAGCGCGTGATCGGCATCGGTTCGCCGCGCGCCAGCCTGGAAGGCAACTTCGCCCTGCGCGAACTGGTCGGTGAGGCCAACTACTACAGCGGTATCGCCGCCAGCGAGCTGGCCAACCTGCGCCTGATCCGCGACATCCTGCAGAACGGTCCGCTGCCGGTACCGACCCTGCGCGAAGTGGAAAACCACGACGCGGTGTTCGTCCTCGGTGAAGACCTGACCCAGACCGCCGCGCGCCTGGCCCTGGCCCTGCGCCAGTCGGTCAAGGGCAAGGCCACCGAAATCGCCGCCTCGATGAAGATCCAGGACTGGCACATGGCGGCCGTGCAAAACGTCGCCCAAGACGCCCTGCACCCGCTGTTCATCGCCAGCGTCACCCCGACCCGCCTCGACGACATCGCCGAAGCTTGCGTGCACGCCGCCCCGGCCGACCTGGCGCGCATCGGCTTCGCCGTGGCCCACGCCATCGACCCGAGCGCCCCGGCCGTGAGCGGCCTGGATGCCGACGTCGCCGAGCTGGTGCAACTGATCGCCGACGCCCTGCTGAATGCCAAGCGTCCGCTGATCGTTTCCGGCGCCTCGCTGGGCAGCAAGGAACTGATCGAAGCCGCAGCCAACATCGCCAGCGCGCTGAAGAACCGCGAGAAAAACGGCTCCATCAGCCTGGTGGTCCCGGAAGCCAACAGCATGGGCCTGGCCCTGTTTGGTGGTGAATCGCTGGACGCAGCTCTGGAAGCCTTGACCACCGGCCAAGCCGACGCCGTGATCGTGCTGGAAAACGACCTGTATCGCCGCGCCGATGCCGCCAAGGTCGACGCCGCCCTGGCTGCCGCCAAGGTGCTGATTGTTGCCGACCACCAGCAGACCGCCACCAGCGCCAAGGCCCATCTGGTGCTGCCGGCTGCCAGCTTCGCCGAAGGCGACGGCACCCTGGTCAGCCTGGAAGGCCGCGCCCAGCGTTTCTTCCAGGTGTACGAGCCGAGCTACTACGACAGCAACATCCTGGTTCGTGAAGGCTGGCGCTGGCTGCACGCGCTGCACAGCACCCTGCAGGGCAAGGCCGTGGACTGGACCCAGCTGGACCAGGTCACCGAAGCCTGCGCCGCCAGCAGCAGCATCCTCGCCGGCATCACCGGCGCTGCGCCAAGCGCGTCGTTCCGCATCAAGGGCCTCAAGCTGGCCCGCGAGCCACACCGCTACAGTGGCCGTACCGCCATGCGCGCCAATATCAGCGTGCACGAGCCGCGTCAGCCGCAGGACCAGGACTCCGCCTTCGCCTTCTCCATGGAAGGCTATGCCGGCAGCAAGGAAGACCGTCAGCAGATCCCGTTTGCCTGGTCGCCGGGCTGGAACTCGCCGCAGGCCTGGAACAAGTTCCAGGACGAAGTCGGCGGCCATCTGCGCGCCGGTGATCCGGGCGTGCGCCTGATCGAAGCCAAAGGTGCTGCCCTGCCGTGGTTCAATGTGGCTGCCGCGTTCAACCCGGCCCAGGGCACCCTGCAGGTCGTGCCGCTGCACCACCTGTTCGGCAGCGAGGAAACCTCCTCGCGCGCCGCGCCGATCCAGGAACGCATCCCGCAAGCCTACGTGGCGCTGGCCAAGGCCGAAGCCGACCGCCTGGGCGTCAACGACGGCGCCCTGCTCGCCCTGACCGTCAACGGCCAGGCCCTGCGCCTGCCGCTGCAGGTCAATGAAGACCTGGCCATCGGCCTGGTTGGTCTGCCGGCCGGTTTGCCGGGTATCCCGGCGGCCATTGCTGGTACCGTGGTGACTGGTCTCTCGATTACCAGCACTGGGGAGGCCGCACAATGATGAGCTGGTTCACTCCTGAGGTGATCGACATCCTGATCGCCGTACTCAAGGCCATCGTCATCCTGCTCGCCGTGGTGATCTGTGGCGCGCTACTGAGCTTCGTCGAGCGTCGTTTGCTGGGCTGGTGGCAGGATCGCTACGGTCCGAATCGTGTCGGTCCGTTCGGCATGTTCCAGATCGTCGCCGACATGCTGAAGATGTTCTTCAAGGAAGACTGGACGCCGCCGTTCGCCGACAAGGCGATCTTCGTCCTGGCGCCGATGATTGCCTTCGCCGCCATGCTGATGGCCTTCGCGATCATCCCGGTCACCCCGACCTGGGGTGTGGCGGATCTGAACATCGGCATCCTGTTCTTCTTCGCCATGGCCGGTCTGTCGGTATATGCCGTGCTGTTCGCCGGCTGGTCGAGCAACAACAAGTTCGCCCTGCTCGGCGCCCTGCGCGCCTCGGCCCAGACCGTGTCCTACGAGGTGTTCCTGGCGCTGGCGCTGATGGGTATCGTCGCCCAGGTTGGCTCGTTCAACATGCGCGATATCGTCGATTACCAGGCCGAGCACCTGTGGTTCATCATTCCGCAGTTCTTCGGCTTCTGTACCTTCTTCATCGCCGGCGTCGCCGTGACTCACCGTCACCCGTTCGACCAGCCGGAAGCAGAGCAGGAGCTGGCCGACGGTTACCACATTGAATATGCCGGGATGAAATGGGGCATGTTCTTCGTTGGCGAGTACATCGGCATCGTGACCATTTCGGCACTGCTGGTGACCCTGTTCTTCGGCGGCTGGCACGGCCCGTTCGGCATCCTGCCGCAAATCCCGTTCATCTGGTTCGCCCTGAAAACCTGCTTCTTCATCATGATCTTCATCCTGCTGCGCGCCTCGATTCCGCGCCCACGGTATGACCAGGTCATGGCCTTCAGCTGGAAGTTCTGTCTGCCGCTGACCCTGATCAACCTGCTGGTGACCGGCGCAGTTGTGCTGGCTACGGCCCAGTAAGGAGTAATACGCGATGATCAAATATATCTGGGATGTGGTGCACGGCACCTGGACCCAACTGCGCAGCCTGGTGATGGTGTTCAGTCACGGCTTCCGCAAACGCGACACCCTGCAGTACCCGGAAGAAGCCGTGTACCTGCCACCGCGCTACCGCGGCCGCATCGTACTGACCCGCGACCCCGACGGCGAAGAACGCTGCGTAGCCTGCAACCTGTGCGCCGTGGCCTGCCCGGTCGGCTGCATCTCGCTGCAGAAAGCCGAGACCCCGGACGGCCGCTGGTACCCGGATTTCTTCCGCATCAACTTCTCGCGCTGCATCTTCTGCGGTCTGTGTGAAGAAGCCTGCCCGACCACCGCGATCCAGCTCACCCCGGATTTCGAGATGGGCGAGTACAAGCGCCAGGATCTGGTGTACGAGAAGGAAGACCTGCTGATCAGCGGCCCGGGCAAGAACCCGGACTACAACTTCTACCGCGTTGCCGGTATGGCCATCGCCGGCAAGCCGAAAGGCGCCGCGCAGAATGAAGCCGAACCGATCAACGTCAAAAGCCTGCTGCCCTAAGGAGAGGACATGGAATTCGCTTTCTACCTCGCTGCGGGTGTTGCCGTGGCGTCCACCGTCAGGGTCATCACCGCGAGCAATCCGGTACACGCCCTGCTCTATCTGATCCTCTCGCTGCTGGCCGTGGCCATGACCTTCTTCGCCCTCGGCGCACCGTTCGCCGGAGCCCTGGAGATCATCGTCTATGCCGGCGCGATCATGGTGTTGTTCGTCTTCGTGGTGATGATGCTCAACCTCGGCCCGGCTGCCGCCGAGCAGGAAAAGAAATGGCTGACTCCGGGCATCTGGACCGGGCCGGCAATCCTCTCCGCCATCCTCCTCGGCCAACTGCTCTATGTGCTGTTCCAGGCGCCTAGCGGCGCGGCCATCGGTCTGGTGACCGTGGATGCCAAGGCCGTCGGTATCGCCCTGTACGGTCCGTATCTGCTGGCCGTCGAACTGGCCTCCATGCTGCTGCTGGGCGCCCTGGTTGCCGCCTACCACCTGGGCCGCCACGAAGCCAAGGAGCCCACCGTATGAATGCAATTCCCATGGAGCACGGCCTGGCCCTGGCCGGCGTGCTGTTCAGCCTGGGCCTGATCGGCCTGATGGTGCGGCGCAACATCCTGTTCATCCTGATGAGCCTAGAAGTGATGATGAACGCCACCGCCCTGGCCTTCGTCGTCGCCGGTAGCCGCTGGGTGCAGGCTGACGGCCAGGTGATGTTCATTCTGGTGATCACCCTGGCAGCCGCCGAGGCCAGTATCGGCCTGGCGATCCTGCTGCAGCTGTATCGCCGCTTCCACACCCTCGATGTCGACGCTGCCAGCGAGATGCGCGGATGAACCTTCTATTTTTGACATGCCTGTTCCCGCTGATCGGCTGGTTCCTCCTGGCCTTTTCCCGCGGACGTTTTTCGGAAAATCTCTCGGCGCTGATCGGCGTCGGCTCGATCGGCCTGTCGGCGCTCACCGCCGGCTGGGTGATCCTGCAGTTCAACCTCAACCCGCCGGCCAACGGCGTGTTCACCCAGGTGCTGTGGCAGTGGATGAGCGTCGGCAACTTCGCGCCGAGCTTCACCCTGTATCTGGACGGCCTGTCCGTGACCATGCTCGGCGTGGTCACCGGCGTCGGCTTCCTGATCCACCTGTTCGCCAGCTGGTACATGCGTGGTGAAGAGGGCTACTCGCGCTTCTTCGCCTACACCAACCTGTTCATCGCCAGCATGCTGTTCCTGGTACTGGGCGATAACCTGTTGTTCCTCTACTTCGGTTGGGAAGGCGTGGGCCTGTGCTCGTACCTGCTGATCGGCTTCTACTTCAAGCACGTGCCCAACGGCAACGCAGCGCTGAAGGCGTTCATCGTCACCCGTATCGGCGACGTGTTCATGGCCATCGGCCTGTTCCTGCTGTTCCTCAACCTCGGCACCCTGAACATCCAGGAGCTGATGGTGCTGGCACCGCAGAAATACGTGGCCGGCGATGCCTGGCTGTGGCTCGCCACCCTGATGCTGCTCGGCGGTGCGGTCGGTAAGTCCGCCCAGCTGCCGCTGCAGACCTGGCTGGCCGACGCCATGGCCGGCCCGACTCCGGTTTCCGCCCTGATCCACGCGGCGACCATGGTTACCGCCGGTGTCTACCTGATCGCCCGTACCCACGGCCTGTTCCTGCTGACTCCGGACATCCTCGAGCTGGTCGGCATCGTCGGCGGCGTGACCCTGGTGCTGGCCGGCTTCGCCGCCCTGGTACAGACCGACATCAAGCGCATCCTCGCCTACTCGACCATGAGCCAGATCGGCTACATGTTCCTCGCCCTCGGCGTTGGCGCCTGGGACGCGGCGATCTTCCACCTGATGACCCACGCCTTCTTCAAGGCCCTGCTGTTCCTCGCCTCCGGTGCGGTGATCAACGCCTGCCACCACGAGCAGAACATCTTCAAGATGGGCGGCCTGTGGAAGAAACTGCCGCTGGCCTACGCCAGTTTCATCGTCGGTGGCGCCGCTCTGGCCGCCCTGCCGCTGGTGACCGCCGGTTTCTACTCGAAGGACGAAATCCTCTGGGAAGCCTTCGCCAGTGGCCATCAGTGGCTGCTGTACGCCGGCCTGACCGGTGCCTTCCTGACCTCGATCTACACCTTCCGCCTGATCTTCATCGCCTTCCACGGCGAGCAGAAGACCGAAGCCCACGCCGGCCATGGCATTGCCCACTGGCTGCCGCTGAGCGTGCTGATCGTGCTGTCGACCTTTATCGGCGCGCTGATCACCCCGCCGCTGGCCGGTGTGCTGCCGGAAAGCGTCGGCCATGCCGGTGGCGAAGCGCAGCACAGTCTGGAAATCGCCTCGGGCGCCATCGCCCTGGCCGGTATCGTGCTGGCGGCCCTGCTGTTCCTCGGCAAGCGCAGCTTCGCCACCGCCGTGGCGCAAAGCGCACCGGGGCGTTTCCTGTCGGCCTGGTGGTTCGCCGCCTGGGGCTTCGACTGGCTTTACGACAAGATCTTCGTGCAGCCCTATCTGCTGGCCTGCCGCCTGCTCGCCCGTGACCCGCTGGACCGCAGCATCGGCCTGATCCCGCGCCTGGTGCGTGGCGGCAACGCCCTGCTGGCGCGCAGCGAGACCGGCCAGGTGCGCTGGTACGCCACGTCTATCGCCGGGGGCGCCGTACTGGTGCTCGGCCTGCTGCTGATTCTGAATTAAGGACAAAGAACCTGTCCGTTAGTAAATCATGCTTGCGCCGGCGGCCATTTTTCCGCAGGGCAAGGCAAGAGGAGAGAAGTTTGGTACACCCAAATGAACGACGAGTAACGCAGTCCTGCGGAAAAATGGCCCCGTCCCTTCGGGTTGCGCCCAAAAACACGCCATGCGGCGTTGCAGGACTTGCCAAGGGAATGCCATTGGCTGCGTCCTGCGCCTTGCCTGGCGTGTTTTTGGGCAGCAACGCAACCATGATTTACTAACGGATAGGTTCTCTTGTCATGATTCTGCCCTGGCTAATCCTGATCCCCTTTATCGGCGGCCTGCTGTGCTGGCAAGGCGAGCGCTTCGGCAACACCCTGCCGC
>JBOFCR010000018.1:0-7366 GCA_051646165.1 Pseudomonas sp. | reverse complement strand
AGGCCGGCCCGGCGGGCATCCCGACCCAGACCGCCTTCAGCCAGTCGACCCGTTGGGACAGCCTGGATGACGACCGCGAAAACGGCTGCATCCGCAGTTTCGAGCACGCCTATTCGAAAGAAGGCGGCCTGGCCGTGCTGTACGGCAACATCGCCCTCGACGGCTGCGTGGTGAAAACCGCCGGCGTGGATGAATCCATCCACGTCTTCGAAGGCAACGCCAAGATCTTCGAGAGCCAGGACAGCGCCGTACGCGGCATCCTCGCCGACGAAGTGAAGGAAGGTGACATCGTCATCATCCGCTACGAAGGCCCGAAAGGCGGCCCGGGCATGCAGGAAATGCTCTACCCGACCTCGTACCTGAAGTCCAAGGGCCTGGGCAAAGCCTGCGCCCTGCTCACCGACGGCCGTTTCTCTGGCGGTACCTCGGGCCTGTCGATCGGCCATGCTTCGCCGGAAGCGGCTGCCGGCGGCGCCATCGGCCTGGTGCGTGAAGGCGACAAGATCCTGATCAACATCCACGAGCGCACCATCAACCTGCTGGTCAGCGACGAGGAAATCTCCCATCGCCGCCACGAGCAGGACAAGAAGGGCTGGAAACCGGTGGAACAGCGTCCGCGCAAAGTCACCACCGCGCTCAAGGCCTACGCCCTGCTCGCCACCAGCGCCGACAAGGGCGCGGTGCGCGACAAGGCGCTGCTGGACAAGCTGGTGCAGTAAGCGGCACCCAGCAACACGAAAAAGCCCGGCACTCGCCGGGCTTTTTCTTTGCGGCGCAGGGCGGGTGAAACCCGCGCCGATGGTACCCACGCTCCCGCGTGGGTACCATCAATCCCCCGCCCCGGTCAGCTCACGCCCATATAACGGTCGGCGCGATGATTGATCGCCAGCACCAGGTTGAGCATCACCGCACCGAGTACCGACAGGGCGACCTTCTCCGGCGCCACCACGAACACTGCGGCCAGCACGATAAGCGCGTCGATGGCCATCTGCACCGCACCGGCGCGCAGGCCGAAACGCTCCTGCAGGAACAGCGCGAGGATGTTCACCCCGCCCAGGCTGGCGCGGTGGCGGAACAGCATCAGCAGGCCCAAGCCCATGGCCGCCCCGCCGAACAGCGCGGCGTACAGCTCGTTGAGGTGGGCGAAGGCGATCCAGGCCGGGGTCAGCTCGGCCAGCAGCGATACCAGCAGCACCGCACAGCCGGTGCGCAGGGTGAAGCCCCAACCCAGACGCCAGATGCCCAGCACATAGAACGGCAGGTTGACCAGGCAGAACACCAGGCCGAAGGGCCAGCCGGCCAGGTACTTGGCCAGGAAGGCCACGCCCACGGTGCCGCCGGTGAGCAGCCCGGCGTGGCTGTAGAAGGCGATGCCCAGCGCCACCAGCGCGGTGCCGAACAGCAGGGCCAGGGCATCCTCCCACAGCGGGTGGTGGACGAAGATGGCGGCGACGGTTTCCGCCTCGGGCGTATCGATAGGGTCGGTCATGGGCGAATCTTGGCGGGTAAAGGCAAAAGCATAGGGCGCCGCGCGCCCATGGGAGGCGGCGTCGATCAAGCAAAGCGGAAAAACCTCAGAGCCTGTTCAAAGTCTCGCGAGCTAGAGCCAGGCAAGGCGCAACGACCAACGGGAGTAACAGCCGCAGGCTGGCCCGAGGGGTAAGCGCCAGCGAGTCAATTGGGCGAAGAAGCGCAGTTTACGAGTTGTAAATGAGCATGACTCGTTTCACTCGCCCTTCGGGTCGCGCTAAAGCGCGTTAGCCGCAAGCGGCTTGCTGAGCCCGATTGACCAGCCTGCGGCTGTTACTGAGTTGCAACGCGGCATGGCCGATGCGCAGCAGACTTTTAACAGGCTCTCAGCGGCGCAGCCAGGTCTCGAAGCAGTGGGCCGGGGCCGACTCCACAGCAGGCTGCTCCTCACGCTCGCGGCACTGCCACAGCGCCTCGTCGAAGGCCGGGAACCAGGCATCGCCGTCCGGCTGCAGCGCCACGCGGGTCAAGTACAGGCGTTCGGCCCGAGCCAGGCCCTGCTCGTACAGCTGGGCACCGCCGATCAGCATCAGCTCGTCGACACCCTGTTCGCGCGCCCATTGATCGGCGCGGACGATGGCGGCGTCCAGCGACGGCAAGACTTCCGCGCCGGCAAGCTCAAGCCCGGCCTGGCGGCTGACCACCAGGTTGAGGCGGCCCGGCAGCGGGCGGCCCAGCGAATCCCAGGTCTTGCGGCCCATGATGATCGGCTTGCCGAGGGTCTTGGCCTTGAAGTGCTTGAGGTCCGCCGGCAGGTGCCAGGGTAGTTGGTTGTCGCGGCCGATCACGCGGTTTTCCGCGAGGGCGGCGATCAGGCAGAGGGGCAGGGTCTTGTTCATGGGCGCGAGGATACCGGCTCGGCCGCCGCGATTGAAGTGCGCCGGCCTGGAGCCGGCTCAAAGGCTCTACAGGGGCTGACTGCCCGGCCGCTTGCTCACCACCCGATTGCGCCCCTGCTCCTTGGCCAGGTACAGCGCCACGTCGGCCAGGCGCAGGGCATCTTCCAGGCTCTGGTGCGGCTGCGGCAGCAGGTAGGCCAGGCCGATGCTGATGGTCACCACCCCAGCTGTATCCGATTTCACATGGGGCAGCGCCAGCGCCTCGATCTCGCCGCGGATGCCTTCGAGGATCGGCAGTACCTGTGTTTCCTCGATGCCATACCAGAGGCCGACGAACTCCTCGCCACCGTAGCGCGCGGTGATATCCAGCGGGCGCCGCGCCTGCCGGCCAATCACCTGGGCTACCGCGCGCAACGCCTCGTCGCCCGCGGCATGGCCATAGTGATCGTTGTAGCGCTTGAAGTAGTCGACATCCATCATCACCAGCGCCAGCGCCTGTCGTTCGCGCATGGCCTGGCGCCACGTGCGCTCGGCCCGCTCGCTGAAGGCGCGGCGGTTGAGCAGGCCGGTGAGGAAGTCCTTCTCCGCCAGATCCTGCAACAGGCCCTGGGCGAGGAAGTTCTGCCGCGTGGCGTATTCGAGGAAATAGCAGCCGAAGCAGCCGATCAGGTTGGCGCTACCGAGAAACACCAGGTTGTACAGCAGCTGTTCGCCGGGCAGGCCGCTGAGCACTTCCACCAGCAGGTAGGCGAAAAAAGTCAGCCAGCCGCACAGCGCGGCAGTGACAAAGCGCAGCCCGGTGAGGAAGTAGAAGAACACCGTGACCAGGATGATGCCCTCGTAGGGCAGCGGGAAATCGTGGCCCCGGGCGATCCAGATGATGCCGTCCACGCCCAAGCCGCAGGCCAGCGCCGCGCCGGCACCGATCGTCTGCAGATGAGGGCGCAGCTCGCGGCGGTAGGTCGCCAGCCAGGCGATCAACAGCGCTGGCACCATCACACCGAGGCGCACCGCCAGGGTCCGGTTGCGCACGCTTTCCGGCAGGCTGACGGCATCCAGCACCACGAACAGCGCCATCAGCAGCATCGCCACCAGCAGGGCCCAGCGCATGCGCACCAGGAAGACGGTGACGTGATAACGGTTGAAGGCCTGCTCCAGCTCGCCGTCGAAGCGCAGCAGACGGAAGCCTTCGTGGTGCTGACGCCGGTAGGGAGAGTCCTGATTGACCCAGTCCAGATCGGGCTGTTTCATGGGCGATGCTCTTCTTGTTCTTCTGCGAGAAGCCTAGTGCGCCTGAGCGGCGGACGACAAGTCCCGGATTGACCCATCGTCGGGCGCAGCGGTTATGCTTCAGGCTCGACCCGCCCATGGAATGCCGCGTGACAGACCGCCCGACGCCACCCCTCAAGCGCCTGCAACGGCTCTGGCTGTGCGAGAGCACGCGCCTGCGCGAGGAGCACGCCGGCCCGCTGGAGGATGGCGAAGCCAATCGCCTGGCCCGCCAGGCCGGCAGCAATCTGGCCACCCGTATCGAAGCCCGCGCATTGTTTCTCGCCCGCCGCGATGGCCAGCTGCAAGCACAGCAACACTGGCTGCAGGGCGCCCGCCTGGCGCTTGGCGTGCTGCTGTTCCTGGCCCTGCTCAGCGGCGCTGGCCTGGCCCTTACCGCCCTCGGCGACGGGCGCCAGCCGGTCAATGTGTTCTGGGCGCTCGGCAGCCTGCTCGGTTTGCATCTGCTGACCCTGCTCGGCTGGACCCTCGGCCTGCTCCTCGGTGGCGACTACAGCGCCAGCCTCGGCCGCCTGTGGCTGTGGCTCAGTGAGAAACTGGCACGCGATGCCAGCGCCGCCCAGCTCGGCCCGGCGCTGGTCCTGCTGCTGCAACGGCGCCGCCTCAACCGCTGGCTGCTCGGCCTGCTGGTGCACGGCCTGTGGCTGGTGATGCTGCTCGCCGCCGGGCTGATGCTGCTCCTGCTGCTCAGCACCCGACGCTATGGCTTTGTCTGGGAAACCACCCTGCTCGGCAGCGACACCTTCATCGCCCTGACCCAGCTGCTCGGTGCCCTGCCCGCCCTGCTCGGCTTCCCCGTGCCGGATGCCGCGATCATCCGCGCCAGCGGCGACAGCGCCCTGGCCATCGAAGCCGCCCGCCATGCCTGGGCCGGCTGGATGCTGGGTCTGGTGCTGGTGTTCGGCCTGCTGCCGCGTACGCTGCTCTGCCTGTGGCGCTGGCAGCATGGCCAGGCGCGCCTGCAGCTGGACCTCAAGCTGCCCGGCTACCACCTGCTGGCCGAGCGCCTGCAGCCACCCAGCGAACGCCTCGGCGTGCTCGACGAAGCCCCGGCCAGTCTGGTCGAAGCGCAGGGTGGCAGTACCTCGCTGGACAGCAGCGGTGCCGTGCTTCTGGCCATCGAACTCGATCCGCAGCGCCCCTGGCCGCCCGCCCTGCCCAAGGCCATCGCCAATGCTGGCATGCTCGACAGTCGCGAACAGCGCCAGCACCTGCTCGACCAGCTCGGCCGCTTCCCGCCGGCGCGCCTGGCGATTGCTGTCGACCCCCGCCGCTCGGTGGACCGCGGTACCCTGGCCCTGCTCGGCGAACTGTCGCGCAGCGCCGCCAGCACGCGCATCTGGCTGCTGCCGCCGGCACCCGGCGAAGCCCTCGACAGCGAGCGCCTGAGCGACTGGCACAGCGCCCTGCAGCAGCTGAACCTGCCGTTCGCCGACAGCGCCCCGCTGGCCTGGCTGGAGCACGGCCATGACTAAACCTCTCAAGCTGGCCGTGGTCGGCCACACCAATGTCGGCAAGACCTCGCTGCTGCGTACCCTGACCCGCGACGCCGGTTTCGGCGAGGTCTCGCACCGGCCCAGCACCACCCGCCACGTCGAGGGCGCGCGCCTGTCGGTGGACGGCGAGGCGCTGCTGGAGCTGTACGACACCCCCGGTCTGGAAGACGCCATCGCCCTGCTCGACTACCTGGAACGTCTGGAGCGCCCGGGCGAGCGCCTCGACGGCCCGGCGCGGCTGGCGCGCTTCCTCGACACCAGCGAAGCGCGCCAGCGCTTCGAGCAGGAAGCCAAGGTGCTGCGCCAGCTGCTCGCCAGTGACGCCGGCCTGTATGTGATCGACGCCCGCGAGCCGGTGCTGGCCAAGTACCGTGACGAGCTGGCCGTGCTGGCCGGTGCCGGCAAGCCGCTGCTGCCGGTGCTCAACTTCAGCAGCCACCCGCAGCAACGCGAGCCGGAGTGGCGCGAAGCCCTGGCCCGCCTCGGCCTGCATGCGCGGGTAGCGTTCGACACGGTGGCGCCGCCGCTGGATGGCGAGCGGCGCATGTACGAAAGCCTGGCCCTGTTATTGGAAAGCGCACGGCCGCAGCTGGAACGGCTGATCCTCGACCACGAAGCGCAAACCGCCGCACGCCAGGCCGCCGGAGCCCGTCTGATCGCCGAATTGCTGATCGACTGCGCCGCCTGCCGGCGCAGCGTGGCCAGCCAGGCGCAGATCGCCCAGGGCGAGATCAGCGCCCTGCACCAGGCCATTCGCCAGCGCGAGCAGGCCTGCGTCGAGGCCCTGCTGCGCCTGTACGCCTTCGCCCGTGACGATGCCCGCGCCGGCGAGCTGCCACTGCTGGACGGACGCTGGGGCGACGACCTGTTCAACCCGGAAACCCTGCGCCAGCTCGGCGTCAGCCTCGGCAGCGGGATGGCGGCGGGCGCGGCGGCCGGTGCCGGCATCGACCTGCTGGTCGGCGGTCTCAGCCTGGGCGCCGCCACCCTGCTCGGCGCCCTCGCTGGCGGCGGCCTGCAGACCCTGCGCAACTACGGCGGACGCCTGCTCGGCAAGCTCAAGGGCCAGCGCGAACTGAGCGTGGACGACAATGTGCTGCGCCTGCTCGCCCTGCGCCAGCGCCAGCTGCTCGCCGCACTGAATGCCCGCGGGCATGCCGCGACCACGACCATCCAGCTCGATACGCCGCAAGACGCCAACTGGCGCGAGGGCCAACTGCCCGAGGCCTTGCGCAAGGCCCGCGCCCATCCCGAATGGTCGTCGCTGAACCCCGGCGCGCGCCTGGAACAGGCCGAGCGCCAGGCCCAGGTCAGCCAACTGGCGGCCGAGCTGCATCCGCAGGGCGGGTGAAACCCGCGGGTTACACCCGCCCTACGGGGCTCAGCGCCGCGCCAGACTGGTCCACAGCGTCGCACCGACTATCAGCAAGCCACCGAGCCAGGCCTGCACACTCAGCTGCTCGTTCAGCCAGAGCACCGCGAACAGCGCGCCGAACAACGGCTCGCTGCCCATCAGCAGGCTGACCCGGGTCGGGCTGCTGCGGCCCAGCGCCCAGTTCTGCACGAAGAAGGCGAACAGGGTGGCGAACAACACCAGGTACAGGCTGCCGATCCAGAATGCCGGCTCACGCGGCAGCGCGGGCAGGCCGCCGGGCAGCAACAGGCTACCGAGCAGCAGGCAGCCGCCGCCGATCACCCCGGTCTGCACCGCCGTCAGGGCCAGCGCCGGCACGCCGCGGTCGGCAGTCCAGCGACGCGTCAGGCACACCAGCAGGGCGCGCAGCAGCGCGGCCAGCAGCATCAGGCCATCGCCCAGGTTGAACTGCAGTTCGACGCCGCCACTGAGCAGCCAGGTGCCCAGCAGCGACAGGCCGACCGCCGGCAGCAGGCGCGAGTCCGGGCGCCGGCCGAGCAGCAGCCATTCGACGAAGGGGGTGATCACCACGCACAGGCTGATCAGGAACGCCGCGTTGCTGGCGCTGGTGAGCAGCACGCCGTAGGTCTCGCAGAGGAAGATCGCCAGCATCACCGCACCCAGCGGCAGGCCCGGCGCCCAGGCTTTGCGCCCCTCGCCGCGCAGTTGCGGCAGAAGGATGAGGAAGGTCAGACAGAAGCGCACGGCGAGGAACCCCAGCACCGGGTAGAAGGCCAGCGCCTGCTTGGCCACGCCGTAGCTGGTGCCCCACACCAGCGCCACCATCAGCAGCATCA
>JBOFCR010000004.1:0-13549 GCA_051646165.1 Pseudomonas sp. | reverse complement strand
GACTACGTGGCGAGATAGATGATCACCGGGCCGCACACCGCGAGCAGGACATTGGAGATGGCGTAGCACACCGTAAAGCCAATCACCGGGGTGTTGCTGCCGGACTGCTCGATGATCTTGTTCATCGATGCCGCTTCCGTCTGCGCCCCCGCCAGGGCCCCCAGCAGGATCATCGGATGCAGGCGCAACACATAGCGGCCGAAGTACAGGGCCACCAGCGGCGGCAGCAGCGTCACCACCACTCCGGAGATCAGCAACGCCATGCCCTGCTCCTGCAACGCGGCAACCGCCGCCGGCCCCGCCAGCAGGCCGACCACCGCGCCGAAGGCGGTCAGGCCGAACTCCGAGAAGGCCCATTGCGCCGCCGGCGGCAGCGAGCCGATCTCCGGATGCCGCGAGTTGAACCAGCCAATCAGCAGCGCCACCACCAGCACGCCGCCACCGACGCCCAGCTCGACCGGCACCATGCCGACATGCACCGAAAGCATGCCCAGCAGCGAGCCCAACACCATGCCCAAGGCATGGATGGCGATGTCGCTGCGGTAATTGCTCTCGCGGATGCGCCCCAGCTGCTGCGCCAGCGCCTCGACGCTGGCGGCACGCCCGCTCAGCGAGATGACATCGCCACGCCGCAGTACGGTATGCGGCAGGTGCGGCAGCTCCAGGCCCTGGCGGCTGATGCCGTTAACGAAGCACCCCATGCGCTGGCCCCCGGCCAGGGAGACCTTGATCTCGCCAATGGTGAGGCCCGCCAGCGCCTTGGCAGTCAGCACGATATCGACCGTGCGGGTCGGGAACGACAGCGCCTCGGGGTGATCGACCTCCGGCCCCACCCACTCGCCCAGTTGCCCCACCGCCTCGCGCAGCGCGTAGACCCCAACGACATCGCCGGCCTGCAGGCACAGCGCGGTATCGCGCTCGATGACCTGCCCGGCGCGGATCACCCGCTCCACGCTCAACGCCGGGTGCAGTTTCTCCACCTCATCGATGCTGTGCCCGACGGCGGCAGCCGAAGTCACCCGGTGGGCGCGCACGACGATGCGGGTATAGGGCAGCGTGATCGACTCCTCGCCCGAGGCAATGCCCAGCTCCTGTTCGAGCTGCCGCGCCGCCGCGCGCAGGTCCACCCCGAGCAGCTTCGGTGCGATGCTGCCGACGAAGACGATCAGGCCCACGGTGCCGAACAGGTAGGTGATCGCATAGGCGATGGCCATGTGGCTGTTGAGCTGGGCCTTGGCGGCGGCATCGATGGGCAACTGGGCAATGGCGCTGCCGGCCGTGCCCATGATCGCCGTGTCGGTCAGCGCCCCGGCGCCGAGCCCGGCGGTGAAGCCGGCATCGAAGTCATAGATGGCGTTCATCAGCAGGATCGTGCCCAGGGCCACGCCACACAGCACCACCGAGAACAGCACCAGCTTCAGGGTGCCGCGATTGAGGCTGCCGAAGAACTCGGGGCCACTCTTGAAGCCGACCGCGTAGATAAACAGGATGAAGAACACCGACTTGAGCACATAGGGCACCTCCAGGCCGATCTGGCCGATCAGCAGGCCCATCAACAGGGCGCCGGCCACCGAACCCAGGTGGAAACTGCCCAGCCGCACCCGTCCGATCAGCACGCCCGTGGCGATCGCGAGGAACACCGCCAGCTCCGGATGCGAGCGCAAGATACCCAGGATGTAATCACTCATCGGTCCACTCCTTGTTCTCTACGGGCTTGGCCGGTGCCGCGAACCACTGCTCCCTGGGCACCCATTTGGCCTGTTCGGGGTCGCCCAGGTAATGCGGCGACATGATCTGCACTGCATGCTCGTTGAACACGTCCTGAATGTTCGCGTGCAGGGCCGTGAGCAGCTCGGCGCGTGACTTGGGCTCGACCGGCACCGCATGGGCGACCAGCCGATACTCGGGATAAAAGTCCGACAGCGCCGTCTGGAACACCTTGGGCGGCGGCGCCGACACCACGCCCGGTGTTCTCTCGGCCGCCTCCAGCAACATCGCCTCGACCTGGCGCCAGGGGGTGTCATAACCGATGGTCACGGTGGTATCGACCAGATAGCCGGGGCCCTGCACCATGCGCGAGTAGTTCTTGGTCACGGCGCCGGTGATCATGGTATTGGGAATGGTCAGCACCTCGCCCTGCCCGGTGCGGATGGCCGTGGTGAACATGCCCAGCTCGGTCACGGTGCCTTCGTGCTCGCCGATGCGCACGAACTCGCCGACCCGCAGGGTGCGGGTATAGGTCAGGATCAGACCCGCCGCCGCCTGCCCGACCACGCTGGAAGCGCCCAGCGAAATCATCAGGCCGATCAGTACGGAAAGCCCCTTGAACGCCTCGGTATCGGCGCCCGGCAGGTAGGGATAAGCCATGGCGAAGGCAAACAGCCAGATCGCCAGAGCAGTCAGGCGAGTCGTCGGCTGCACGGTTTCCGGGCTCAGCCAGCCGATGCCGCCCGAGGCAGCCAGACGCTCCACCAGGGTCTTGCTGAAAGCGCTGACACCCCGGGCAATCAGGAAGATGCACAGCGCAATGGCCAGGCCGGGTATGGCACCGACCACGGCATCCAGGATGTAGGTGGCCAGGTCGACCAGATAGCCGTTCAGGCTTTCACCCCAGGGCCGGGTATAGGGAAAACGCCGCAGCACAAAACTCAGCCACTCGTAGGTGAGCAAGAGCACGATCAACCAGCACAACAAGCCCAGCAGACGAGTGAGGAACGGGTAGATGCTCAGCGTATCCAGCAGACGGGTGCCACCGACCTGGAGCCGTGAAGAGTGCCTGTGCATTAACCGCGGCAGCGTGCCAAGCAGCTTGCGCCGGATGAAGAAGGTGCAACGCACCAGCAGCACATAGAGCAGTGTCGCGCCCGCCGAGAGCCCTCCGGCAATCAGAATAAAGCGCACGTTGCGCGCCTCGCGCGTTTCGCTAATCACCAGGCGCAGGTTATCCGCGGCGCGCTCGGCGACCTGTCGTACCGAGCTCTCCCCTGGCTCCAGATCCTTGGGCGAAACGATGAACGCCCGCAGTCCGCCCAGCAGCACCAGATAGCTGGTCTGGATCGGCTCAATGGTGACCGGCACCTCTTCGCTGCCCTCCAGCGCCTCGTGGATCACCACCTCGGCACGCCGTACCCGTGCCAGCGGCGTCTCCCCCAACAGGGTATTGCGCAACACCACGACGCTGCGGTTGGCGACTTTCAGCTCAGCGGCCTCGGCCACCGGCTCGGACTGCGGCGCCTCCTCTGCTAATGCAGCCCAGACGGGCAGACACAGCAGACCCAGAAAAATCCCCCATCTGGCGATACAGCGCATCACCTCTCCCCTCGCCTGATACTCCATCGAGGCAAGCCTAGCTCAGACAGGAAAGACAGCCAGGGCGGTTGCCGCTTCGTGCGCAAACCGCGCTGCTGCGCAAGCCGCTTGCTGAGCTGTGTTAACGCAGCATGGTGACAGACAGGGGAGCGTAAACAGGCTCTCAACCCAGCCAATTCAGGGTGACGATGACCAGCACCAGATAGCGGCCGCCCTTGGCCAGCGTGACGATCAGCAGGAAGCGCCACCAGGGTTCGCGCATCACCCCGGCGACCAGGGTGAGCGGGTCGCCGATGATCGGCACCCAGCTCAGCAGCAACGACCAGCGTCCGTAGCGCCGGTAGACGCGCTGGGCTTTGTGCAACTGGCGCTCACTGACCGGGAACCAGCGGCGCTGACGGAAGCGCTCGACGCAGGTGCCCAGCCACCAGTTCAGCAACGAGCCCAGCACATTGCCGGCGCTGGCCACCGCCAGCAGCAGCCACGGCGAATGCTCGCCAGCCAGCAGCAACGCAACGAGCAGCGCCTCCGACTGCGCCGGCAGCAGGGTGGCTGCGGCAAATGCGGCGAGAAACAGGGCGCCGTAGGCGGACAGTTCCAGCATCAGCGCACTCCGGGCACGGCAATGGAAAACACCAAAGCCATCCGCCTAGTCCGCGCCGAGCTGCTGCGCACACACCTCGCGCACGCAGCCACGCAGCCAGCGATGCGCGGGATCGGCATCCATGCGTGGATGCCAGAGCATGGACACGGTGATTGGCGGCGAATCGCCCGGCAGCGGGAAGCTGTGCAGGCCGGCGCGCAGGTTGCCGGTGTGGCGCTCCGGCACGGTGGCGATCAGGTCCGAGGCGCGCGCCAGCGACAGCGCGATGGAGAAACCGCCGACCGTGGTGGCGATCTCCCGCTCCAGCCCCAGCGCCTGGATGGCCTGGTCGAGTGGCGCAAGCTCATGCCCCGGTCGCGACACCAAAATATGCCGCCCGGCGTTGTAGCGCTCAGGCGTGACCGGCCCCTGGCTCAGCTCGTGGCCCAGGCGCACCACACCGATGAAGCGGTCGCGGAACAGCGCCCGCGTGCGCACCTCGGGGCTGGTGACATCGCCCACCACGCCGGTTTCCAGGTCGACGCTGCCATCGCGCAGCAGGGCGCTGTCGCGGCTGGTCTTTGGCAGGAAACACAGGCGCACGCCTGGCGCCTCGGCCGCGATCCGCGCAATCAGCGCCGGGCCGAAGTTCTCCACAAAACCATCGCGGGTACGCAGCGTGAAGGTGCGCACCAGTCGCGCCAGGTCGAGCGTCTCGCTCGGCCGCAACACCGCCTGCGCCTCCTGCACCAACAGGCCGACCCGCTCGCGCAGCTCCAGCGCGCGCGGCGTCGGCACCAGGCCACGGCCGGCGCGGACCAGCAGCGGATCGCCGGTGGTTTCGCGCAGCCGCGCCAGTGCCCGGCTCATGGCCGACGGGCTCAGCTGCAGGCGCTGGGCCGCACGCGCCACGCTGCCTTCGGCAAGCAGCACGTCGAGGGTGATAAGCAGATTGAGATCGGGAGTCGACATGCGCCCACCCTAGCACGCGCTGCTCATACATGGCGCCAGATGCACGAACAAACTGCAAATGATGCGTCTTCCGCCATATCTGGTCCACCTCTACCCTGGCTCCATGACCATCCCGGAGGCGTCCGCCATGAGTTCCAAGCCATCACCTCTACCCTCCTCGGCGCGTTGGGCGCTGGCCAGCCTGGCACTGTCGATGCTGCTGTCCTCGCTGGGCATCAGCATCGCCAACGTCGGCCTGCCGACCCTGGCCCAGGCCTTCGACGCCTCCTTCCAGGCCGTGCAGTGGGTTGTCCTGGCCTATCTCCTCGCCATCACCACCCTGATCGTCA
The DNA here is from genome assembly GCA_051646165.1 of Pseudomonas sp. Taxonomy (GTDB): domain Bacteria; phylum Pseudomonadota; class Gammaproteobacteria; order Pseudomonadales; family Pseudomonadaceae; genus Aquipseudomonas. The sequence goes on along the minus strand of JBOFCR010000004.1, from coordinate 8,356 downwards.
GCGTTGGCCGACTCGGCGACCTGGTCGGCCGACGCTGCCTGCTGCTGACCGGGCTGCTGCTGTTCACCCTGGCCTCAACCCTGTGCGGCCTCGCGCCCTCGCTCTGGCTGCTGATCGCCGCCCGCGCGCTGCAGGGGCTCGGCGCGGCCATGATGATGGCCCTGACCCTGGCCTTTGTCGGCGAGACGGTGCCCAAAGCCAGGAGCGCCAGCGCCATCGGTCTGCTCGGCAGCATGTCGGCAATCGGCACCGCGCTGGGGCCATCGTTGGGTGGCGTACTGATCAGCACGCTTGGCTGGCGGGCGATCTTTCTGCTCAGCCTGCCGCTGGGTCTTCTCACCTTCCTGCTCGCCTATCGCCATCTACCCGTCGACAGACCCGCCGGGCGCGCCGGTTTCGACCCGCTGGGCACCCTGCTGCTGGCCCTGACGCTGGCGGCCTATGCGCTGGCCATGACCCTGGGTCGCGGCAGCTTCGGCCCGCTCAACCTGACCCTGCTGCTGGCGGCCGTACTCGGGGCCGGGCTGTTCATCTGGATCGAGTCGCGCGTGTCCTCGCCGTTGCTGCGCCTGGCACTGTTGCGCGACCCCGTGCTGAGCGGCAACCTGGCCATGAGTGCGTTGGTGTCGACGGTGATGATGGCCACCCTGGTGGTCGGGCCCTTCTACCTGACCCAGACGCTCGGGCTCGACGCCGCGTGGGTCGGCCTGGCCTTGGCCAGCGGGCCGCTGGTCGCGGCATTCACCAGTGCGCCTGCCGGGCGTCTGGCCGATCGCTTTGGCGCACCGCGCATGACCCGTTACGGACTGCTCGGCATGGCCGCCGGTTGCCTGAGCCTGGCCCTGCTGCCGGAGAGCGGCGGTGTGCCTGGCTATATCGCGCCCCTGGCATTGCTCACCGCCAGCTATGCGCTGTTCCAGACGGCCAACAACAGCGCAGTCCTGGTCGATAGCGCGGCGGAGCAACGCGGGCTGATCTCCGGCATGCTCAACCTGTCGCGCAATCTCGGGCTGATCACCGGGGCCGCAGTCATGGGCGCGCTGTTCGCGCTGGCCACGGCGACGGCCGCAAGCGAGATGGCGCACCCGGCAGCCATTGCCAGCGGCATGCGCATCACCTTTGCCGCAGCGCTGCTGCTGGTGCTCGTCGCACTGGCCATTGCCCAGGCCAGCCGCATGCTCGCAGCGCCAGCGGAAAACGCCTAGCTTGCGCTGCGCGCCTGCGCGCCAGGTACGGGGAGGAAGTAGCTGCCCAGCAACACCAGCACAATCATGATCCGATCGAGGCTCATCGCGCCCTCCCCATCCACAATAAAACCCGGGCCGCCATAGGGCAGTCCGGGACCAGTGACACTCGCCAGACTAGGGTTTGACCGCCAGCAGGTCATTGCCCGCATGCAGGGCTTCCAGGTCGGCATCCAGCTCCACGCGCGTGGACTCGAGGAAGCGGCTGAGCATGTTGAAATAGCTGCAGCAGAGGATCAGCTCAGTAGCCTGGCGCGTGCCGTAGCGGGTCAGGATGGCCGCCAGCGCCTCATCACTCAGGCGGATGTCGCGGCTGATTTCTTCGGCTACCCGGCACATCAGCAGGCCTTCCTCGTCCAGCCCTTGCACCGGGCCGTCGACACCGATCAGCTCGATCTCCGCCTGGGTTACGCCGACGCGGCGGGCGATCAGCACGTGCTGCGCCCACTCGTAATACGAGCCGGTGACATGCGCCACGCGGAGGATGGCGATCTCGCGCTTGCGCGCATTGAACTCGCTCTGCAGCAGGATCGATGCGGCGAACTGCACGAAGCCCGGCAGGCTGGATGGCGCATTGGCCACCATGCGGAACACGTTGGCCGGCGGCAGGCCGGCGAGAATCTTGCGCGTGCCTTCGGCCAGCGCCTCATCGGCGGGGAGTGGAACCTGGTACGACATGGATCACCTCGTGGAACTCGGGACAGGGAGCAGCGGGCCGAGTGACCCGCTGCAAGGGATAAAAAGAGGCCGTCAGACTGCGACGGCCTAATGCCTCGGGCGGGGGGCCTTCGGCCAGTAGCGTCAGTTGCTCGGCGTGGTCAGCGCACACCGGCGCGGCGCAAGGCCGCCGGGGTGAAGTCGCTGGAGGACATCTCGACGCCGTACTGGTCGGCGTTGCTGATTTCGTTGCGCAGGCCGGAGACGAAGTAGCGGCCGTTGAGCAGGTCGTAGCAGGTCTCCACGAACACCATCGGGATCTGCTGCTCGTACACCTGCTGGATATGCCCTTCGGCCACGCGCCAGATCTGTCCGCGGCTGTCGTAGTGGTCGACCAGCGCGGCCTGCCAGGAGTCCTCGTCGAGGAACAGCCGGCGCTTGGCATAGATGTGGCGGCTGCCCGGCTTGAGGGTCGCCTCCACTTCCCAGACGCGGTGCAGCTCGTAGCGGGTGTACTGCGGGTTGAGGTGGCCGGGCTTGATGATGTCCGCGTACTTCAGCTTGGGATCATCCATGCGGTAGGCGTTGTACGGGATGTACAGCTCGCGCTTGCCCACCAGCTTCCACTCGTAGCGATCGGGCGCGCCGTTGTACATCATGAAGTTGTCGGAGGTGTGCTGGCCGTCGCTGGTGGTCGACGGGCCATCGTAGGAAACCTGCGGTGCGCGGCGTACCCGGCGCTGCCCGGCGTTGTACACCCAGGCCAGGCGCGGCTCCTTCACCTGGTCGAGGGTTTCATGCACCAGCAGCACGTCGCCGGCCAGGCGCGCCGGGGTCAGGGTGCGCCACTTGTAGTAGAACAGTACGTTCTGGTTGCCGGCCTCGGCAGAGTCCTTCAGCGCCCAGTGCATGGCGATGCTCTGGTCCAGCAGGCTCGGGGTGAACTGGCCGTTGGCCTGCGGCGCCGCGGTGATGATGTTGCGCTTGAGGGTCGTGCCCAGGTAGCGCCCCAGGTGGTTCCACACCGCCTCCAGGCCGTTCTGCGGCAGCGGGAACGGCACGCCCATGCGGTAGTTCTCGATGGTGTTGCCGCCGCCGGACAGGCTGGCCTTGGTCGCGTTCTCGCGGGTCTTCTGGTACCAGGAGTCGGGAAAGGCCGCGCTGCGATGAGTCGGGTACACCGGCATCGTGAAGGTATCCGGGTAACGCTTGAACATCGCCACCTGGCCTTCGCTGAGGTTCTCGCGATACTGCTCGACGTTCTGCGCGGTGATGGTGAACAGCGGCTGCTCGCCGGCATAGGGATCGGACCGGAAGCCCTTGGCATCCAGTGTCCCGGCGTTCTTCGGCAGGCCACCATCCCAGGCTGGGATCTTGCCATCGGCACTGCCGGCCGGCTCGGCGCCAACCGGGGTCAGGGTCTTGCCCAGCACCGCCGCCTGTTGCTCGGATACCGCGGCCAGGGCCGTGCCGGCCCAGAAGGCAACCAGCAGGGCCGAACCACTCAAGAGAGTCTTGTAGTTGTACATAGTCATCACCCTTAGAAATTCACGCCAAAGCTGAGCGCGACGAAGTCCCGATCGACCTGGGTGTTGTAATCACCGTCGAAGAAGTTGGTGTAGGAAAGGCTCGCGCTGTAGGTCTTGTCGTACTCGGCATCGAGGCCGACGCTGACTGCCTTGCTGCCCTCGCTGAATGGCGTCGAGCTCGGCCCGTAGCCTTCGACGTCATGCGACCAGGCCAGGTTGGGGCGCAGGCTGATGCCGGCGTAGACGTTGCGGTAATCCCAGATCGCCCGCACCCGGTAGCCCCACGAATTGGCCGTGGTGAAACCGTGGTTGTTGCACTCCTCCGGGCGGGTGGTATTGGTGCTGGTCGTGCACAGGCTGTTGTCGCTCAGCGCGCCGGTGCCATAGATCGCATCGCGGCCATAGCGCAGCCCGCCTTTGCCCTCCAGTCCGCCGACATGCACCATCGCCGCCTCGCCAACCAGGGTCAGGCGTTCAGCGCCCATCACCCGGTCGAAGAAGTGCGTGGCGGAGACCTGCAGCTGGCTGAGTTCTTTGCGCTGGTAGCCGGGGATCAGCTGGTTGTTTTCCGGGGTGAAGGCCGCGCTGACCGGCGACAGCGCCGGCGAGCCAAGCAGGCCGGTGACCATGTCGGCACCGTTGATCTGTAGTGGGGCGTTGGGTCGGTAGCTGAACTCGCCGGCCAGCGCGGTGCCGGTCGACAGCGTGGTGGAGAAGCTCAGGCCGTACAGGCGGATGTCTTCCGGGTAGTCGTAGTAGAACTTGCTGGTGCCCAGGCGATAGGCGCTGACCAGCCCCTGGCCGGTAGGCGACGCCACTATTCCGCTACACGCGCCCGCCGGGATGCCCAGGTTCGAGCAAATGGTGCTGCTGAAGTCGAGATCGGCCACGTTCGGCCCAGCGATCACGCTGAAGAACGGCGTGCGGCTGTGGTAGTTCATGAAGTAGCCACCGAACTCGGTATCCAGCGGTGTCGAGTACCAGCGCAACGCAGCGCCCCACTGCCCGGAGTTGCGCGGGTCGTTATCGCTGACCCGCGGCATGACGATGCCCTCGCTGGACATCTGCACGCCGAACGGGTCCAGGGCGGCATGCGCCAGGGCATTCTCGGAAATGTTCGGGCCGACGATATTCTCGTCGCAGCCATCGGCCACCGCGTCGTTGCCAAAGAAGGTGCCGCAGTTGTCCGCCACCGTCTGCTCCCAGTCGAGCTGGTAGAAGGCCTCGGCGGAGAGGTTCTCGCTCAGGCTCTGCGAGACGTAGAACATGTTGACCGGAATCAGGCCTTCCTTGACCTCCGCACCGGGCCGGCGAAACGCTGCCACGTCGATCGGGTTGACGCTGTTGATGCCGCCACCGATGAAGGTGCTTTCACCCCAGCTGACCACCTGCTTGCCCAGGCGTACCGCACCCGGCTGCTCGGCGATGCTGTAGTTGTGGTAGATGAAGGCATCCAGCAGCTGCGCCCCGGACGACTGCGCGCCGACCTTACGGTTGCTGTCGCTGATGTCCTTCCATGGCCGGCTTTCATCCTTCAGCTCGAAGTCGTACCAGTACTTGCCACGCACGAACATGCCGCTGTCGCCGTAGCGCAGTTCCAGGTCATGCAGGCCCTTGAAGATCTTCGAGAAGGTCTCGCCTTTCTCGAAGTTCTGCCGGCCGTCGTCGCTGAGCACCGAGGCAGCGTTGCCGCCGTTGTTGCGACCGATGAAGTCGGCCTTGGCACTCTGCGTCGACCAGCTGGCGCCGACCGACAGCGAGCTGTCGAACTGCCCTTCCAGCTCACCGAACTGGAACGACACGGCGAAGGCTGGCGTGGCGCTCACCGCGCAGATGGCGAGCGCCAGGGGTTTGAGGCAACTGCAGGACAAATGCCTGTTGCGCATGGTTTGGCTCCTTTGTTGTTTTTGTTTGGCTGGGGTGTGGCGGGGTCATTGCCGGGTTGGCGGCGGATACTCGATGTGGTGCACGCCCTGGTTGTCGCGGGCGAAACTGGCCAGGTAGATGCCGTCCTTCTCGGGCAATACCTTGGAGATGGAGCGAATGCGACTGCCGTCGTGCATCTGCCAGTAGATGACCTGTTTTCCGCTCGCATCGAGCACCACATAACCGGTGCTCGGATGCACCGGTACCAGCCAGTGCGGCAGGCGCAGGATCAGCGGCTTGATCCAGGGATGGGCGTGGATCCAGGTCATCACTGGGGTGCGCGGCGCATACAGGGCCACGTAGAGGCGGCCCTGGGCATCGCGGTTGAGGCCGTCCGGCATGCCGGGCAGGGCCTCCTGCAGCACCTCGGCGCTACCGGCCCGATTGCCCGTGAGAAACAGGCGCAGCAGGCGGAACTTGGGGGTCTCGCTGATCACCAGCGAGCGCTCGATGCCCTGCTCGTCCTCCGAACCACGATCGACCAGAACGCCGTCGACGAAGTGGAAGTCCTGGGCCACCAGCTGCGCGCTCTGCTGTTGCAGGTCGAACAGCCAGAGCCGGCCGTTGTTGGCCAGGCTCACCGCCTCGGCGAAGGCCGACTCGCCCATGCCGGCGCCGGGAAAGGCGTAGGGCTCGGACATGTACACGCGCTTGCCATCGAGACTGATGTCGAGGTCGTTGCAGAAGGCGATCGGCCGGCTGTTGCTGTCGTCCATCGCCGCCACGGCCAGCGCGCCCTGGCCCAGCGGATAGACGCTGCCCAGCGCCGCCTGCGGGTTCTGCGCGGGCGGCAACGGCACGCGCAAAGCAACCGGGCGAATGGCGCGGGTGGCGATGTTCAGCTCGTAGATGCCGACCGCTGCCTCGTGCTCGGGGGTAAAGCCATAGAGGTGCGAGTTGCAGAACAGGATGCGGTTCTGGTCACCCGGCACGAAGCGCGCGCCGGAGGGCACCAGCGGCGTCTGCGCGAAACGCTCGGCCTGGCCACTCTTGACGTCGAGCTTCCAGAACCAGCCGTCGCGGGCGGTGATGAACGCCTGCCCCGTAGCCTCCTGCACCAGCACGTCGTCGTGCCCGGGAATAGCCTGGCCACTGACCTGCGGCAGCAGCTCGTCGCCAGTGCGCGCAGCGAGCATCTGCGGGCTGACTGCGCCCATGCGATAGGCCGCCGCCGGCTTGATGTAATCGGCTGGTGCGCTCAGCCAGTAGGCCGCGACCAGCACGCCCAGGACGCTCAGCCCGAACAGGTGCTTAAGCTTCATCGCGGGCCTCCCGCGCTTCGATCACGTGCGGCACTTCTTCGTCCAGCCAGTAGCAGCGCGTGGGTTCGACCACCAGCACTTCCTCGAACTTGCAGCCGCCGCCGTCCCAGCCGATGTGCGGCTCGATGGCCCAGAGGCCGAGCTTGTTGCCAATGTGCTCGGGAGTCAGCGCCGCCGACAGGCCCATCTTGAGGAAGGCCAGGTTGGTTTCCAGGGAGAACCAGCCGAACGAGCGGGTACCGATGCGCAGGTGCTTGCTCTTCTTCGGCTTGACCCGGAACACCCGGTGGCCCAGCACGCAGTGCGGGTACTTGCTGTGGATGTTGTCGTAGCCGGCTTCCTGGATGCGCCGGTCGATCTGCGCCCAGATCTCGGCCGCCGTCATCGCGCTGGCGAACATCCGCGGAATCTCGGCACGCAGCTCCAGGAGAAAGGCCTTGGCCTCCTGCAGGCGCGGGTTGGGCGTCAGGCACATGGCGTAGCCGACGTCGCCGATGAAACCGTCCACCACCGGCGAGACATCGAGAATCGCCACGTCGTCGAGCTTCAGCGCGCGTTCGCTGGGGTGGTAGTCGGCATAGCCGGTGTATTCATCGAAGCGCGAGTGGTTGCCGAACCAGGCAAAGGCCCGGTGCAGGTAGCGCTCGGTGCCGTGCTCGCGCAGGTAGCCTTCCAGCAGGTCGGCCGCCTGCTGCTCGGTCATGCCCACCTTGAGCTGCTGGCCGACGTGCTCGACGGCGGCATAGGCCAGGCGCTGCGCCTTCAGGTAGCCAGCCATGGCTTCGGCTGGCGGCAGCTCGTCGCCGCCGCCCGAGTATTTGGACGAGACCTTGGACAGCCAGCGGTAGAGGCGATCCAGCAGGCCGGACGGTTTCAGCGTGTAGCCTATCGGCATGTTCTGCCCTCCGCGCGGGAGGACGAACGACGGCAGGTCGAACGAAGAAAATTGCGTGGGTACATGGTGGTACTCGGCGTTGTTGTTATGGGCTGATGCTAAAAGCCGTGGACGATCTCCGGTGTTGCTCAACGGCCATTCTGATGGTTGAATTCCGCCATATTCAGGAGGCCGCGCATGCGCATCGACTCAGCCAGTTCCTCGTTCATTTCCCTGACCATGCCGCTGGTGCCCGTGCCGCTGCCGGCCCTGCTGCTGGATATCTTTCTCGAGCAGGGCCTGAAGGCCGAGCAGCTGCTGGAAGGCACAGGCCTGCGCCAGGAGCACTTCAGCCATCCGGATACGCTGCTCAGCTACCAGCAGCTCGCCGTGATCATTTCGCGGGCGCTGGCGATCACCCGGAACCCGCGCCTGGGCCTGCTGTTCGGCGCCCGTATTCGCCTCTCCCATCTCGCCGAACTCGGCGTCGCCTATGGCTGCGCGCCGACTCTGCGCGAGGCCCATGCAGCCACCCTGAAGTACCAGAAGCTGCTCGGCAGCGCCTTCGACCTGCGCCTGGTGGAGAAGCCGGGATACGTCGCCATCGTCGCCTCGAAGCTGGTGCCGCTGGGCGAGCGCTACTGCTTCAACCAGGAGTCCTGGCTGACCGCCATCGCCAACCAGACCGCCCTGGTACTGGAAACCCCGCTGCGCGAACTGGGCCTGGAAATCGAGTTCGATTACCCCGCGCCCGCGGACCTGCAGCCTTATCAGCAGCTATTCGGAGAAAAGGTTAAATTCAGCCAACCCTATAGCCAGGTGCTGATCCCGCGACAGCTGCTCGATCGGCGCCTGCCCAGCGCC
>JBOFCR010000001.1:0-2616 GCA_051646165.1 Pseudomonas sp. | reverse complement strand
AGGGCAATGGTCAACAGCTACAGCCTGTCTGACGATTCCGGCGTCATGGCTGCGGCGGCTATCACGCATTTTTTGTTCGGTCAGGCGGTGTTTTCGTACCTCAATGGTTGGAGCGTGTTGATCGGACCTGGTACAGGTTTGGACAGCACGGGCTGCAAATACGCAAGGGATTTAATGGGCCTGGTGGCGTTCACGGCTTTTATCGTGACGTTTCTGTTCAGGGGCTACTCATAATCTCGTGGCTCGGCGGTTCCCGGCACACCATGACAGTAAGGAAGGACCCTGTGTCTCAACTCTCCCAGCTTCGAAGCCCCGCCGCCGTGCAGGCTGCCATCGATGAGTTCGTGCAACTGGGCCGCACGAAATTCCTGGCGCGCCACGGCTACGGCAAGTCCCGCGACTTCCTGGTACGTGATCCGAAGACCGGCACCGATTGCGATTCCAAGGCCATCGCCGGTGTGGCCTTCGGCAAGCAATTTCCCGAGCAGGGCCCGCTCACTGCTGACAGCTTCTCCGGTGGCGAGACGACCGTCGTTCCGGCGCTGACGCGGCTCGGGTTTCGCATCATTCGCATCGGCGAAGACTGGTCCGAAGAAGAGGTCCTGGCCACGGTCGAAGACTATTTCGACATGCTGCGTGCCGAGGCGGCTGGGGAGCCGTACAACAAGTCCGAGCACAACCAGGCACTGCGCCAACTGCTGAACGGTCGCAGCAAGTCTTCAGTCGAGCTCAAGCACCAGAACATTAGCGCCGTACTCGATGCCCTGGGCCTGCCCTATATCAACGGCTACAAGCCACGCGGCAACAGCCAACTGCTGCTGCGTAAATCCGTACACGCCTACGTTCTGGAACATCAGCAGACGGTCGGCGCTCTTGTCGATGCCCTGGAGGAGGTAAAACTTCCGGGTGACAAAACCTACCGAGCGGCTTTGGTAGAACCACCCGCCCGTGAAGTGCTTGTGCGTACCCCGGCATCTCTACGGCAACGCCTACCGCGAAAGTTCGATTATGCCGCTCGCGATGAAGCCAACCGCAAGCTGGGCCGGGCAGGGGAGCAGTGGGTGATTGGCTACGAACAGCAACGCCTGACCGAGCTCGGCCACCCAGAGCTTTTTCAGCGGCTGGATTGGGTGTCCGACACCCAGGGAGACGGTGCGGGGTTCGACATCCTGTCGTTCGAAGAGGACGCCCATGAGCGCTTCATCGAGGTGAAAACCACCAATGGCGGGGTAGGCTCGTCTTTCTTGGTCAGCCACAACGAACTCGAATTCTCCAAGGAGGCGGGCGATCAATTCCATCTGTATCGCGTGTTCCAGTTTCGGGACGGTCCGCGCCTGTTCACGCTACCCGGCGACCTCAGCCAACATGTGCATCTCAAGCCGACGGACTACCGGGCGAGTTTCCGGAGTTTGGTGGGGTAAAGGCAGGGTTCTGTTGAGCCGAATGGCTGTGTGCGGCCGATTCTGTTGAAAAAGTAGCGGCCTCCCCATGCCGTTGGCAAAATTGCTTTGTCAGCGAGCGTGGGGGCGAACAGCATGATGGGACAGTTACCGGGAGGACAGCAGCGCCTGTTCTACTCGTTCAATCTGGAAGATCACGTCCCGGCCCAACATCTCCTGCGCAGCATCGACCAGTGCTTGGATCTCAGTGATCTACGTGCCTACCTGGCAGATTTCTATAGCCCCATCGGGCGTCCCTCGATTGACCCGGAGTTGATGGTGCGCATGCTGGTCGTCGGCTACTGCTATGGCATTCGTTCCGAGCGGCGATTGTGCGAAGAGGTGCACCTGAACCTGGCCTATCGCTGGTTCTGCCGGTTGGGTCTGGAAGACGAAGTCCCCAATCACTCGACCTTCTCGAAGAATCGCCATGGGCGTTTTCGTGACAGCGATCTATTCCGCTGGTTATTCAATGAGGTGCTGCGGCGCTGCATGGCAGCCGGCCTAGTCAAGGGTGAAGGTTTCGCCGTCGACGCCAGCATCATTAAGGCGGATGCCAGCCGGCAACGTGGGGTGGCGGGAGATGAGGTCGATTGGAACGATCCAAAGCTCAGCAGCCGCGCAGTGCGCGAGTACCTCGAAGCCCTTGATGAAGAGGCGCTGGCTGAGGCTCTTCCCAAGAAAATTTCGCTCACTGATCCTCAGTCCCGTTGGACAGCAGCGCCAGGTGGCCCGGCCTTTTTTGCCTACTCCACGAATTACCTGATCGACACTGAGCACGGTGTGATCATGGACGTGGAAGCTACCCCGGCGCACCGTACCGCCGAAGTCGATTCGACTAGGACGATGGTCGAGCGTGTCGAGGCGCAGTTCGATCTCACACCGGAACGCCTTATCGGCGATACCGCTTATGGCACCGCCCCGATGCTGGCCTGGATGGTCGAAGAAAAGGACATCGAACCGCATGTGCCGGTGTGGGACAAGACCGAGCGCAAGGACGACAGCCTCTCCAGTAACGACTTTCACTGGAGTCAGGACGCCAATGAATATCGCTGCCCAGCCGGCAAACCGCTACGCAGTGAATGGCGCGCCTTCACCCAGCAAAGGTCGCGGGTAACTAAGGCCAAAACCGTCATTTACCGCTCCAGCCAAACCGACTGCGCCACCTGCCCGTTGA
>JBOFCR010000187.1:0-39383 GCA_051646165.1 Pseudomonas sp. | reverse complement strand
GCCCGGCCAGTTCGACTTCGCCGGCGCTGGGCAGGTCGAGGCCGGCCAGCAGGCCGAGCAGGGTGGATTTGCCCGAGCCGGAGCTGCCGACAATGGCCAGGCTGTCGCCGCGGGCGAGGTCGAAGCTGAGATCCTGGAGGATGCTCAGCTCGCCTTCCGCGCTGGAAACCACTTTGCTAAGGTGACGCGCTGAAAGAATGCTAGCGCTCATGGAGAGTCCGATGCGTGCGTCGTGGTGGTTGAGCGGTGCGCTGGCACTGCTGTGTTGGACGCAGGGGGCGCAGGCCGCCACCTTGCTGGTCGTGGGCGATAGTATCAGCGCCGCTTTTGGCCTGGATACCCGCCAAGGCTGGGTCGCCCTGCTGGAAAAGCGCCTGGCAGAGGGTGGTTTTCGGTACCAGGTGGTGAACGCCTCGATCAGTGGCGACACCAGTGCAGGTGGCCTGGCGCGCCTGCCGGCGCTGCTTGCGCAGCATCGGCCAGAGCTGGTGATCATCGAACTGGGTGGCAACGATGGCCTGCGCGGCCAGCTGCCGGCGCAATTGCAACAGAATCTTGCGGGTATGGTTGAGCAGTCCCGGGCGAAGGGTGCCCAGGTGTTGCTGCTGGGTATGCAGTTGCCGCCCAACTATGGGGTGCGCTACACCCAGGCCTTCGCGGCAGTTTATGCCGATCTGGCCAAGGACAAACGGCTGCCTCTGGTGCCGTTCTTCATGGCAGGTGTCGGCGGTGTCGAAGGCATGTTGCAGGCCGACGGCATTCACCCGACTACGGCCGCTCAGCCACGCTTGCTCGACAACGTCTGGCCGCTGCTCAAGCCGATGCTCTGAGCTTTCCCGCCTGCTGGCTTTCGGCTATCGTGGCGACCCTTCCCCGGAGCACTCCATGCCACGCCCTGCCTGGTCTCTGCACGCCTATCACTTGATCGTACCGGACGAGCAGCTTGATCTGTTCGCCTGTCGCGAGGCGCGTGTGCACCTGGTGGCGCGCCAGCTTGAACTGGGCGGTTTCGCCGACCGAACCCTGTGTGGCGGCCTGCTTCCGGCCCAGCCGGTGATGCGTGAAGTCGAGCGGGCGAGCTTGCGCGACAAGCGCCTCTGCGTGTCCTGCAAGGCGGTGCTGGAAGCCCAGCGCCACGGCGAGCGGCCAAGCTGGTCGGGTGCCTGAGGTTTCCCGGCATGCGGGTGCCCGGTGTACAATCCCGAGTCTTTCCATCAGTCATTTCGCCAAGGATTTCCGGATGTTGTCGCGCGCTCCAGCCGTCGCCCGTTCCCTGACACTCGCCAGCCTCTTTGTGGCCGGCCCTGTTGCGGCTCTCGAGCTGCCCCTGCCGCCACCGGGCGAAGATATCGTCGGCCAGGTTCAGGTCATCAAGGCCAAGTACGAAGACACCTTCGCCGATCTCGGCGTGGCCAACGATCTTGGCTACCTGGAAATGGTCGCGGCCAACCCCGGTGTCGATCCCTGGTTGCCGGGGACTGGCGCCGAGATCGTCCTGCCGACGCGCTTCATTCTGCCGCCGGGCCCGCGTGAAGGCATCGTGATCAACCTGGCCGAGTACCGCATGTACTACTTCCCGAAAGGGCAGAACGTGGTGCACACCTTCCCGCTGGGCATTGGTCGCGAAGGTTGGGGTTCGCCTATCGCCCACACCACCATCACCGCCAAGACGCCGAATCCTGGCTGGTCGCCGCCCGCGTCGATTCGGGCCGAACACGCAGCCGATGGTGATCCGCTACCGAGCTATGTACCGCCTGGCCCGGATAACCCGCTGGGGCCGTTCAAGTTCACCCTGGGGACTCCGGGTTACCTGATCCACGGTTCGAACAAGAAGTTCGGCATCGGCATGCGCGTCAGCCATGGCTGCTTCCGCATGCTCAACGCCAACGTGCTGGAACTGGCGAAAATGGCACCGGTGGGCACCTCGGTGCGCATCCTCAACGAGCCGTACAAGTTCGGCATCAGTGGCGGCAAGGTCTATCTCGAGGCGCATGCGCCGCTGAACGATCAGGGCGAGCCGTCGGTGGTGGACAAGCACACTGCCGTGATCAATGCGCTGCTCAAGCGTGATGACCTGGTTGGTCGTCTGCGCCTGGACTGGGAAGTGGTGCGTGACGTAGTGGCTGCCGAGGATGGCCTGCCGGTGGAAATCGCCGTGCCGCAGGAAGCCGTGGCACATAGCGAGCCGCCGCTGGAGCTCTGATCCGGCTGTTTGCAAGAGAACCCGCTGCGCAGTGATGCCAGCGGGTTTTTTAATGCCTGGCATTTTCTGCAGGTATTAAAAAAGCCGACCCGGTAAACCGAGTCGGCTTCTTCAAAGCCTTGGCAAGAATTACTTGCGGCTGGCTTTTTCCAGCATGCGCAGAGCGCGCTCGTTGGCTTCGTCAGCAGTCTGCTGAGCCTTTTGAGCAGCAGCCAGAGCTTCGTCAGCTTTGCGGTAGGCTTCGTCAGCACGGGCCTGAGCGCGAGCGGCTGCGTCTTCGGTAGCAGTCAGACGAGCTTCGGTTTCTTTGGAGATGCTGCTGCAACCGGTAGCCAGAACAGCTGCCAGGGCCAGAGCAGAGAATTTCAGAACGTTGTTCATCGTGTTCCCCTTAAGGTGGACTTTCCATAAAAGCAATTTCCCGAGCTTGGGAAATTAGCCGGGCTACATACTACTCATTACTTGTAGTAAGTAAACCGAACTGACGCAAGAGAAGCAAAAAATCTTCAGTACTGCACGGCTTTTGTTGTTTTTGTATAAAAAACATACAGTTCTGCGCGATTGCTGGGGTACTTTCATGGACTATTGGGTGTGCCGAACTGACGAGCCGGGGTGCCATTGCAGTTCGCGTGGCTGGCAAACTGACGTCCTGTTAACATCGGTAGCGCCAACCTACCGGATGGATTTTATCCGGGACATTACTCAAGGACGTTCAGATGTCGAAACTCGTTAAATGGGGTGTGTTCTCCATTCTGGCGATTGCGCTACTTATCAAGGTCTCGCTCTGGTTGTCGGTGCGCGCGATCATGAATGATGCCGTACAGCAGTTGTCGCCCTTCGCACAGATAAGTTATCAGGGCATTACTTCGTCCTTCAGTGGCCGGGTTGGTGTAGAGGGCATCAAGGTTCAGGTGCCGATGATCGATGACGAGTTTCGTATCGAGCATGCCGAACTGAAGTTCAAGGGTTTGATGGATCTGCTGTCGTTCAAGGAGCGGCTGAGCGAGGGCAAGTTTCCCGAGCAGATGGCGGTGAATATCAAGGGGCTGGTCCTGGAGGTTCACGGCCCGTTCATGGAAATGCTCAAGACTCCAACGCAACAGAAAGACCTGCAGAGTGCCCTGGCCAGTGTGGCCTGCGGCAATGTCGAGAACATCGGCGTCGATCAGTTGCTGGAAATGGGCTATCGCACGCTGGAAACCGATGCGCAGTTTTCCTATCTGTTCCAGCCGGGTGCGCAGACCCTGACTTTCAATCTGACTGCCGACACCCGTGATATGGGCGAGTACCGCGTGAGTCTGTCCCTGGCCAATATGTCGGAGAAACCCGGTGATTTGCGGGTTAATCCGCCGCGGGTCTCTATGGTCACCGTCGAGCTCAACGACAACCAGTACCAGCGCAAGATCAACAGCTACTGTGCCGGCAAGATGGGGCTGAAGGACGAGGTCTATCTGCAGACCACCCTCGATCATCTGGACCGTTCGCTGCGTTCACAGCGCATTGCCCTGGATCCCAAATTGCTCGAAGCGCTGGGGGGCTATTTCAAGGATCCGCAGGCGCTGCGGGTCGAGCTGAACCCGACCGAGGGCATGACCTGGGACGGCCTGCAGTTCTTCGAGGCCAAGGATGTGGTGGCCATGCTGCGCCCCGTGCTGCTGATCAATCAGCAGGCGGTGGAACCCCTGGCTTTTTCATGGGTAGATCCCAGTGCGGCGCCTGAGCCTGAGGCGGGCGAGCTGGTGCGCGCCGAAGTCTCGGAGGCGGCCGCCGCTCAGGCTGCGCCGCAATACGAATTCGTCAGCGTTGCCAGCCTGCCCGAATATGCTGGCAAGCGGCTACAGTTCATAACTTATGACGGCGCTTATTATCAGGGCGTCCTGCACAAGATCGAGAACGGCAAGGCCTTCCTGAGTGTGCAGTTTGGCACCGGGTCGGCGGAGATGTTTCTTCGCCTGGAAAAGATCGATAAGGTAAGGGTTCTCTTCTAGAACCCGTTGAGGAGTAGAAATGAGCGAGGCGTTATCCATTCGTCATGACCAGGCAGGCCATCAGTTCGAGGCTGTCATCGATGGTCATCGGGCTTACCTCGCCTATATGGATCTGGGCAAGCAGACGCTGGATATCTACCGCACTTTCGTTCCCAATACCCTGCGTGGTCGGGGCATAGCTGCGGCCCTGACCGAGCAGGCGCTGACCTATGCCGAGAACATGGGCTACACCGTGATCCCTTCATGCTCCTACGTCGAGCGCTATCTGGAGCGACGTCAGCGTCAGCAGCTGAAGCATTGAGTCAGCTGCAGAAATGAAAACGCCGGGTATTGCCCGGCGTTTTTTATTGCCCGTCAACTTAGCGCTGGCGCTTGGGCAGTACGTCCTTGAGCTTGGCATGCATGCTGCGCAAGGTCTTCTCGGTGGCATCCCAATCGATGCAGGCGTCGGTGATGGACACCCCGTACTTGAGATCGCAGAGATTTTTCGGAATCGACTGTGCACCCCAACCCAGATGGCTTTCCACCATCAGGCCGACGATGGACTGGTTGCCTTCGAGGATCTGGTTGGCCACGTTCTCCATGACCAGCGGCTGCAGGGCCGGATCCTTGTTGGAGTTGGCGTGGCTGCAGTCGACCATGATATTCGGGCGGATCTTCGCCTTGTTCAGTTCCTGCTCGCAGATGGCCACGCTTACCGAGTCATAGTTCGGCTTGCCGTTGCCGCCGCGCAGCACCACGTGGCCGTAGGCGTTGCCCTTGGTGGTGACGATGGATACGCCACCTTCCTGGTTGATGCCGAGGAAGCGGTGCGGGCTGGAAACCGATTGCAGGGCGTTGATCGCCACGGTCAGGCCACCGTCGGTGCCGTTTTTGAAGCCCACGGCGGAGGACAGCCCGGAGGCCATCTCGCGGTGGGTTTGCGATTCGGTGGTACGCGCGCCGATGGCGGACCAGCTGATCAGGTCCTGCAGGTATTGCGGGGAGATTGGGTCGAGCGCCTCGGTGGCGGTCGGCAGGCCCATTTCGGCCAGGTCGCGCAGCAGCTGGCGGCCAATGTGCAGGCCATCCTGGATCTTGAACGAATCGTCCAGGTAGGGATCGTTGATCAGGCCTTTCCAGCCGACCGTGGTGCGCGGCTTCTCGAAATACACGCGCATGACCAGAAACAGGCTGTCCGCTACTTCGGCAGCCAGCACCTTGAGGCGCTCGGCGTACTCGTGGGCAGCCTTGATATCGTGGATGGAGCAAGGGCCGACCACCACGAACAGGCGGTGATCCTTGCCGTCGAGGATATTACGTACCACCTCGCGGCCATGGGCGACGGTGCGCTGGGCGGCTTCGGTGAGGGGGATTTCGCGCTTGAGCTGCGCCGGGGTGATCAGGGTTTCGTTGGAGGCAACGTTAAGATCGTCGATCGGTAAATCAGCCATCGTGTTACTCATCAGGTCCGGGTGCCGGGCGCCAAAGGCACAGCATCGTTATGGGCGCAGCGGGGAAGCGGAACCTTAGCGCGTACAGGCCGGCTCGACAATGGGCGAAAGGCTTAAGTGGCAGCAAATGGCCGTTAGAACCTGTTCACGATCTCCTGACTCGCGGCCATACCGCGTTAAAAGCGGCCTCGGCAAGCCGCTTGCGGCTAACGCGCTTCAGCGCGACCCGAAGGGCGAGTGAAACGAGTCATGCTCATTTACAGTTCGTAAACTGCGCTTCCTCGGCCTTTTGATTCGCTGGCGCTCACCCTTCGGGCCAGCCTGCGGCTGTTACTCCCGTTGGTCGTTGTGCCTTGTCTGGCTCTAATTCAGAAGATCGTAAACAGGCTCTTAGAGCGAGTGGAAACTGGCGCTGGAGAACTCCGCCGCGTGCAGGGCGATCCATTCGCTGGCAACCGTCTCGACCGGGATTGGCGTGCCCAGCTCGAGTTCGCGCTGGTGGCGGTAGTGCTCGATCTGGCAGACCTGCTCGACCATGCGTGCGCGGAACAGGGTGTCTTCATCGATGAAGGCGATGCCGACCAGGTAGTCGCCTGGCTGCTTGCGGCACCAGGCTACCACTCCGGGGTAGCAGGCCTGGTCGCCGAGAAGAGGGATGCGCAGCTCGACCGCGGTGCCTTTACGAAAGCCTTTGCTGGAGTTGCATGCCACCCCGCCGAGGCTGATATTGTTCAATCGCTGCCGTGGCAGGAACGCGTGCTTGCGCTGAACCAGCTCCACCGGCATATCGCTCGGGTGCCGCAAAAAATGACGCATTTTAACTACTCCGGATGCCACTCAATTGACATCACTGGCCATCAGTATAGTGCCAAGTCTCGAACTGACCGATTTTGACGCCGATCACCGGCTGCTGGAGCTGCCAGGCACCTCCCTGGTGATATTTACCAGCACAGGCTGTGCCAGTTGCCGCTGGGCGCGGTGCGAGCTGCCTGGCATGGGCCTGTCGGTCGAGCGCTTATGCTGGGTGGATGCCGGCGACAATGGCGGCTTGGTGCAGCGCTATGGCGTTTTTCATCTGCCCAGCCTGTTTCTGGTCCGCAATGGCCAATTCTTTGGCGCAGTGCGCGCCCGCCTTAACCGAGCCGAACTTGAATCCGCCATGTTTCAGGCGCTGCGCCTGGAATCAGAGGAGTTGCCCTGATGCAAGACCACAAAGGCCCGCGTATCGGCATTATCGGGACGGGAGCCATTGGTGGCTTTTATGGCGTGATGCTGGCTCGTGCCGGTTTCGATGTGCATTTTCTGCTGCGCAGTGAATACGAGGCGGTGGTCGAGCATGGCCTGCAGCTCAATAGTGCCGTGCATGGCTCGCTGCACCTGCAACCGGTGCAGGCCTGGGCGAGCGTCGAGCAGATGCCGCCCTGTGACTGGTTGCTGGTCGGCACCAAGACCATCAGCAATGCCGAGCTGGCACCACTAATTGTCAGGGCTGCTGCATCTGGCGCGAGGGTGGTGTTGCTGCAGAACGGCTTGGCGGTGGAAGAGCAGCTGCGTCCGCTGTTGCCCGATTCGCTGCATCTGCTGGGTGGGCTCTGTTTCATCTGCGTTCACCGCAGCGCGCCCGGGGTAATCGAGCACCAGGCGCTCGGCGCGGTGAACCTCGGCTACCACTCGGGCCCTTTGCAGTCTGCGCAGGCTCGCCAGGCGGTGGTGGAAGAGGGCGTGGCACTGCTTCAGGCCGCCGGATTGGAGTCCGTGGCCATGCCCAATCTGGAGCAGGCGCGCTGGCAGAAGCTGGTGTGGAATGTGCCATACAACGGCTTGTCGGTGCTGCTGAACTCGGGAACCACTGGGCTGATGGGCAATGCCGATACTCGTGAGCTGATCCTTGCGCTGATGCAGGAAGTGGAGCAGGGCGCCGCGGCCTGTGGCCATGTGCTGCCGGAGGGCTACGCCGGCAAGCTGCTGGCGGCGACCGAGCGCATGCCGGACTATCTGCCGAGCATGTACCACGACTTCAGCCTGCAGCGCCCGCTGGAGTTGCAGGCCATCTATGCCGCGCCTCTCGCAGCTGCCGCCGCGGCGGGTTGCGAGTTGCCGAAAATGCGCATGCTGTATCAGGCGCTGTGTTTCCTGGATCGACGCTGAGGCGTGAGCGGCGAGCTGCCAGGCTGAGCCATCCGTCTATTGCCGCAGGTGGCGGCTTGCGCCGGCGGGTGCGCTGCTAAGCTCAGAGCAGGGCCGTTAGCGGGTTGTCCGGGAGGCCGCATGTTCCGTTCGATTCTTTATGCCACCGATCTTGGTCTCTACGCTCCCTATGTGCTGCAGCACGCCATGACCCTGGCCCGGAGCTACCGGGCAGAGCTCCATGTGGTTCACGCAGTCGAGCCCATGGGGCTGTTCGCCGAGTCGGTATTGCAGACGTATCTGGATGACAAAACCATGGAGGAGCTGCGCAGCAAGGGCCTCAGTTCGGTGATGGCGAGTATCGAGCAGCGTGTCCTGGAAGGCTTTCGCGATGAACTGGGGGAGCTGCAGCAGGATACCGAAGTGATTCGCAATGTGCGGGTGGTGCAGGGTGATCCGGCGCGGGTGATTCTCGAGGCGGCGCGCAAGCTCGGGGTGGATCTGCTGGTCGTAGGCAGTCACAGCCATGGTGGCGCGCAGGATACGGCGCTGGGGCGCACGGCCTTGCGCGTACTGCAGCTGGCGGAGATACCGGTGTACCTGGTGCCCATGTTGCAGCACCGCAGTCGTGGGGACTTATGACGAATCCTTAGACGAACGGCATGCAGAACTCAAAAAATCGTCTAGTTTTATTCCTTGAACCATTATTATGGTTATATAACGTCGCTGCCAAATTCAGACAGCGTCTACCTGCTTTTGAGGGAATTCTATGAAGCTGCAGCAGCTGCGCTACATCTGGGAAGTGGCGCACCATGACCTCAACGTCTCGGCCACGGCGCAGAGCCTGTACACCTCGCAGCCGGGGATCAGCAAGCAGATCCGCCTGTTGGAGGACGAGCTGGGTGTCGAGGTCTTCGCCCGCAGCGGCAAGCACCTGACTCGAGTGACGCCCGCCGGCGAACGCATCATCACCACTGCCGGTGAGATCCTGCGCAAGGTCGAGAGCATCAAGCAGATCGCCCAGGAGTTCTCCAACGAGAAGAAGGGCACGCTGTCCATCGCCACCACCCATACCCAGGCACGCTATGCGCTGCCGCCGGTGATCAGCAATTTCATCAAGCAGTACCCGGACGTCGCCTTGCACATGCATCAGGGCACGCCGATGCAGATCGCCGAAATGGCAGCCGACGGCACCGTCGACTTCGCCATCGCCACCGAGGCGCTGGAGTTGTTCGGCGACCTGGTGATGATGCCCTGCTACCGTTGGAACCGCTGCGTGATCGTGCCCCAGGGCCACCCGCTGACCAAGCTGCCGAAACTGACGCTGGAAGCCCTGGCCGAATACCCGATCGTCACCTATGTATTCGGCTTCACTGGTCGCTCTAAGCTGGACGAGGCGTTCAGCCATCGCGGCCTGACCCCCAAGGTGGTATTCACCGCGGCCGATGCCGACGTGATCAAGACCTATGTTCGCCTCGGTCTGGGCGTTGGCATCGTGGCGCGCATGGCGGTCGACGCCAAGCTCGACAATGACCTGGTGGTGCTGGATGCCAGCGAGCTGTTCGAGTCCAGCGTGACCAAGATCGGTTTCCGTCGTGGTACTTTCCTGCGTGGCTTCATGTGCGACTTCATCGAGAAGTTCGCCCCGCACCTGACCCGCGACGTGATGGCCAAGGCCGTGCAGTGCCACACCAAGGCCGAGCTGGACGAGCTGTTCGACGGTATCGAACTGCCGACCTACTGAGTTTTCTCCGCGGCAATAATGCAGACGGGGCGCCATATGGCGCCCCTTCTGCGTATGTGAGCCTGTGCGAGGCTCAGTGGTTCAGGTGCAGGCCGCACTCGCGATTGTCTTCGCCCTTGGTCGGGTCGAAGTAATCGAAGTTGTTTGGCAGGCCGTGCTTCACTAGGTATTCGTACAGTTCCTTGGAGCTCCAGTGCAGCAGTGGGGCGACCTTGATCAGGCCATCCGGGTTGATGCTCACCGGATCCATCTGCGCACGCACGGCGGTGTCGGTGGCGCGCAAGGCGGTGAACCAGACCTGCGGCGCGGCTTCGCGCAGGGCGCGGGCGAAGGGCTCCAGTTTGACCTCGGCGGTGAAGGCTTCGTGGCGCGGATCGTCCAGCGCCGGCACCGGGCCGTCGATGGCTTCGCGATGAGCGCGCGAGCGCAGCGGCAGGTAGGTCTTCAGGTTCAGCTTGAGCTGCTGGCTGACTTCGTCGGCGAACTTGTAGGTCGCTTCGGTGTTGTAGCCGTTGTCCATCCAGATGATCTGGGTATCCGGCTTGACCTGGGTAACCATATGCAGGATCACCGCCTCGAAAGGACGGAAGTTGGTGGTGCAGATCGTGGTCTTGCCCAGGCCAAGTGCCCACTCCACGAGTTTTTCGGCATCTTTTCCGAGTTCGGCGTTGATGCGGTCCAGATCGAACGTCATCTGTGCGGTCCTGTCGATTGGCAGTGAAATCAAGGTTGGCGATGGTATCACAGGGGGCTCTGGCGGCCACGCGAACTGCCGGTTTACCAGCGCGGCGGCATGCTGCTAGAGTGCCGCCCCTCAAACAACCGACTTAGGAGTAGCCCGTGGAAATCGCCTGCCTCGACCTCGAAGGTGTACTGGTTCCGGAAATCTGGATTGCCTTCGCCGAAAAGACCGGCATCGAGGCGCTCAAGGCCACTACCCGGGATATTCCGGACTACGACGTGCTGATGAAGCAGCGCCTGCGCATCCTCGATGAGCACGGCCTGAAGCTGGCCGATATCCAGGAAGTGATCGCCACCCTCAAGCCGCTGGAAGGCGCCGTGGAATTCGTCGACTGGCTGCGCGAGCGCTTCCAGGTGGTGATCCTGTCGGACACCTTCTACGAGTTTTCCCAGCCGCTGATGCGCCAGTTGGGCTTCCCGGCGCTGCTGTGCCACAAGCTGATCACCGACGAGACCGATCGCGTGGTGGGTTACCAGCTGCGCCAGAAGGACCCCAAGCGCCAGTCGGTGATTGCCTTCAAGAGCCTGTACTACCGCGTGATCGCCGCTGGCGACTCGTACAACGACACCACCATGCTCAGCGAAGCCCACGCCGGCATCCTGTTCCATGCCCCGGACAACGTGATCCGCGAGTTCCCGCAGTTCCCGGCGGTACACACCTATGAAGACCTCAAGCGCGAGTTCCTCAAGGCGTCGGTGCGTGATCTGAGCCTGTAAGGCTGCCGTATCGACGACAAGGCCCGCCATGTGCGGGCCTTGTTGTTTCTGTTGCGGGCTCAGAACGCTGTTCAGCGTCTGCGCGCCTGTTTTAACGCGCGCAGCAGGCTTGGAACAGGTCTTCAGAAGCCGGAAAGCTGTTCCAGGGTCCGCAGCAGCACCCTCACCTTGGTGATCGATTCCTGGTACTCGGCCTGCCAGTCGGAGTCGGCGACTATGCCGCCGCCGCCCCAGCAGCTGACTTTGCCGTCCTTGACCAGCAGGCTGCGGATGGCGATCGAGCTGTCCAGTTCGCCGCGTACGTCCAGATACAGCAGCGAGCCGCAGTACAGCGCGCGGCGGGTCGGTTCCAGTTCGTCGATGATCTGCATGGCGCGGATTTTCGGTGCTCCGGTGATCGAGCCACCGGGAAAGCTGCCGGCGATCAGGTCCAAGGCATCTTTGCCGGGCGCCAGCTCGCCGGTCACGGCGCTGACCAGGTGATGCACGTTGGGGTAGCTTTCCAGGGCGAACAGCTCCGGCACCCGCACAGAGCCGGTACGGCAGCTGCGGCCCAGATCGTTGCGCAGCAGGTCGACGATCATCAGGTTTTCGGCGCGGTCCTTGGGGCTGGCCAGCAGCTCGGCAGCCAGCGCGGCATCTTCTGCGGGCGTGGCGCCGCGCGGGCGGGTGCCCTTGATCGGACGGGTTTCGACCCGGCCCTCGCTGACTTGCAGGTAGCGTTCCGGAGACAGGCTGAGAATGGCGCCGCCGTCGTCCAGCGTCTGGAAGCCGGCGAACGGGGTAGGGCAGGCCTTGCGCAAGGCCAGGTAGGCGCTCCAGGCATCGCCGCTGCAGCTCGCCTGGAAGCGCTGGGCAAAGTTCACCTGGTAGCAGTCGCCTGCCTGGATATAGGTCTGGATGCGTTCGATGGCCTGGCGGTAGTCGTCCTCGCTCAGGTCGGCGCGAAACGGCTGCTGCAGGCGGAAGCCGTTGTCAGTGTGAGTGCCGGGCACTTCGAACAGCTGCACCAGGCGCTGGCGCTCGGCCCCGGCGAGGCTGGGGTGGAACAGCAGCTGACTGGTTTTTCGCTGGTGATCGCTGATCAGCGCCCAGGCATAGAGGCCGAAGCTCGCCTGGGCCAAGCCAAGGTCGTCAGTCGCCTGGTCGGGCAGTTGCTCGATGCATCGGCCGAAGTCATAGCTCAGGTAGCCAATCAGCCCGCCGGCAAACGGCAGTTCGTAACCGGCCGGAACTTGCGCCTGACCAAGCCGGGTCAGGCCGTCGCGCAGGCGCTGGAGAAAGGTTTGCGCGGCTTCCCCGGTGTTTGGGCTAAAGCGCTGCACTGGCCAGGCACTGAGCAGGTCAAAGCGGCCGCGCGCGGCCTGTGGCTGTCCGGCATCCAGCAGCACGGCTCCGGGCGCCTGGCGGATGGCGGCGAAGTAGTGGGCAGGATCGGCCCGATAAGGCAGCGAGTGCAGGTGGCAGAGGTTCATGCGCGCGTTTCGACCGTACTGGGGCTGCGATTGTAGAGGTGGTGTCCACAATGAAAAAGCCCGGCAGTGCCGGGCTCGTTCAATGCGGGGCTGGTCAGATTTCCGCCGGCTTCACATGGCCGAACAGTTGCTGGGAGAAGCGTACGCGATCTTCCACGCTTTCCTTCACATCGTTCTTCGCCAGCTCGGCGATGCGCGCTTCCACCGCATGGGCGCGATGGGTCAGGCCGCAGTCGTTGGCGATCTGGATGTTCAGGCCGGGGCGGGCGTTGAGCTCGAGGATCAGCGGACCTTTCTCCTCGTCCAGCACCATGTCCACGCCGATATAACCCAAGCCGCACAGCTCGTAGCAACCGGCGGCCAGCTTCATGAAGCCGTCCCAGTTGGGCAGCTGCACGCCATCCACAGCATTGGTGGTGTCCGGGTGCTTGGTGATCTTGTTGTTCAGCCAGGTGCCGCGCAGGGTCAGACCGGTAGCCAGGTCGACACCGACACCGATGGCGCCCTGGTGCAGGTTGGCCTTGCCGTTGGACTGGCGGGTCGGCAGGCGCAGCATGGCCATCACCGGGTAGCCCATCAGCACGATGATGCGGATGTCCGGCACGCCCTCGTAGCTGATGCTCTTGAAGATCGGGTCCGGGGTGACCCGGTACTCGATCAGCGCGCGGTCGCGGTGGCCGCCGAGGGAGTACAGGCCGGTGAGGATGCTCGACAGCTGGTGCTCGATGTCTTCCTGGCTGACGATCTTGCCGGAGACGGTCTTGTAGCGGCCTTCGAACTTGTCGGCGATCACCAGGATGCCGTCACCGCCGGCGCCTTGCGCCGGCTTGATCACGAAATCGGTACGGTCGCCGATGATCTCGGCGAACTTCTCGATTTCCTTCTCGGTGGAGATGATCCCGTACAGCTCCGGTACATGGATGCCGGCCTCGATGGCCCGCTCCTTGGTGATGATCTTGTCGTCGACGATCGGGTACAGGTGCCGTTTGTTGTACTTCAGCACGTAGTCCGCGTTACGCCGGTTGATGCCCATGATGCCTTTGGCTTCCAGGGCTTTCCATCGCTTGATCAGACCGAACATGGGCTCAATCCTTCAGGAAGGCTTTGAAACGGAACAGCTCGGTCAGGCGGTAGCCGCGGTAGCGACCCATCGCCAGCATGAAGCCCACCATGATCAGCAGCACCGCCGGGAAGGTGAAGATGAAGTAGGTCAGCTCCGGCACGGTCATCAGCAGGTGCGCCAGGGTGGCGGCGAACAGGGTGCCGACCGCGACCTTGAAGGCATGTGAGGCGCCGCGCTCTTCCCAGGTGATCGACAGGCGTTCGATGGTCATGGTCAGGATCACCATCGGGAACAGGGCGACCGACAGGCCGCGCTCCAGCCCCAGCTTGTGGCTGAACAGGCTGATCACGGCGATCAGCACCACCACGAAGGTCAACACCACCGAGAGCCTTGGCAGCATCTGCAGCTTGAGGTGTTCGAGGTAGGAGCGCAGCGACAGGCCGAGTGCGGTAATGATGGTGAACAGCGCAATACCAAAGCCCAACTGCGTCTCGCGGAAGGCCAGGGCGATCAGCACCGGAGTGAAGGTGCCGAGGGTCTGCAGGCCGCCGAGGTTGCGCAGGATCAGGATCACCAGCACGCCGATCGGGATCATGATCATGATCTGGTAGGTCTGCTGGGTCTGCAGTGGCAGGCCGTACAGCGAGTATTCGAGGAAGTCGACGTCGGTATTCTCGTCGGTCAGCTTGGCCAGGCGGATGGCGTTCATCTCGCTGTTGCTCAGGGTGAAGCTGACCTGGGCCTTCTTGCCGCCTTCCAGATTGACCAGTTGGCCGTCGCCGGTCCACCAGACCAGGCGATCGAGTGGCAGACCTTGCTCGCCGCTTTCCGGGTTGAAGTACAGCCAGTCCTTGCCGTTGAAGCTGCGCAGCCACAGTTCCGGGGTTTGCGGCTGGTCGGCAGTCAGGCGAATGGTGTGCACGCGCTCCATCGGCACGTGGGCGATGGACAGCAGCAGCTCGATGATGCGTGCCTTGTTCTGCGTGGAGCTATCACCGGCCATCAGCAGTTTGACGTTGTCGTCGTTGCTGTTGTTGACGCGTTTGATGGTCTCGCTCATGAAGGTTTCGACGTCTGCCGAATGCTGGCGGATCGGCGCCAGCAGCGCCTCGGCGGCGATCTTCTCGGCACCCTCCACCGGGATGCTGTCGCGGTAGATCACGCCTTTGGCCTTGGCCGGCTCACCGCTGTAGCGCTTGGTCAGCACCAGGCGGTAGTACAGGGTCTGGTTGCCGCTGGCGCGGCGCGCCGACCAGGTGACCCGGCGGTTGCCGTCGATACGGTTGACGCTGAAACCGAAGTTGTTGGAGATGAAGCTCTCGTTGAGGCTCACATAATCCTGGTTCAGCGGTGGTACGAACATCTGCACCTTGACCGGCTCGTGCGGGCTGGCCTGGAACTCGACCTTGGCGTCGATGTTCCACAGTTCATCGGTTTCGTCTTCGGTCACCGGGATGCCGAGATAGAAGATCTGGTAGGCCGTAACCAGAATGCCCACGGTCACCAGCAGGGTGATAAGGACTTTCAGATGCAGGGTCAAGGATCGCATGAGTATTACTCGGCAGCGGTGGTGACTGGAGAGCAGGCGGGTTTGCCAGCGGCGTATTTGAGACTGGGGTCGACCAGCGCGTCCAGGCGTTTGAGCGCCTCGGAGCCGATCAGCAACGGGTATTGGAATGCACTGCGGTCGGTCAGGTTCACTTCGATGCTGCGCCGGGCCTTGCCCATGCACACTTCGAGTTCGATGACCGGCCGCGCGGTGTAGGTCTTGCCTTCTTCCGGATCGAAGTCACCGGCGCGTCGCTTGATTTTGCTGATGCGGGACAGGGGGCGCTCGATAGGATGGCTGTGCGCGTCGTCGATTGCCAGGTAGAAGCGCACCCAGGTCTCGCCGTCACGTTTGAAGCGTTTGATATCGCGGGCACTGAGAGAGGCGGTCTTGGCGCCGGTATCGAGTTTGGCGGCAACCTGCAGGTCGAGATCGGCCAGGCTGACGTACTCATTCAGGCCGTACACGGTCTTTTCGGCGGCGAAACCGAGGCCGGAAAACAGGGCGCAACAGAGGAGAAGGGCGAGGGGCTCGAGTCTCATAAATCCTGTGGTGTTCGCGTCGTCGTGGCCGGTGACCGGCGGCATGGCTGATAGCCGGCAAAAACAGTCTAGCAGGCATGGCAAAAGGTCCCGCCCGGCGCATGCGGGCTGCATTCTAACATGGGGTTTTTCTGCTGTAACAGACGCTTATGCGCGTTTCTGCAGGTTGAATCGGCGATTCCTTGCAGGCTGACGTCAATCCTGGATTGTCGACAATCTGTTTGTTTTATTTGACTGGTACGGCTTTGAAGGCGTATTTTTCGCCTAAACAAGTATTCGGTGTTGACAATAATGCTTGAGCTACCTGAGGCGCCAGCCAGTGCTGCGGATGACTCCGAGACCCTCGCCGAGCACGTGTTCCGGCGTATCCAGGCCGCCATCGTCAAGGGCGAGATCGCCCCGGGCAGCAAAATCTCCGAGCCGGAGCTGGCGCGCACCTACGGCATCAGTCGCGGGCCGCTGCGCGAGGCGATCCACCGCCTGGAGGGCCAGCGCCTGCTGGTACGCGTGCCGCATGTGGGTGCGCGGGTGGTGTCGCTGAGCCATGCCGAGCTGATCGAGCTGTACGAGATTCGCGAATCCCTGGAGGGCATGGCCTGTCGTCTGGCGGCCGAGCGCATGACCCAGGGCGAGATCGACGAGCTGCGCCGGGTGCTCGATCTGCATGAACAGGATGCTGCCTTCAAGGCGGGTGTCGGCTACTACCAGCAGGAGGGCGACTTCGACTTCCATTACCGGATTATCCAGGGCAGCGGCAACAAGACCCTGGCGCAGATGCTCTGCGGCGAGCTGTACCAACTGGTGCGTATGTATCGCCTGCAGTTCTCCGCCACGCCCAATCGTCCACGGCATGCCTTTGCCGAACACCACCGGATTCTCGATGCCATCGCCGAACGTGACGGCGAACTGGCCGAACTGCTGATGCGCCGTCACATCGGTGCATCCAAGCGCAACATCGAGCGCCACTACCAGGAAGCGCTCGTCAACCCGTCCAAGACACGAGGTGATTCATGAGTCAGAAGTCTGCCGGCCTGCGTTTCCGTGAGGCTATTGTCGAAGAAAGCCCGCTGCAGGTCATCGGCGCGATCAA
Source organism: Pseudomonas sp. (assembly GCA_051646165.1). Taxonomy (GTDB): domain Bacteria; phylum Pseudomonadota; class Gammaproteobacteria; order Pseudomonadales; family Pseudomonadaceae; genus Aquipseudomonas. Next base: position 22,711 of record JBOFCR010000187.1, on the reverse strand, counting down.
CGCCAACCACGCGTTGCTGGCCAAACGTGCCGGTTTCCGCGCCATCTACCTCTCCGGTGGCGGCGTCGCAGCAGGCTCCCTGGGCTTGCCGGACCTGGGCATCAATACCCTGGATGATGTGCTCACCGACGTGCGCCGCATCACCGACGTCTGCGACCTGCCGCTGCTGGTCGACATCGACACCGGTTTCGGTCCTAGCGCCTTCAACATCGAGCGCACGGTGAAGAACCTGATCAAGGCTGGCGCCGCTGCTGCCCACATCGAAGACCAGGTCGGCGCCAAGCGCTGCGGCCACCGCCCGGGCAAGGAAATCGTTTCCACCGGTGAGATGGCTGACCGGGTGAAAGCGGCGGCCGACGCCAAGACCGACCCGAACTTCTTCCTGATCGCCCGTACCGACGCCATTCAGGCTGAAGGCGTGGACGCCGCCATCGAGCGCTGCCTGCGCTACGTCGAGGCGGGTGCCGACGCGATCTTCGCCGAGGCGGCCTACGACCTGCCGACCTACAAGCGTTTCGTCGATGCGCTGAACGTGCCGATCCTGGCCAACATCACCGAGTTCGGCGCTACTCCGCTGTTTACCCGTGACGAGCTGGCCTCGGTCGGCGTGGCCATTCAGCTGTATCCGCTGTCGGCATTCCGTGCGGCCAACAAGGCGGCGGAAAGTGTCTACACCTCGATTCGCCAGAACGGCCATCAGAAAGACGTCATCGACCAGATGCAGACTCGCGTTGAGCTGTACGACCGCATCGGCTACCACGCCTTCGAACAGAAGCTCGACGCCCTGTTCGCCGCCGGCAAGAAGTGACCGGCTCGCAGGCCGCCATGGGCGGCCTGCATACAACAATAAAGCAGTACTACCGGATCAGATTGAGGAGAGAGCGATGAGCGCTTCCGTAGAAACCACCACGCCCGGCTTCAAGCCGAAGAAGTCCGTCGCGCTGAGCGGCACCGCCGCCGGCAATACCGCTCTGTGCACTGTTGGCCGTACCGGCAACGACCTGCATTACCGCGGCTATGACGTGCTCGACTTCGCCAATCGTTGCGACTTCGAGGAAATCGCTCACCTGCTGGTCCACGGCAAGCTGCCCAACGTTGCCGAGCTAACCGCCTACAAGACCAAGCTCAAGGCCCTGCGTGGCATTCCGGCGGCGCTCAAGGCGTCCCTGGAACAACTGCCACCATCTGCCCATCCGATGGACGTGATGCGCACCGCCGTGTCCGTACTGGGTTGCGTATCGCCGGAGAAGGACGACCACAACCATCCGGGCGCCCGCGATATCGCTGACAAACTGATGGCTTCGTTGGGTTCAGCGTTGCTGTACTGGTACCACTTCAGCCACAACGGCAAGCGCATCGACGTGGAAACCGACGACGACTCCATCGGCGGCCACTTCCTCCATCTGCTGCACGGCGAGAAGCCGCGCGAGTCCTGGGTGCGTGCCATGCACACCTCGCTCAACCTATACGCCGAGCACGAATTCAACGCTTCCACTTTCACCTCTCGCGTGATTGCCGGTACCGGCTCCGACATGCACTCCTGCATCGCCGGTGCCATTGGCGCGCTGCGCGGGCCGAAGCACGGCGGCGCCAACGAAGTGGCCTTCGAGATCCAGAAGCGCTACGACAACCCGGACGAGGCCGAAGCCGATATCCGCGCTCGTGTGGAGAAGAAGGAAGTGGTGATTGGCTTCGGCCACCCGGTCTACACCGTGGCCGACCCGCGCAACAAGGTGATCAAGGAAGTGGCGCGCGAGCTGTCCGCCGAGCAGTCCAACAGCAAGATGTATGACATCGCCGAGCGCCTGGAAACCATCATGTGGGACATCAAGAAGATGTTCCCCAACCTCGACTGGTTCAGCGCCGTGAGCTACCACATGATGGGCGTGCCCACCGCCATGTTCACTCCGCTGTTCGTCATTGCCCGCACTTCCGGCTGGTCCAGCCACGTCATCGAGCAACGCATCGACGGCAAGATCATCCGCCCGAGCGCCAACTACACAGGCCCCGAAGACCTGAAGTTCGTGCCGCTCAAGGACCGTCCTTAATCATGAGCAGCACGATGAACACTCAATACCGCAAGAACCTGCCCGGCAGCGCGCTGGACTACTTCGACACCCGCGAAGCGATCGACGCCATCGAGCCCGGCGCCTACGCCAAACTGCCGTACACCTCGCGTGTGCTGGCCGAGCAGCTGGTGCGCCGCTGCGAGCCGGAGGCGCTGACCGACTCGCTCACGCAGCTGATTGAGCGCAAGCGTGATCTGGACTTCCCCTGGTACCCGGCGCGCGTGGTCTGCCACGACATCCTCGGCCAGACCGCGCTGGTCGACCTGGCCGGCCTGCGTGATGCGATTGCCGAGAAGGGCGGTGACCCGGCCAAGGTCAACCCGGTGGTGCCGACCCAGCTGATCGTCGACCACTCGCTGGCCGTGGAGTTCGGTGGCTTCGACCCGGATGCGTTCGAGAAGAACCGCGCCGTGGAAGAGCGCCGCAACGAGGATCGTTTCCACTTTATCGAGTGGACGAAAACAGCCTTTAAAAACGTCGACGTGATTCCGGCCGGCAACGGCATCATGCACCAGATCAACCTGGAGAAAATGAGCCCGGTGATCCAGGCGCGCGGCGGCATTGCCTTCCCGGATACCTGCGTGGGCACCGACTCACACACCCCGCACGTCGATGCCCTGGGCGTGATCGCCATCGGCGTAGGCGGCCTGGAAGCCGAAACCGTGATGCTGGGCCTGCCGTCGATGATGCGCCTGCCCGATATCGTCGGCGTCGAGCTGACCGGCAAACGCCAGCCCGGCATCACCGCCACCGATATTGTCCTCGCCATCACCGAGTTCCTGCGCAAGGAGCGCGTGGTGGGTGCCTGGGTCGAGTTCTTCGGCGCGGGGGCGGACAGCCTGTCGATCGGCGACCGCGCGACCATCTCCAACATGTGCCCGGAATACGGTGCCACCGCCTCGATGTTCTACATCGACCGGCAGACCATCGATTACCTCAAGCTTACCGGCCGCGAGCCAGAGCAGGTGGCGCTGGTCGAGCAGTACGCCAAGCTCACCGGCCTGTGGGCCGATGCGCTGGTGACCGCCGAGTACGAGCGGGTGTTGAGCTTCGACCTGAGCACTGTGGTGCGCAACATGGCTGGCCCGTCCAACCCGCACAAGCGCCTGCCGACCTCGGCGCTGCATGAGCGCGGCATTGCCGACGAGGCCAAGCTGGCGGCTGGCAAGGTAGAGGAGGCCGAAGGCCTGCTGCCGGATGGCGCGGTGATCATCGCCGCCATCACCAGCTGCACCAACACCTCCAACCCGCGCAACGTGGTGGCCGCCGGCCTGCTGGCGAAGAAGGCCAACGCCCTGGGTCTGCTGCGCAAGCCCTGGGTCAAGACTTCCTTCGCGCCTGGTTCGAAAGTCGCCAAACTGTACCTGGAGGAAGCCGGTTTGCTGAGCGAGCTGGAACAGCTGGGCTTCGGCATCGTCGCTTATGCCTGTACCACCTGTAACGGTATGTCCGGCGCGCTGGATCCGCTGATCCAGCAGGAAATCATCGATCGCGACCTGTACGCCACTGCCGTGCTCTCCGGCAACCGCAACTTCGACGGCCGCATCCACCCCTACGCCAAGCAGGCCTTCCTGGCTTCGCCGCCGCTGGTGGTGGCCTACGCCATAGCCGGGACCGTGCGCTTCGATATTGAGCAGGATGTGCTGGGTACCGACCAGAACGGTAACCCGATCACTCTGAAGGACCTGTGGCCGAGCGACGAAGAAATCGACGCCATTGTCGCCGCCTCGGTGAAGCCGGAGCAGTTCAAGCAGATCTACATCCCGATGTTCGATCTGGGTACCGTGCAGGAGGCCGAGAGCCCGCTGTACGACTGGCGTCCGCAGTCCACCTACATCCGTCGTCCGCCGTACTGGGAAGGTGCGCTGGCCGGCGAGCGTACGCTCAAGGGCATGCTGCCGCTGGCGATCCTGCCGGACAACATCACCACCGACCACCTGTCGCCGTCCAACGCCATCCTGCTGGACTCGGCCGCTGGCGAGTACCTGCACAAAATGGGTCTGCCGGAAGAGGACTTCAACTCCTACGCCACCCACCGCGGCGACCACCTGACCGCCCAGCGCGCCACCTTCGCCAACCCGCAGCTGGTCAACGAGATGGCCGTGGTCGACGGTGCGGTGAAGAAAGGCTCGCTGGCGCGCGTCGAGCCGGAAGGCAAGGTCATGCGCATGTGGGAAGCGATCGAAACCTACATGAACCGCAAGCAAAACCTGATCATCGTCGCCGGTGCTGACTACGGTCAGGGTTCGTCCCGCGACTGGGCGGCCAAGGGGGTGCGTCTGGCGGGTGTGGAAGTAATTGCGGCCGAAGGTTTCGAGCGTATTCACCGCACCAACCTGGTCGGCATGGGCGTGCTGCCGGTGGAGTTCAAGCCGGGCACCACCCGCCTGACCCTGGGTCTGGACGGCACCGAGACCTACGACATCGAGGGCGATGTATCGCCGCGCTGCGATTTGACCCTGGTGGTCAATCGCCGCAACGGTGACGTGGTCAAGGTAGCGGTGACCTGCCGCCTGGATACCGCCGCCGAAGTCCATGTGTACAAGGCGGGCGGTGTGCTGCAGCGCTTTGCTCAGGACTTCCTCGAGTCGTCCCAGGGCTGATGTATCACCGGGGCGGCAACGCCCCGGTCTTCTTTCAGGAGAGTGCTTTATGGCTCATGCAGCCCAGATCAAGATTCCCGCCACCTATATCCGTGGCGGTACCAGCAAGGGCGTGTTCTTCCGCCTGCAGGACCTGCCCGAGCGCTGCCAGGTGCCTGGTGAAGCCCGAGACCGGCTGTTTATGCGGGTGATCGGCAGTCCCGATCCTTACTCCGCGCATATCGACGGCATGGGCGGCGCCACGTCCTCGACCTCCAAGTGCGTGATCCTGTCGAAAAGCAGCCAGCCGGAGCATGACGTCGATTACCTCTACGGCCAGGTCTCCATCGACAAGGCCTTCGTCGACTGGAGCGGCAACTGCGGCAACCTGTCCACCGCCGCCGGGGCCTTTGCCCTGCAGGCCGGTCTGGTCGATGCGGCGCGCATTCCCGAGAACGGCGTATGCGTAGTGCGCATCTGGCAGGCCAATATCCAGAAAACCATCATCGCCCATGTGCCGGTCAGCAATGGCCAGGTCCAGGAAACCGGCGACTTCGAGCTGGATGGGGTGACCTTTCCGGCGGCCGAGATCGTGCTGGAGTTTCTCGATCCATCGGATGATGGCGAGGAGGGCGGCTCGATGTTCCCCACCGGCAACCTGGTCGACGACCTGGAAGTGCCGGGTGTTGGCACCTTCAAGGCGACCATGATCAGCGCCGGTATCCCCACGGTGTTCGTCAATGCCGAGGACATCGGCTACCAGGGCACCGAGCTGCGCGAGGCCATCAACAGCGATCCGCAGCAGCTGACGCGTTTCGAGCAAATCCGCGTGGCCGGCGCCCTGCGCATGGGCCTGATCAAGACCGCCGAAGAGGCGCTGACCCGCCAGCACACGCCGAAGATCGCCTTTGTCAGCCAACCGAAGAGCTACAAGGCTTCCAGTGGCAAGACGGTCGAGGCTGGCGAGGTCGATCTGCTGGTGCGCGCGCTGTCCATGGGCAAGCTGCACCACGCCATGATGGGTACCTGCGCGGTGGCCATCGGCACGGCGGCGGCGGTTCCCGGGACCCTGGTCAATCTGGCGGCCGGTGGCGGTGAGCGCGAGGCGGTACGTTTCGGTCATCCGTCCGGCACCTTGCGGGTCGGCGCCGAGGCCAGGCTGGTCGACGGAGAGTGGACGGTGACCAAGGCGATCATGAGCCGCAGCGCGCGCATCCTGATGGAAGGCTGGGTGCGGGTGCCGGGCGACGCATTCTGATGCATGAAAAGGCTATATCCCCATTATGGGGGCATGGGTTTTGCTGGGTATGGATCGGCCGCAGGTCATGCAGTTTCCGTAGGTTGGCGTTGAGCGCAGCGAAGCCCAACAGATCCGGTGCAGGCCTCGTTGGGCTTCGTCGCGCTGCTCCTCAACCCAACCTACAGCTTTAGCCTGCGCAGCACGCTATTGGGCCGTAGCCATGAAAAAGCCCGGCACTGGGCCGGGCTTCTGAGGGTGTAACGCCAGCGTTACTTGAGGCGGCGTTCCACACCTTTCTCCACCAGGATCTTGGCGGAAATTTCCTCCACCGAGAAATGCGTGGAGTTGATATAGGCGATGTTCTCGCGGCGGAACAGATTTTCCACCTCGCGGACTTCGAATTCGCACTGGGCGAAGCTGGCGTAGCGGCTGTTGGGCTTGCGCTCGTGACGGATGGCGGTAAGCCGGTCCGGGTCGATGGTCAGGCCGAACAGCTTGTGTTTGTAGGGCTTGAGGGCGGCCGGTAGCTGCAGGCGCTCCATGTCTTCTTCGGTCAGCGGGTAGTTGGCGGCGCGGATGCCGAACTGCATGGCCATGTACAGGCAGGTCGGGGTTTTGCCGCAACGCGATACGCCGACCAGGATCAGATCGGCCTTGTCGTAGTAGTGGGTGCGGGCGCCGTCGTCGTTGTCGAGGGCGAAGTTGACCGCCTCGATACGCTCCATGTAATTGCTGCTGCTGGCGATGGAGTGCGACTTGCCGACCGAATAGGAGGAGTGCGATGTCAGCTCCTGTTCGAGCGGGGAGAGAAAGGTGGAGAAGATATCGATCATGAAGCCGTCGGATTCGGCCAGGATGTCGCGAATTTCCTGGTTGACCACGGTGTCGAAGATGATCGGCCGGGCGCCGTCTTTCTCGGCAGCATTATTGATTTGCTGTACCATGGCGCGCGCCTTGTCGACGCTGTCGATGTACGGACGCGTGAGCTTGGTGAAGCTGATGGTCTCGAATTGCGCCAGCAAGCTCTGGCCGAGGGTTTCGGCGGTGATGCCGGTGCCGTCGGAGATGAAAAAAGCGGTTCGTTTCATTTGCGCCAAAGGCCTTAAGTCAGGAACGATTCTTGGCTATCATAGGCCCCCTTTGTCGGGCCCGTACCGGCCGGCATTGTGACTTATTTCCTTGCGGCAAAGCCAGAATGCAGCGCGGCTGCGGTGGCTTGGCCAAGTACAGTGGAGAGTTCACCTTGGTAGAGTACGTAGTTTCCCTCGATAAGCTCGGCGTCCACGATGTGGAGCATGTAGGGGGCAAAAACGCATCCCTGGGCGAAATGATCAGCAACCTGGCCGGTGCTGGTGTCTCTGTCCCAGGCGGCTTCGCTACTACCGCCCAGGCCTACCGCGACTTCCTCGAACAGAGCGGCCTGAACGACCGCATCCACGCTGCCCTCGATGCGCTGGACGTGGATGACGTCAATGCCCTGGCCAAGACCGGTGCACAGATCCGCCAATGGATCATGGACGCCGAGTTCCCCGAGCGCCTCAACAGCGAAATCCGCACGGCCTTCGCCGCCATGGCCGCTGGCAACGCCAACATGGCTGTCGCCGTACGCTCTTCGGCCACTGCCGAGGATCTGCCGGACGCCTCCTTCGCCGGCCAGCAGGAAACCTTCCTCAATATCCGTGGCGTGGACAACGTGATCCGCGCGGCCAAGGAAGTGTTCGCCTCGCTGTTCAACGATCGCGCCATTTCCTACCGCGTGCACCAGGGTTTCGACCACAAGCTGGTCGCCCTGTCTGCCGGCGTGCAGCGCATGGTGCGTTCGGAAACCGGTACCGCCGGCGTGATGTTCACCCTGGACACCGAGTCCGGCTTCCGTGACGTGGTGTTCATCACTGGCGCCTACGGCCTCGGCGAGACCGTGGTGCAGGGCGCGGTGAACCCCGACGAATTCTATGTGCACAAGCAGACTCTTGAAGCCGGCCGCCCGGCCATCCTGCGCCGCAACCTGGGCAGCAAGGCGATCAAGATGGTCTACGGCGAAGAAGCCAAGGCCGGCAAGTCGGTAAAAACCGTCGAAGTCGACCGCGCCGACCGCGCGCGCTTCTGCCTCAGCGATGCCGAAGTCAGCGAGCTGGCCAAGCAGGCGCTGATCATCGAGAAGCACTATGAGCGTCCGATGGACATCGAGTGGGCCAAAGACGGCGACGACGGCAAGCTGTACATCGTCCAGGCTCGCCCGGAAACCGTGAAGAGCCGCGCCAGCGCCACCGTGATGGAACGCTACCTGCTGAAAGAGAAGGGCACCGTGCTGGTCGAAGGCCGCGCCATCGGCCAACGCATCGGCGCCGGCAAGGTACGGGTGATCCACGACGTTTCCGAGATGGACAAGGTCCAGCCGGGCGACGTGCTGGTTTCCGACATGACCGACCCGGACTGGGAGCCGGTGATGAAGCGCGCCAGCGCCATCGTCACCAACCGTGGCGGGCGTACCTGCCACGCGGCGATCATCGCTCGTGAACTGGGTATCCCGGCCGTGGTTGGCTGCGGCAACGCCACCCAGGTGCTGAAGGACGGCGTCGGCGTCACCGTATCCTGCGCCGAAGGCGATACCGGTTTCATCTTCGAAGGCGAACTGGGCTTCGATATCCGCAAAAACTCGGTCGATGCCATGCCCGACCTGCCGTTCAAGATCATGATGAACGTCGGCAACCCGGATCGCGCCTTCGATTTCGCCCAGCTGCCGAACGAAGGCGTGGGCCTGGCCCGCCTGGAATTCATCATCAACCGCATGATCGGCGTACACCCCAAAGCCCTGCTGAACTTCGCCAGCCTGCCGGCGGAGATCAAGGACAGCGTCGAGAAGCGCATTGCCGGTTACGACGACCCGGTCGGTTTCTACGTCGAGAAGCTGGTCGAGGGCATCAGTACCCTGGCTGCGGCCTTCTGGCCGAAAAAGGTCATCGTGCGCCTGTCTGACTTCAAGTCCAACGAGTACGCCAACCTGATCGGCGGCAAGCTCTACGAGCCGGAAGAAGAAAACCCGATGCTCGGCTTCCGTGGCGCTTCGCGTTACATCAGCGAGAGCTTCCGCGACTGCTTCGAGCTGGAGTGCCGTGCGCTGAAGAAAGTGCGCAACGAGATGGGCCTGACCAACGTCGAGATCATGGTGCCGTTCGTGCGCACCCTCGGTGAGGCCAGCCAGGTGGTCGATCTGCTCGCCGCCAACGGTCTGGCCCGCGGTCAGGATGGCCTGAAGGTCATCATGATGTGCGAACTGCCGTCCAACGCCATCCTCGCTGAAGAGTTCCTCGAGTTCTTCGACGGCTTCTCCATCGGTTCCAACGACCTGACCCAGCTGACCCTGGGCCTGGATCGCGATTCCGGCATCGTTGCGCACCTGTTCGACGAACGTAATCCTGCGGTGAAGAAGCTGCTGGCCAATGCCATCCAGGCTTGCAACAAGGCCGGTAAATACATCGGCATCTGCGGTCAGGGGCCTTCGGATCACCCGGACCTGGCCAAGTGGCTGATGGAGCAGGGCATCGAAAGCGTATCGCTGAACCCCGACTCGGTGCTGGATACCTGGTTCTTCCTCGCGGAAAGCCAGCCGCCGGCCTGATTCCACCTTCATCTCCACCGAAGGGCGGAAGCGATTCCGCCCTTTTTTGTGCAAGACAAAACATGCAAAGCAGTAGCGAGTTGTTCCCCGTTGCCCTGATCAGCGCCGAGCTCCGCGGTGATCTGAGTGAGGATGTCTATCGCCTGAAACCAGGTAATAGTCCCGATTTTTCCGTCGAGCTGGCCCTGACCCGTCTCGGCTTGGCCGAACAGCGCAGCCGGGGTGTACCGGTGATCCTGCTGCACGGCAGTTTTTCCAATCGGCGCTTCTGGTATTCGCCCAAGGGCGTCGGCCTGGGGGCGCAGCTGGCGCGCGCCGGTTTCGATGTGTGGATCGCCGAGATGCGCGGGCATGGCCTGTCGCCGCGTAACCAGGCCTATTCGCACAACCGCGTGGCCGATTACGCCCGTTACGACCTGCCGGCCATTGCCGCCTTCGTCGGTGAGCAGAGCGGGCAGGTACCGCACTGGATTGGCCACTCGCTGGGTGGCATCACCCTGGCAGCGGCGCTGGGTGGCCAATACCTGGATGGTCGGACGGCCGCCTCGGTGGCCTTGTTCGGTAGCCAGATCAGTCGTATCTACTGGCCGCTCAAAGTACCGCCGGTGGAGTGGGGCAGCCGCCTGCTGCTCAAGGCTTTCGACCATATCTCCGGTGCGCGCCTGAAACGTGGGCCGGAAGATGAACCGATCGGCCTGGTGCGAGAGAGCCTGCGCTGGCATCGCCTGTTCGGTCGTTTCGGCGACGAACTGCGCGACTGGTGGGCCGGCATGGCCGATGTGCAGGTCCCGCTGCTGGCGGTGACGGCCGCCGGCGATATGCAGGACCCGGCCTGGGCCTGTCGCAAGCTCGCCAACCAGTTCGTCGCCGCGCCACGCAACTATCTGTGCCTGGCCAAGGACAAGGGTTTTTCCAGCGACTACGGGCATGTCGAGATGCTGGTCAGCAAGGAGGCCCAGCGCGAAGTCTGGCCCCTGGTCGAGCACTGGTTGCGCGAAGGGCAATTGCCCGCAGGCGTGGCGCACGACTGAGGTTACAAGCGCTCAGGCATGCGGCTAAGATGTGACGAACTCAGGCTTCCCTGTCACCTCGCAGGCATGCCCAGGCAGCCCGAGCGGCGAGTGAACTGGCTACGATCTCGAAGTATTCCATTAACAGGAGTTTCCCCATGCAATACATCACCCCCGATCTGTGTGACGCCTACCCGGAACTGGTGCAGGTGGTCGAGCCGATGTTCGCCAACTTCGGTGGTCGCGACTCCTTTGGTGGCGAAATCGTCACCATCAAGTGCCATGAGGACAACTCGCTGGTGAAATCCCAGGCCGACCTGCCAGGCCAGGGCAAAGTCCTGGTGGTTGACGGTGGCGGCTCGCTGCGTCGTGCTCTGCTGGGCGACATGATTGCCGAGAAAGCCGCGAAGAACGGCTGGGAAGGCCTGGTGATCTACGGTTGCGTGCGCGACGTCGATGCCCTGGCGCAGACCGATCTGGGCGTACAGGCTCTGGCCAGCCACCCGATGAAAACCGACAAGCGCAATATCGGCGACCTCAACGTGGCCGTGACCTTCGGCGGCGTGACCTTCAAGCCGGGCCACTATGTTTACGCCGACAACAATGGCGTGATCGTTTCCCCAGAACCGCTGAAAATGCCGGAATGAGCCATGCCGGCCCGCACCGCGCGGGCCGGTTGGTCAGGTGATGCAACGGATGCAAGAGCAAGACAATCTCGGGTGGGGCCTGGTGCATGCCTTTGTCCTCGATGGCCAGGGTGGTGCCCGCAGCATTTCCCGTGGAGCGCTGGATGGCCTGCAGCTGCAGGGTTCGGAAAGCCTGTGGCTACACTGGGATCGCAGCCATCCGCTGACCCAGCGCTGGTTGCGCGAGCAAAGTGGTGTCAGCGAGTTCGCCTGCGACCTGCTGCTCGAGGAAAACACCCGTCCGCGCCTGCTGCCGTTGCCTGCCGAGGAATTGCTGCTGTTCCTGCGCGGGGTCAATCTCAACCCCGGTGCCGAGCCGGAAGACATGGTCTCGGTGCGCATCTTCGCCGATCCGCACCGGGTCATTTCCCTGCGCTTGCGCCCGTTGCGTGCCACCGAAGAACTGATTGCCCAGTTGGAGCGGGGGCATGGGCCGAAGAATGCGTCCGAGCTGATCCTGCAGCTGGCGCATTACCTGGCCGATCGGGTCGACGCGGTGATCGATGGTCTTTCCGAACGGCTCGACGAGCAGGAAGAAGGGCTGGATCGCGACGAGCGCTACATGCCCGACCATGGCCTGATGCTGCATGTGCGCTTGCGCGCGGCCAATTTGCGGCGGTTCCTGGCGCCGCAGCGGGAAATCTATGCTCAACTGGCGCGCAACGGCTTTGCCTGGTTCGCCAAGGACGATACCGATTACTGGAACGAGCTGAGCAACCGGCTGATCCGCTATCTGGAAGAACTGGAGCTGGTTCGTGAGCGAGTCGGGCTGGTGCTTGAGGCCGAGCATCGGCGCATGAGCGAGAAAATGAACCGCACCATGTACCGACTTGGCATCATCACCGGCTTTTTCATGCCGATGAGTTTTGTTACGGGCTTGCTCGGCATCAATGTCGGCGGTATTCCCGGGGCCGAGAACGGTCAGGGTTTCGTCGTTGCCTGCATCCTGCTGGCTGGCATTGCGTCTTTCCAGTGGTGGTTGTTCCGCCGCTTGCGCTGGCTGTGATGTGACCTGCCGGCAGGCGACCACGTCTAGCCCTCATATCCACGCGAGGTGCGCATGCACGATCCGTTCGAAGAATCCCTGCGGGACCTGCTCAAATCCTCGTCATCCGATCACGATGACGGCGCCACGCTGGGTCGCGTACTCAAGACCGCCAATCGTCAGGTTGGCGCAGGCGATATGTTCAGCCTGCTTGGCCATTGGGCTGAAGCGCTAATGATCGCCCTGAACAATGGCTCGGCGCATACCGCGCCGGTCTCACGCCGTACCTCACCCCCTCGTTCTGCTGACAAGGCTGATTGAAGATGGAATTCGACCCCTGGACTCAAAGTCTCGTAAAAGCCATGGAAACCGTCTGGACGCCGGTGGGAGCTTTCATTCCCCGTCTGTTCGGCTCGCTGGTGGTGGTGTTGCTCGGTTTCGTGGTGGCCAAGCTGCTCGATACCCTGCTGTCCAAACTATTGGCCAAGCTCGGCCTGGACCGCCTGATGGCTGGAACGGGGCTGACCAAGCTGCTGGCTCGAGTGGGCATTCAGGTACCGGTGTCGACGCTGATCGGCAAGGTGGTCTACTGGTTCGTCCTGCTGATTTTCCTGGTTTCCGCCGCAGAGTCCCTCGGCCTTGACCGGGTTTCTGCGACCCTCGATATCCTCGCCCTGTACCTGCCGAAAGTGCTTGGCGCAGCGGCCATCCTGCTGGCTGGCGTGCTGCTGGCCCAGTTGCTCAGCGGCATCGTCCGCGGCGCGGCGGAAGGGGTCGGTCTCGACTATGCCCACGGTCTCGGCCGCATCGCCCAGGGGCTGGTGATCATCATCAGTATCTCGGTGGCCATCGGTCAGCTGGAAGTGAAGACCGACCTGCTCAACAACGTGATCGCCATTGTGCTGATCTCCATCGGCCTGGCGGTGGCGCTGGCCCTGGGGCTGGGCAGTCGCGAGATCGCCGGGCAGATACTGGCCGGCATTTATGTACGCGAACTGTACGACGTTGGGCAACACCTGAAGGTTGGCGAGGTCGAAGGCCAGATCGAAGAGATCGGTACGGTCAAGACCATCCTCCTGACCGAGGACGGCGAGCTGGTATCGGTGGCCAACCGTACCCTGCTCGAGCAGCGCGTCAGCAGCCGCTAATCGTCCAATCCCTGCTAATGTATGCGGCCACAGGCGACGCCCTTGTGGGCGGTGGCCGCCATTTGACCTGACTGTCGGCACGACCCGTTTTGAACAAAGCTCAATCGCTTCCCACGCGTTACGACCCTCGCGAGCTCTCCGATGAAGAGCTGGTTCAGCGTGCGCATGTCGAACTGTTCCACGTCACTCGTGCTTATGAAGAGCTGATGCGCCGTTACCAGCGCACGCTGTTCAATGTCTGTGCGCGTTACCTGGGCAATGAGCGTGATGCCGACGATGTTTGTCAGGAAGTCATGCTCAAGGTTTTGTATGGTCTGAAGAACTTCGAAGGCAAGTCCAAGTTCAAAACATGGCTATATAGCATCACTTATAACGAGTGCATTACCCAATATCGCAAAGAGCGTAGAAAGCGCCGTTTGCTGGATGCGCTCAGCCTTGATCCACTAGAAGAGGCATCAGAGGAAAAGGCACCAAAACCCGAAGAAAAGGGGGGGCTTGATCGCTGGCTGGTGCATGTCAATCCCATTGATCGGGAAATTCTAGTCTTGCGCTTTGTCGCGGAGCTGGAGTTTCAGGAGATAGCCGACATCATGCATATGGGACTTAGCGCAACGAAAATGCGCTACAAACGCGCACTTGACCGTCTTCGCGAGAAATTTGCGGGAGTTGGCGAAACTTAAGCTGCGGCAAATTATCTCAAGCGCGGCGGCGGGGCATTCTGATAGACTTGCCGCCAAGTTGCTCCGCATGGCTGTTGAGCAACTCATAGTCATTACATGATGGGGATTTACGGATGAAACTGAAAAACACCTTGGGCGTAGTCATCGGCTCGCTGATCGCTGCTACTTCGCTGAATGCACTGGCTCAAGGCCAAGGCGCTGTTGAAGTCGAAGGCTTTGCCAAAAAAGAATTCTTCGATAGCGCCCGTGACTTCAAGAACGACGGCAACCTGTTCGGTGGCTCCGTCGGTTACTTCCTGACTGATGACGTTGAGCTGCGTCTGGGCTACGACGAAGTGCACAACGCTCGTGCCGAAGACGGCCGCAACATCAAGGGCTCCAACACCGCTCTGGACGCTCTGTACCACTTCAATGCTCCGGGCGACACCCTGCGTCCGTACGTATCCGCCGGCTTCTCCGATCAGAGCATCGGCCAGAACGGCAGCGGTCGTAACGGTTCCACCTTCGCCAACCTGGGCGGCGGTGCCAAGCTGTACTTCACCGAGAACTTCTACGCCCGTGCCGGCGTTGAAGCTCAGTACAACATCGACCAGGGCGACACCGAGTGGGCCCCGAGCGTTGGTATCGGCCTGAACTTCGGTGGCGGCGCCAAGCCGGCTCCGGTTGCCGAGCCGGTTGCTGACGTGTGCAGCGACAGCGACAACGACGGCGTTTGCGACAACGTCGACAAGTGCCCGGACACCCCGGCCAACGTCACCGTTGATGCCGATGGCTGCCCGGCTGTTGCCGAAGTCGTTCGCGTCGAGCTGGACGTGAAGTTCGACTTCGACAAGTCCAAGGTCAAAGAAGAAAGCTACGGCGACATCAAGAACCTGGCTGACTTCATGAACCAGTACCCGTCCACCAGCACCACCGTTGAAGGCCACACCGACTCCGTCGGTACCGACGCCTACAACCAGAAGCTGTCCGAGCGTCGTGCCACTGCCGTTCGTGAAGTGCTGGTCAACCAGTACGGCGTAGGTTCCGAGCGCGTCAACTCGGTCGGCTACGGCGAGTCCCGTCCGGTTGCTGACAACGCTACCGAAGCCGGTCGCGCTGTTAACCGTCGCGTAGAAGCTGAAGTAGAAGCCCAAGCCAAGTAATTTGGCCTGTCGCTCCACAAGAAACCCGGCCCAGGCCGGGTTTTTTGTTGCCTGAAATTTGCCTAGGTCGACAGCTGTCACCTAACGGACTCCGCAGCGTCATCTGTTCGCCACCGCCATGCGCTGCAATCGCGACAAATGGATGGGGGGGCGAGCGATGCAACTGTGCGTAATCGGAGCGGGTTATGTGGGGTTGGTGACAGCCTGTTGCTTTGCCGAGATGGGTAACCGGGTGGTTTGCATCGAGCGAGAGCCACAGCGGGTTGCGCGACTGGCCCGTGGTGAGCTGCCGATCTACGAGCCGGGGCTGGAGAACATGTTGAAGTCCCATGTGGCCAGCGGCCAGCTGAGCTTCAGCGCCCAGCTGGAAGAGGGTCTGCGCCAGCCTGCCGTGGTCTTCATCGCCGTTGGGACTCCGACGGGGGAAGACGGCTCGGCCGATCTGTCCCATGTCCTGAGCGTTGCCAGCGAGCTAGGTGAGAAGCTGCAACAGGCCTGCCTGGTGGTGAACAAGTCCACGGTGCCGGTGGGTACGGCCGAACGAGTCAGCCAGCGTATCAATCGGCGTCTGGCGGAGCGCGGATTGCGCTTCCGGGTGCAGGTGGCGAGCAATCCGGAGTTTCTCAAGGAAGGTACGGCGGTCGAGGACTTCATGCGACCCGATCGGGTGCTGCTTGGTTGCGACGATACGCAAGGCACAGAGCTGCTGCGTCGTCTGTATGCGCCGTTTCTGCGCAACCACGAGCGTGTCCTGACTATGGGCGTGCGGGCCGCCGAGTTCACCAAGTACGCGGCCAATGCCTTTCTGGCCACCAAGATTTCCTTCATGAATGAGATGGCGGCTATCTGTGCGCGGCAAAATGTGGACATCGAAGATGTGCGGCGTGGCATTGGTAGTGACCGGCGCATCGGTACCCATTTCATCTATGCCGGTTGCGGTTATGGTGGTTCCTGTTTTCCCAAGGATGTTCGCGCGCTGATTCGCAGTGCCGAGCTGGAGGGGCTGGAGCCCGGCATTCTGCGGGCTGTCGAAGCGCGCAATGCGTTGCAGAAGACCCTGCTGTTCCAGACGGTGCGCGAGCACTTCAACGGGTATCTGCAAGGCAGGGTCGTGGCTCTGTGGGGGCTGGCGTTCAAGCCGGGTACCGACGATCTGCGTGAGGCCCCCAGCCTGGTGCTGCTGGACTCATTGCTGGCTGCCGGTGCGCGTGTGCAGGCCTGCGATCCGGTCGCCTGTGCGGGTATGCACGAGCGCTATGCCGAGGCGCTGGAAAGCGGTCAGCTACAGCTGGGTACATCACCCTATGCGGCGGTGGAGGGGGCCGATGCGCTGGTTCTGGTGACCGAGTGGAAGCAGTTCCGCCAGCCCGACTTTACCCGGGTACGTGGGCTGATGCGCATGCCGGTACTGTTCGATGGTCGCAACCTCTACGACTCGGCCGAACTGGCCAGCCTGGGCTTTCTCTATCGGGGTATCGGTCGACCGCTTGCTGGGCATTGTAAGGCCAGCGCCGCCTGATTAGACTGCGCGGCATTTATCCCTCGCAGTGCCAAGGATTCCCATGATCAAGAAATGTCTGTTCCCGGCGGCCGGCTACGGTACCCGTTTTCTGCCTGCCACCAAGGCCATGCCCAAGGAAATGCTGCCGGTGGTGAACAAACCACTGATCCAGTATGGCGTTGAGGAAGCCCTGGAAGCCGGTCTGGCGGAAATCGCCATGGTCACTGGCCGTGGCAAACGCGCCCTGGAAGACCATTTCGACATCAGTTACGAGCTGGAGCATCAGATCCAGGGTACCGACAAGGAAAAATACCTGGTTGGCATTCGCCGCCTGATCGATGAATGCTCGTTCTCCTACACCCGTCAGGTGGAGATGAAAGGGCTCGGCCACGCCATCCTCTGTGGCCGCCCGCTGATCGGTGACGAGCCGTTCGCCGTGGTGCTGGCCGACGACCTGTGCTTCAACCTCGAAGGCGACGGTGTGCTGCAGCAGATGGTCAAGCTGTACAACCAGTTCCGCTGCTCCATCGTTGCCATCCAGGAAGTGCCGCCGGAAGAAACCTACAAGTACGGTGTGATCTCCGGCGAGATGATCCGCGAGGACATCTTCCGGGTGAACAGCATGGTGGAAAAACCCAAGCCGGAAGATGCGCCGTCCAACCTGGCGATCATCGGTCGCTACATCCTGACCCCGGACATCTTCGACCTGATCGAGCAGACCGAGCCGGGCAAGGGCGGTGAAATCCAGATCACCGACGCGCTGATGAAGCAGGCCCAGGATGGCTGCGTGATCGCCTACAAGTTCAAAGGCAAGCGTTTCGACTGCGGTGGCGCCGAAGGCTACATCGACGCGACCAACTTCTGCTTCGAGAACCTGTACAAGACCGGCAAAGCCTACTGATAGGCCAGCCGTACAGAACGAAAGCCACCTACGGGTGGCTTTCGCGTTTTCAGGCCTGCCGATTCAGGGGATGGGCATGGCCTCGGACCCGGGCCCCAGCGGCTGGCCGTAGCTGAACTCGACGTAGTTTCCTGCGGGATCGCGCAGGCCGCAGTAGTAGCCGACCGGGTAGGGCTCGTCACGCGGCGGCCAGACCAGGCAGCCAGCCAGTTCGGCCTGGCGAGCGATGTCGTCGACTTGCTGGCGGCAGTCCACGGCAAACCCGAAGTGGCTGTAGTCATCGGCAGCCAGATGGCGATCCGCACCGCCGGGCATGATCACCAAGATGAACTGGTGTTCCTTGCCCGGTTCGGCCATCCACACGATCTTCGAGCCTTTTCCGACGCGCTCATGGATTACCCGCATGCCGCAGAACTGCCGGTAGAAGTCGATGCAGGTCTGCAGCTCGGGCACATGCAGGGCGATGTGGGTGAGGGTGATAGGCATGAGCCGGGCTCCTGTCGCGCGCTTTTCGGCTGAAGCGCAGAGGCTATGGGTTATGCTGACAGCCAACTGAGGAGGCTACACCCCATGTCCTACGACTTCGACCTGTTCGTCATCGGTGCCGGCTCCGGTGGCGTGCGTGCGGCGCGTTTCGCCGCCGGCTTCGGTGCCCGCGTGGCCGTGGCGGAAAGCCGCTACCTGGGCGGCACCTGCGTCAACGTCGGCTGCGTGCCGAAGAAGCTGCTGGTCTATGGCGCCCATTACAGTGAAGACTTCGAACAGGCCCAGGGGTTCGGCTGGAGCGGCGCCGAGCCGCAGTTCGACTGGCCGACCCTGATCGCCAACAAGAACCGCGAGATCCAGCGCCTCAACGGCATCTACCGCAACCTGCTGGTGAACAGTGGCGTGACCCTGCTGGAAGGCCACGCCAAGCTGCTCGGCCCCAACCAGGTCGAGATCAACGGCCAGCGCTACAGCGCCGAGCGCATCCTGGTTGCCACCGGCGGCTGGCCGCAGGTGCCGGACATTCCGGGCAAGGAACTGGCCATCAGCTCCAACGAGGCGTTCTTCCTCGAGCAATTGCCCAAGCGCGTGTTGGTGGTGGGCGGCGGCTATATCGCCGTCGAATTCGCCTCGATCTTCCATGGCCTCGGCGCGCAGACCTCGCTGCTCTATCGCGGTGAGCTGTTCCTGCGCGGCTTCGACGGCGCGGTGCGCCAGCACCTCAAGGAAGAGCTGAGCAAGAAGGGCCTGGACCTGCAATTCCAGGCCGATATCGAGCGCATCGAGCGCCAGGTCGACGGTAGCCTGCTGGCCACGCTCCAGGATGGCCGTCAGATCGCCACCGACTGCGTGTTCTACGCCACTGGCCGGCGCCCGATGCTGGACAACCTCGGTTTGGAAAACACCGGGGTGCAACTGGACGACAAGGGCTTCATCAAGGTCAACGAGCACTACGAGAGCAGTGAGCCGTCGATTCTCGCCATCGGCGACGTGATCGGCCGGGTGCAACTGACTCCGGTGGCGCTGGCCGAAGGCATGGCGGTGGCGCGGCGCCTGTTTTGCTCGCAGGAATATCGTCCGGTCGACTACCGGCATATCCCCACGGCGGTGTTCAGCCTGCCGAATATTGCCACGGTCGGCCTGACCGAGGAGCAGGCGCGGGAGGAGGGGTATGCGGTGCAGATCTTCGAGAGCCGCTTCCGGCCGATGAAACTGACCCTCACCGAGTGCCAGGAACGTACCCTGATGAAGCTGGTGGTGGATGCCGCCACCGACCAGGTGCTGGGTTGCCACATGGTGGGGCCGGATTCCGGCGAGATCATCCAGGGCCTGGCCGTGGCACTCAAGGCCGGGGCGACCAAGCAGGTGTTCGACGAGACCCTGGGCGTCCATCCAACGGCCGCCGAGGAGTTTGTTACCATGCGCACCCCTCTCAGCACCTGAAACCCCGATGTCACAGCTTTTCTACCTGGCCGACCTGTTCGGCGTCGCCGTATTCGCCATTACCGGCGCCCTGATGGCCGGGCGCAAGTCCATGGACCTGTTCGGCGTGCTGGTGATCGCCGTCATCACCGCCCTCGGCGGCGGCACCCTGCGCGACCTGATCCTCGACAACCACCCGGTCAGCTGGATTCGCAACGACACCTACATCTGGGTCGCCTCACTGGCGGCCCTCGGCACGGTGGCCTGGGTACGCCTGACCCGGCCGATCCACGAGCGCGGCCTGCTGATTGCCGACGCCTTCGGCCTGGCGGTATTTACTGTGATCGGCAGCGAGGTTGCCCTGCAGCACAACGTGCCCTACAGCACGGCGGTGATCATGGGCGTGATGACCGGCGTGGCGGGCGGGGTGATGCGCGACGTGATCTGCAACGAGATCCCGCTGATCTTCCAGAAGGAGATCTACGCCACCGCCTGTATCCTTGGCTCGCTGGTGTTCATCGTCATGCGCGAGCTGCAGACGCCACACTGGCTGGATACCACTGTGGCGATGCTCACCGTGCTGCTGATCCGCCTGGCGGCGATTCATTGGCGCCTCGGGTTGCCGCGTTTCCACCTGCTGGATCGCGACTGAGCGGCTATCCTGCTCAGGAGCGGGTCCCACAGCACAGAGGATAGAGTCATGCAGATACGTTTCTATGCGCTTGCAGCGCTGCTGGGCCTGAGCGGCCTGGCGCAGGCGACCAGCTTCGTGGTCACCACCGATGCGCTGGTCAATGTTACCGAGGGCACCTCGGACATCACCTCGTCGTCCTTCAAGGACGACAAGATCGTCCGTCAGGCCCGTGACGACGCGGCCAGCTTCGTCGCCAGCCAGGGGCAGATCCGTGGTGCCCATCTGGAAGCCGCACTGCGTCATGTGCGGGCGGCCTACCCGGTCGGCCAGGCGGATGACCTGCAACTGGCGCAAGCCATGCTGGCACTCTGACCTTTCGTTCAGACTGAACGCATGGTGCCCTTGTAATATCGGCAACATCGGCCGGCGCCTATGCTGGCCTGGAGTGGCTTGCGCTACGGCCTGTACGGAGTGTGTGAATGAGTGAGGAAGGTCTGGCAGGCCGGGTGATAGTCGATGGCCAGCCGTTACCACCGCTGAACCAGCTGATCGCCTGCCACGAATGCGATCTGCTGATGCACCACCCGCATCTGGAGGAAGAGCAAAAGGCTTCCTGCCCGCGCTGTGGCTACGAGCTGGTGGTGCACCGGGCGCAGATGCGCCGGCGTTCCCTCGCCCTGGTGCTGACCGCCTTGCTGCTGTTCATCCCGGCCAACTTCCTGCCGATCATCAGCCTCAACCTGCTGGGGCAGAACGCCGTGGACACGGTGTGGAGCGGCGTGCTCGGGCTCTATCGCTCGGACATGAAGGCCGTGGCGCTGGTGGTGTTCGTGTGCAGCATGCTGGTGCCGCTGCTCAAGCTGCTGTGCCAGCTGTTCGTGCTGCTGAGCATGCCCCATGCGGCGCTGCGCCCGCTGGGCGTGCAGCTCTACCGCGGCTACCACCATATGCGCGAGTGGGGCATGCTCGAGGTTTACCTGTTCGGCATCCTGGTTTCCATCGTCAAGCTCAAGGACATGGCCGACCTGCACCTGGGCATTGGTCTGGCCTGTTTCGTGGCGCTGATGCTGGCGCAGGTCTGGCTGGAGGTGAGCATGTCACCGCACCAGGTGTGGGATGCCCTGAGCGAGGAGGACGACCATGCGCGCACTTGATGCCGGCATCCTGGTCTGTGGCGAATGCCACCAGCTCGAATACCTGCGTGAAGACGAAGAGCAGCACTGCAGCCGTTGCGGCGCTCATTTGCACACACGGCGGCCGAACAGCCTGGCGCGTACCTGGGCGCTGCTGATCACTGCCGCCATTCTGTATATCCCGGCAAATCTCCTGCCGATCATGACGGTTAACTTTCTTGGCAACGGTACACCCGCGACCATCATGGAAGGGGTGATCGAGCTGATTCATGCCGACATGCTGCCGATTGCCCTGGTGGTATTCGTTGCCAGCATCATGGTACCGACCTTCAAACTGGTCGGGATCGCCTCGCTGCTCTATTCGGTGCAGCGCCACCAGCCCATGTCGGCGCGCCAGCGCATCCTGATGTACCGCTTCATCGAGTGGATCGGCCGCTGGTCGATGCTGGATATCTTCGTCATCGCCATTCTGGTGGCGCTGGTCAACTTCGGCAGCCTGGCCAGCATCGAGGCGGGTGCAGGCGCGGCGGCCTTCTGCTTGGTGGTGATCCTGACCATGCTCGCCGCGGTGACCTTCGACCCCCGGCTGATCTGGGACAACACCTTCGTCTCCGACGACGAGATCGAGGCTGAGGGCAAAGAGGCCTAGACCGATCCGTCAGCCCGGCTGACCATCCGGCCGGGCCTGGCACAGCAGCACCGCGTAGTGACGCAGGAACAGCAGAAAGGCCACCACCCAGGCCAAAGCCGCCAGCCACAGGCCGGCAGGTAGCAAGGGCGCCAGCAATACACGGCTGAGTGCGCCGACATGCAGCGCGGCGAAGGCCCAGCCAATCGCTACCGGTGGCTGCAGCGGGCGGCCGGTATGGCCGAGGCTGACCCGGGCGAGCATGGCCAGGATCAACCCGCCTATGCCGCCAACGGCCAGGGCGTGGGTAGCCAGGCTCGGTTGGTCGAGCAGCCCCAGGTGCCAGGCCGCCATGCCCAGCGCGGCCAGTGCCAGCCAGGCATAGGCCAGGTGCAGCGACCACAACAGCGGCACGCGCCAGATGCCCGGCTGATACCAGCGCCACAGGCGCAGGCCGTGCAGGCCGACAAGCAGCAGGAACAGCGGCGCCAGCCAGGGCAGGCGGATCAGGTTGTAGCCCGCCGCGCTCAGGCCAGCCACAAGCAAGGCGCAAGCCAGGCCGAGCAGGTCCAGCCGTGGGCTGCTTTTTACCGGCTGGTTCAGGCCCAGACCGCGCAAGGTGAAGAAGGGGATGACCCGCCCGCCGATGATGCCAATCAGCGCCGCCACCAGCCACAGGGCCGCCAGTACACCGCGCCGCTGCAGAGCGTCGTCGCCCAGGGCCAGGCCATACAGGGCCTGCGCCTGGCACAGGGTCATCAGCGTCAGCACCAGTACGATGGGGTAATTGTGCCGTTGTCGCACCACATACAGCTGGGTGCCGACCACCCCGGCCAGCAGCAGCA
>JBOFCR010000161.1:0-20058 GCA_051646165.1 Pseudomonas sp. | reverse complement strand
TCATACCCCTCGTTGACTGCAACCTGCTGCAACTTGCTGCCAAGATGATAACCAGGTGCCGACACAGCTCCTTCGGGTTCCGCCTCAAAAGCTTTCAGGGCTTGCCGCACGATTCCCGGGGTAACCATACGAGCGCCATCGATCATGATGGCAACATGGCTGCCATGCGCCTTGGCGGCACCGAAATTGATCGCATGCACCGGCGTGCGCTGGGTTTCCTGACGCAGGAAATAACGCACATTGTTGCCATGACGGGTCGCACGCTCAGCGCCAAGCAAGTGATCCGAGCAGTTCTCCACCACGATCACTTCATAATCACGCTCGCTGACCCCGCGCTGGTAAGCCGTGCTCAGCGAATACAGCGTTCGCTCCGCCTGATCCGCCATTTTGTAGACGATGACCACGATAGATAGCCGGGGCTTGCGACGGAACCAACGCATGACGCTCTCTCTAATAATTCAACGGGCCCGTTTGTGCAGGGCGCGGTACAACGCATCCTGCTCGGCAGGCAACGGACCGACAGGCTGGCGGTGATGCTTCAACTCGGAACTGAAGAAACGCTCGTCATGCAAGGGCTGCAATCCCATTTCCACTAAGATCTGGTCGAGCTTCTGGTGCAGCACGTTCTCATCTTCATCGAAGCACAGCAACGGGAAAGGTGATCGACGGTGCAATGCCAGCAGGTTCCGGTTATAGGCTGTCCACAAGGCAAAAGCCTGCGCCTGCGGTATGGTTCCCCGTGCCGCAAGCGACCGCGCCACCGCTACTGGATTGCGGAAAATTCCGACAAAACGCAGTTCAGGCAGCAACTGGCGCCAGGCGTCGACCATTAGCAACGCCCGTGGATCCTTGAATCCCCAGTGTTCGACACCTTGGTATTCGGCCACCAGTTCGGCCGCTCGACAGGTCTCAACTTCAGTCCACACAACCGGCACGCTTGGTGGTCGATCCCAGGCCGCATCACGCGCGGCCAAAACCTCGTCGTGAAACGCAACGATGTCCTGATTCTCCCGGTTACCTTTAAGGTTATGCGGGTTCCAGGCGCTGTGTTTGCCCAGCTCCAGCCCCGCCTGCTGCAGGGAGCCCGTCAGGAAACTGGTACCGCTGCGATGCATGCCCACCACCATGACCGGCCCACTACCCGCTACCTGCTCACGCCGGAAACGCCTGAGAACAGCCTGAAAGAAGCCCATGAAGTCCCCGTCTGCCTACACCATTATTGTTACCGACCGAAGGCTTTCCGATCAGGCATTGAAAAGAACGGCATTGTGTTTTAATACTTCCCGCCTTTCAATCCGACCCGAAAAATCAATGAAATACAGCGAACTGGTGCTCTACGGCGTGTATAGCGACTTGCGCACCGAGGTTGCGCGTCGCTTTCTCGGCATCCTCTGGTGGGTGCTCGAGCCGGTGATGTACATGGCAGTGTTCTATGTGGTTTTCGGCCTGGGGCTGCGCCAGGGCGATGCGAATTACGTTCCTTTCCTGCTTTGCGGCCTGGTGGCCTGGAAGTGGTTCGACGGCTCGGTGCGTCAGGCAGGCATGGCGATCCAGGGCAATGCCGGCCTGATCCAGCAGATCTTCGTACCCAAATATGTGTTCGCCCTGATTCAGGTGCTGAGCAATACCTTCAAGTTCCTGATCATCCTCATGCTGTTCCTCGGCTTTCTGCTGCTGGTCGGCAAAAAGCCCTCTATTGAGTGGCTCGGCCTGATCCCACTCCTGCTGGTGCAGTTACTGCTGACGCTCTCGCTGGGCCTGCTGCTCTCGGCACTGATCCCCTTCGCCCTGGACCTCAAGCAAGTGGTCGACAATTTGCTGATGCTGATGATGTTCATGTCCGGCATTTTCTTCGATGCCCGCCAGTTGCCGGATACGCTGCGCGAAGTACTTCAGCTCAACCCCATGCTGCAGCTGATCCAGGGTTACCGCAGTGTCCTGCTGCACAATCAGTGGCCAGACTGGCCCGCTTTGTGCTGGGTGGCACTGGCGGCTTTACCACTGCTGCTGCTGGCAGTGCTGATCTTGCGCCGCTTTGAGCGACACTATCCGAAACTGATGCTGTAAGGACGCAGATGAGCAGCCAAGTCATTCTCGATGCCCGTCAGGTTGGCATTTCCTATCGCCAACGCAGTGGGCTGCTGCGTTACGAGCGCTTCTGGGGCCTCAAGGACGTAACGTTCAGCCTGCGTGCAGGCGAAACGCTGGGCATCATTGGCAGCAACGGCGCGGGCAAAAGCACGCTGCTGCGCATGATAGCCGGCATCATTGCCCCGGATCGTGGCGAGCTGTGGCGCCATCCACAGATGACCGCCAGCCTCCTGGCACTGAACGCAGGCCTCAAGCCGGAGTTATCGGGCCGCGAGAACGCCATTATCAGCGGCCTGCTGCTGGGCATGAAACGCCATGACATTACCGCCCTGCTTGACGACATCCGCGCCTTCAGCGGCCTAGAGGAGTTCTTCGAGCGCCCGGTTGGGACCTATTCCACGGGAATGCGCGCACGCCTGGGGTTCGCCGTGGCCATTAACGCCGACCCGGATGTGCTGCTGATCGACGAAGTGCTCGGCGTCGGCGACCATAACTTCAAGACCAAATCGCATGCGGCGATCAAGGAAAAGATCCGCTCGAACAAGACTGTCGTCCTGGTTTCCCACAGCATGGAGGCCATCCGCAGCCTGAGCGATCGCGTATTGTGGCTGCAACAGGGGACCTCAATCGTCTGCGACGAGCCGAACTACGTCATCAACGGCTATCTCGAGACGATCAAGTTGGCCGTCAAGGCCCAGAAACAGCAAGAGCGGGACGAAACCGACGCCACTGCGTTTGGGTAAAGTGCCGGCATTGTCCCGATCCAGCATCAATTCAGAACAAGAACGAGCCGTCATGAGCGTCGAAAACAGAAAGATCATTGTTGTCCTGGGCATGCACCGTAGCGGCACCAGTGCCATGACCAAGGCCCTCCAGGCGCTCGGGGTGGAGCTGGGCGACAACCTCATGCCGCCAGCCGACAGCAACAATGAGACTGGCTTCTTCGAAGACCTCGACATTAACCGGCTCAACGTCGAACTTCTGAAGGAGCTGGGCTACAGCTGGAGCAGCAATACCTGCATCACCCCAGAGGAGCTGACCGCGCTCGATCTGCCGACCTACCGGCAGCGCGCCGCCGAACTGTTGCGCAACAAGCTGGAAAGCTGCACCTATTTCGGCCTCAAGGATCCACGCATCTGCCGCCTGCTGCCATTCTGGCAACAGGTCTTCGCCGACCTCGGCCTGCAGGTCGGTTACCTGATCGCCAGCCGCAATCCGATCAGTGTCGCCCACTCCCTCAACCGTCGCGACGGTTTCGAAATGGAGAAGGGGCATCTGCTCTGGCAGGAGCACATGCTCAATGCCCTGCTGCTGACTCAGGAGGCAACCCGCCTGGTGGTCGATTACGACCAGTTGCTTGGAGCCCCCGAGGTCGAGCTGACGCGTATTGCCGAACGCTTCAAACTGACCTTCGACCCTGCCAGCGAAGGTTCGCAGACCTACCTGCGCGACTTTCTCCAGGCATCCCTGCGCCATGCCCTGAATACGCCTGAAGAACTGCTCCACTCGAGCGAAATTTCCCCGCCAGGCAAAGCGCTTTACAGCCTGCTGCTGCGCCTGGCAGCAGATGACTGCGATGTCGTCGGTATGGCACTGGAGCTTCGTGAGCTGACTCGCCAGCAGCAAGCGCTGGGCTCAGCCCTGCAACTGCTCGACAAGGAAGAAGGCAAGGTACGTAGCTATCGCACCAAGGCCGATCAGCAGGCCGCCCAGCTGCAGGAGAAAAGCGTCCAGCTGCGCGAGAGGAATCGCCAGCTGCAAGAGAAAAGCGTCCAGCTGCGTGAGAGAGATCACCAGACCCGCCGGCTAGAGGCACGCAATTCGGCCCTGATTGCCGAAATACTGCAATACAAGCACTCCACGAGCTGGAGAATCACCGCTCCGCTGCGCCGCGGCGCGGCACTCGCACGCAAGCTGAAGAGCCTGCCAGGCAAGCTGCAGCACGCCGTCGAGCGGGCCGGCGGCCCTGGTCCAGCGCTGCACAAGCTGGTGAATATCTATCGAGCGGAAGGTCATCGCGGCATTCTCCTGCGCCTGCGTTTCTATCGTATGAATCACACCCCCATAGGCCACACCTGGCCGGGTCGTGACTTCGCCCTGGCCAGTGCAGCACAGCCACAACTGCTAGAGCGGATCGCCTCCAACGCCCTGCAAGCAGCCAGGGCAGAGCCCGGACATGTGCAGGCTCGCGAGGGCAGCCGTCTCAAACTGGCAGTCGCCGTACACATCTTCTATCCCGAGTTATGGCCCGAGATCGCCCGGCGCCTGCGCAATCTGCCCTTCGACTTTGATCTGTTCATCACCACCTCAGCCGAGTGCCGGCAAAGCCTGCAGGCCCAGCTAGCCAATGATGCCCTGTCGGCGGAAATCATCGAGGTCGCCAACCGGGGTTATGACCTGCTTCCCTTCCTGCAACTGCTGCCGCGCCTGCAGGAAGGTGGCTACGATCTGGTCTGCAAGGTTCACAGCAAAAAAGGCAGCGCCAATCTGGAACTGCTGCACCCTGAATTGGGCAACCTATGGCTGGATCTGTTGCTGGATCCGCTGATGGGTACCCCGCAGGTCGCTCGTGACGCCATCCAGGCCTTTGAACAGGACCCCCTGCTGGGCATGCTCGGCTCGGCGGACCTGTACAAGTCGGCAGCCCGGTTGATGTACGGCAACGAAGTGCATATCGCACGCCAGCTTGAACGACTCGCTGCAAACACGGATCCCGCTCAGGACTGGGGCTTCTTCGCCGGCAGCATGTTCTGGGCCCGGCTCGATACGCTACTGCCACTGCTGCAACTGGAGCCCCTGCTGCAAGAGCAGAATGATGCGCCTGCGAAGACCGGAGAGCACGCCTCGCCCTGGCACGCCCTCGAGCGCAGCCTGGGTCTGCTGCCACGCCTAGCCGGCATGCGGACTGCGCTGTCCTATGCGCGCGACCTGCAACGCGAAAGCTATGTGATTTCGTCAGCCGGCCAACCACTCGCCTCGCCCTATGGCATCGGTCTGAGCCTGGTCGCAGAAAGCCGTATCCAACAATACCATGCCTGCCTCAGCAGCCTCCCCGGCTTCGACGCCGGCTACTACAGCAGTCGCACCCCCGAGGCGGCAGCCCTGGGCATGGAGCCGCTGGTTCACTTCCTGCGCTACGGTATTCAGCACAATCAGTGCCCGAGCGCTGGTTTCTCTCCCGGCCTGTACTGGGACGAGCATCGCGACGTTCTGCACGGCCGGCACAACGCCCTCGTCCACTACTTGACCCACGGCCGCAACGAGAAGCGTGCCTGCTTCCCTGCAGCGGACAATGACCTGCTGATCCGTGAGCTGATCAGCAAGTCGGGGCAATTCGACGCCAAGTACTACATGCGCAACAACCACGAAGTACCCGCCGCGCGCAGCGCGCCGCTGCAGCACTTCTGCCAGAAGGGCCATCTCGAACTGCGCAAGCCCGGGCCACAGTTCGACCTGGAGTGGTATCGCAGCCAGTACCTGAGCAACTTCATTACCCCGGTCAATCCGCTGCTGCACTTCGCCATCTGCGGCAACCAGCGCAAGCTGACCACCCGCCCCAGCGACCGTGGCCTGGATCTTCTTGGCCGCGGCCTGCGTTACCCAGCCGGCAAACAGCCACGTCGCGCCTGCCTGTTCGCCAGTTACGACCCCAATGGCCTGATCGACGACTACGTGGTCGACTACCTCCGGGCCCTGCAGCGCCACGCGGACATCTATTTCCTCAGTGATGCCCAACTCCCCGCCAGCGAGTTGCAGAAGCTCAATGGCCTGGTCAAGGGTGCCTGGGCCGTACGCCATGGCGAATACGATTTCGGCTCTTACTCGCGCCTGGCCCGTTTCTATGTCGGCTGGGAGACCCTCAAGCAGTACGACGAGGTGATCCTGGCCAACGACAGCTGCTACCTGCTGCACAGCCTGGACGAGCTATTCGGCGAAATGGACAAGCGTCAGTGTGACTGGTGGGGTCTACAGGCCACCAAAGGCCTCTCCGCCACCCGTCATGTGAAGAGCAACAGTTTCGACAAGAAAATCCCGCTGACCGAGGTGAAGAAGAAGCTGCTGTCCAGCTACGAGCGCGACGACTTCTACGACTTCCATATCGGTTCCTACTTCCTGGTGTTCCGCCAACCGGTGCTGCAGGAAGGCAGCCTCGCGCGCCTGCTCGACGGGGCGAAGAAGCAACCGAACAAGAAAGCCATCATCCAGGCCTACGAGATAGGCCTGACTCGCACCCTGATCAACCGCAAGTTCGAGTTCGATACGTTCATCGACTCGCTACACCCCTTCCACCCGCTCTACACCGAGCGGCATTTCGATCTGGTGGCAGAGGGCATGCCGCTGTTCAAGCGCTTCTTCCTCAGCGAAAACCATTATTTCGTGCCCGAACTGTGGCGCTGGAAGGAACGCCTGCAGGCCCTGCTGCCTGGGCTCGATACCGCCCCGTTCGAGAAGAACCTGGCCCGCGTGGTACCGGCCGACAAGCTGTACAAGAGCCTGCATATCCCGGCCACTCAACAGCCCTCGAGCCAGCAGGAACTGCTGGACAGTGCCCGCTTCCTAGACGAAGACAGCAAGGTCGAGAAGCATGACAACTGGTGGGCCTTCCCGGTCTGTGCCTACGACCATAGCCTGAGCGGCAACGACCGCGCCGTATTCGAGGAAGTGCGCCACGACCCGCATATCAAGAAAGTCGTGCTGACGCGCAGCAAGGACATCCTGCTGGAAGGCGAGAACATCGAGATCCTGCCCCTGCAGAGCCGCCAGGGCCAGGAGCGGCTGATGCGCTGCAAGTACATCTTCGTCAAGCACACGCCGCGCGAGAATGCCCTGTATCCGTTGCGTGCCGACCTACACCGTTTCATCAACCTGTGGCATGGCATCCCGCTCAAGCGCATCGGCTATGCCTCGCTGGATCTCAAGGACAAGCTGGCCTCGGTAGCCGACCAGCACAGCCGCTGCCATTCGGTAATCAGCTCGTCGAAGATCGACCGCCTGGCCATGGCCTCGGCCTTCTATCCGTTGAGTTTCCACCACATCTGGCTGACCGGTCTGCCGCGCAACGACTTCATCCTGCGCCAGGAAGATCGGCTGCCAGGGGACCTTCAGGACGATCTCAAGCGCCTCGAACAGCAACTGGCCGGCAAGCGTCTGGTCCTGTTCGCACCGACCTTCCGCAATAGCCAGGCCGATGGCGCTTACTGCTTCAGCCAGGATGAAAAACAGCGCCTGAGCCGCTGCCTAAACCAGCACAATGCGCTACTCGGCATCCGCGAACACATGGCCGACACCGCCAACAGCTACTCCAGCGAGCTGCAGGACGTGCCAATGATCCAGCTGGGCAATGCACACTTCAGCAACATCGAGATGCTCTACCGCCAGTCCGACGTGCTGATCACCGACTACTCCAGCTGCTTCATCGACTTCATGCTGACCGGCAAACAGCAGATCTGTTTCGCCTTCGACCTGGAGTCCTATGCACAGAGCGAGCGCGGTCTGTTCTACGACCTGGAGACGGTATTCCCCGGCCCGATCTGTCAGGACTTCGAAAACCTGCTACAGGCACTGGATCACGCCTTGACCAAAGGTAGCGCGGCACTGGATCCTGACTACACGCTCAAGCGCAAGATATTCTTCGACTACATCGACGACTCCAACGCCGCCCGCGTTGTAGAACACGTCAAAGCCGAATTTCTGGAGGGAGCCAGCGCATGAAGACCGTCATCACCTACGGTACATTCGACGTCCTGCATGCGGGTCATATCAATTTGCTGCGGCGCGCGCGCGCGCTGGGTGATCGCCTGATCGTTGCCCTGTCGACTGACGAGTTCAACACCGGGAAACACAAATCGGCGTTGCTTAGCTACGAAAACCGGCGCTCGGTGATCGCCGCCATCCGCTATGTGGATATGGTTATCCCGGAAACCTGCTGGGAACAGAAGATCAGCGACGTTCAGCAGCACGATGTCGGCGTATTCGTCATCGGTGACGACTGGACCGGCCACTTCGACTTCCTCAAGAAGTTCTGCGAAGTCGTCTACCTACCCAGAACCACCGGTATTTCCTCAACGGAAATTCGCCTGGATCTCCAGCAGCCCTTTACCCTGGCCGCGCTGGAGAACTGATCCGCAGCGGGGCTGCCCGACAGAGCCTGGCTGCGAGTCCAGCCACTCAACAGGACTGCCCGTCATGCGCCATCATCGTCTAGCCGCAAGCATCTTTCTGCTGGTCATCGCCACCGCTGCCCAGGCCACCAGCTTCGTGGTCACCACCGACACCATCGGCAGTGCCCTAGCCGGCAGCAGCGATACCAGCACCGATATCTCCTCATCCCTCAACGACGACAAACTGGTGCTGGCCGCCCGTGACGACGCCGCCAGCTTCATTGCCAGTCAGGGCGCCATCCGTGGCGTGCAATTGGAGGCAGCACTGCGCCATATCCGCCAGCAGGCGCCGCAGCTGCAGGCCGATGATCAACAACTGGCCGAGGCCATTCTGGCCCGCTGAGCCATGCAGGGCGTGACGCCCTTGGCTTACCGAGGCCGCCAGGCTTGAACTGCAAGGGGGGAATTTCGTCCAATAGGCGAAATCCCCTTTTTCTATGGAGTCGCCATGCGCAGCCTGCTGCCCGCCCTTCTCGCCACCTCCCTCTGCCTGGGCGCCGCCAGTGTTCAGGCGCAAACCCTGGTCGCCACCAGTAACATCATCATCCGCGCGCTGGATCGCAGCTTCGACTTCACCTCCGACACCACCACCTCGATCCGCGACATGAAGATCGTCCGCGCCGCCCGCGATGACGCCGCCAGTTTCGTCGCCAGCCAGGGCGAGATCCGTGGCGCGCAGCTGGAAGCCGCCTTCGTTACCCTGCGCGAACGTCTGCCGCAAGCGCGCCAGGCCGATGACCAGGTACTTGCCGAAGCCATCCTCGCCCTGTGATACCGGGCGCCGCGCGCTGGCTGGCGGCCCTGGCGCTACTGGCCTGCACCAGCGCCCAGGCCGGCCTGCGCCTGAGCCTCGACGGCGCGGCCCTCAGTCCCGCCGAACGTCAGGCCAGCCAGGCCCTGCTCGACCAGGCCCAGGCGGCTCTGCCGCCCAGCTTTATCCAGCGTCTCGACCGGGAAGTGCAGGTCAGCTGGTCCGATGACCTGCCCGGCAACGCCTACGGACGCATTACCCGCCCCGATGGCCTGAGCCTCAACCGCAACCTGCTGCCCCGGCTGATCGACCCTCAGCAGGCCGATGCCCCCTCTGGGCGCGCCCATGGCAGCCTGCGCCGCGAGCTGCTGGCCACCGTGCTGCACGAGCTGAGCCACCTCTATGATCGCGCCCGCCTGTGGCCAGAGGGCGAACGCCGCCGGCTGCAACGCTGCCGCCTGCAGGCCGCCAGCAGCGGACTGGTTGGACTGGCAGACCAATGCCGCGGGCAGACCGCACGACGCTTCACCCTCAGCGACGATCCGCAATTGCTCGACCTGGCCGGCTGGCCCCAGGCGGTAGGCAAACGCGGCAAGCGCGAGGTGGACAACGGCCAGAACAGCCGCAGCCCCGACCTGTACGAGCTGAGCAACCCGCGCGAGTTCGTCGCGGTGAATCTGGAGTACTTCCTCCTCGACCCGGCCTACGCCTGCCGCCGCCCGGCCCTGCAGCGCTACCTGCGCCAGCACTTCGCCTGGCAGCCGGCCAGCCAGGCCGACTGTGCCCAGACCTACGCCTACCTCAATGCCGGCCGTGATTTCGCCCGCCAGCCCCTCGGCCAGCTCGACCCAAAACGGGTCTACGCGGTCGACTACCTGCTCGCCGAACCCAACCAGCAATGGGCCAGCCGCTGGGGCCACAGCATGTTGCGCCTGGTCATCTGCGCACCGGGGCGGCCGCTGGGGCCGGATTGCCGGCTGGATCTCGACCAGCACCTGGTGCTGTCCTACCGCGCCTTCGTCGGCGACGTGCAGCTATCGAGCTGGGACGGCCTGACCGGCGCCTACCCCTCGCGCCTGTTCATCCTGCCGCTGGAGCAGGTGATCGACGAGTACACCAAGATCGAGCTGCGCGGCCTGGCCTCGGTGCCGCTGAAACTCTCGCGCGGCGAACTGGAACAGCTGGTCGAGCACGCCGCCGAGCTGCACTGGAGCTATGACGGCGACTACTGGTTCCTGTCCAACAACTGCGCCGTGGAAACCCTCAAGCTGCTGCGCAGCGGCACCGGCCGCAGCGAACTGCAGAGCCTCGACAGCATCATGCCCAACGGCCTGCTGGCGATCCTCGCCGGGCACGGCCTGGCCAATATGAGCGTGCTCGGCGACCCGCGTGAGGCGCTGCGCCTGGGTTATCGCTTCGACTCCTACCGCGAACGCTACCAGGCCATGTTCGGCGTGCTGCGCGAGCGCCTGCCCATCACCCAGAAAGAGGTCGAGGACTGGCTGGCCCTGCCCGCCACCCAGCGCCAGCCGTGGATCGCCCGGGCCGACCTGCGCGCCAGCGCCGCCTTGCTGCTACTGGAGCAGGCCGCCCTGCGCCGCCAGTTGCTGCTGGCCCAGGACGAACTCAAGCGCCGCTATCTGGGCGCCCGCGACAACCCGCAGGACGGGCGCTTCGCCACTGCCGACGACACCCTGCGGCAGATCCTCGCCAACAGCGGTTTCCTCAGCCGCCCGGCGGAGCTGCTCGATGCCGGCTACGGCCTGCCACAAGCCGGCGAGTGGCAGCGCCTGCAAGCCCAGAGCAGCGAGCGGCAGAAGGCCCTGCGCCGCCTCAGCGACGACCTCGACCAGGAAGTACGCCGCCTGCTCAGCCCCGAGCGTCTGGCCGAAGTGGATGCCGGCGAAACCAACCTCAAGCAGCTCGGCGAACACCTGCGCGCCCTGCACAAGGCCAGCGGCGGGCTGGTGCTGCCCTGAAAACGACTGCAAACCTATTGCCGGGGCGCGAGGCCAAACGTGTAGGTTGTGGTTGAGCGCAGCGAAGCCCAACGAGCGGCATCGCAGGCCGCCACAACGCCGGGGCGGACTGCGCTTGTTGGGCTTCGCCACTACGCGCCTCAACCCAACCTACAGCCGCTCCTCGTCTTCCTCCGGCAACTGCGGGTCCAGCCGCAGCCAGGGCAAGCGACTCTTCACCCAGATATGCCGGTCGGCCGGGGCCTGCGCCACCTCGTCCAGGGTCGCCACCGTCACGTCCAGGCTGTCCGGGCTGAGCGCGGTGAACAGCGCCAGCTGGCAGCCGCAACCCGGGCAGAAATAGCGTGTGCAGGACGCCGACGAGGCGTACGCACCGGGCTCACCCGCCGTCCACTGGAACCCTGCCCGCGCCACGGTCACCCAGGTGGTGACAATGCCGCCGCTGGTGCGCCGGCAGATCGAGCAGTGACAGTGGGCGATATCCTGCAGCGCCCCGCCGAAGGCATAGCGCAGCTGGCCGCAATGGCAGCCACCGGTGTGCAGATCGCTCATCCTCGAACCCTCGCTCAGCCAGCCCTCACCCTAGTCGCCGCCACTCGCCCGGGCAATCGCCAGATGCCGCCGGTCGCCCCAGGCCAGGCGAAAGCTGGCTGAAAGCTTCGCCACTTAGCATCCGCCCACTGCCGACACCAGATCGGCCGGCCGGGCCTACCCGGCCAACCCCCGACAACAACAAGATGGGTGATTGCCATGCCTCGTTCCGCCTGCCGCTGCGGCCTCGCCGCGCCTGTTCTCCGCTCGTCGCACCCGCTGCGCTGACCCGACCGGAGCAACCACCATGCTGACTTTCCTCGGTTTCGCCATGGTCATGACCTTCATGTACCTGATCATGAGCAAGCGCCTGTCCGCCCTGATTGCGCTGATCATCGTGCCCATCAGCTTCGCCCTGCTCGGTGGGTTCGCCGCCGGCATGGGCCCGATGATGCTCGAAGGCATCGGCAAGCTCGCCCCCACCGGGGTGATGCTGATGTTCGCCATCCTCTATTTCGCCCTGATGATCGACTCCGGCCTGTTCGACCCGGCCGTGCGCAAGATCCTCCAGCTGGTCAAGGGCGACCCGCTGAAGGTGTCGATGGGCACCGCCGCGCTGGCCCTGATCGTCTCCCTCGACGGCGACGGCGCCACCACCTACATGATCTGCGTGGCGGCCATGCTGCCGCTGTACAAGCGCCTGGGCATGAGCCCACTGATCATGGCCGGGCTGATCATCCTCGCCGGCGGGATCATGAACATGACCCCCTGGGGCGGCCCCACCGCCCGCGCCGCCAGCGCCCTGCACGTCGACCCGTCGGATATCTTCGTGCCGATGATCCCGGCCATGCTGGTCGGCTGCATTGCCCTGTTCGGCGTCGCCTGGCTCTACGGCAAGCGCGAGCGTGCGCGCCTCGGCGTGCTGCACCTGCCGGACGACCACGAGCAGCACGCCGAGATCAGCGTCTCGCAATACCCGGAGGCGCGCCGGCCCAAGCTGCTGTGGATCAACGGCGCGCTGACCGCGGCGCTGATGGTCACCCTGATCGCCGGCCTGCTACCGCTGCCAGTGTTGTTCATGATCGCCTTCAGCATCGCCATG
Source organism: Pseudomonas sp. (assembly GCA_051646165.1). GTDB lineage: Bacteria > Pseudomonadota > Gammaproteobacteria > Pseudomonadales > Pseudomonadaceae > Aquipseudomonas. The sequence continues at coordinate 7,443 of JBOFCR010000161.1, read as the reverse complement.
ATCATCAACTACCCCTGCCTGCAGCAGCAGAAGGAGCGCATCGCCGCCCATGCCGGCAACGTCCTGGCCGTGGTCGGACTGATCTTCGCCGCCGGCATCTTCACCGGCATCCTGTCCGGCACCGGCATGGTCGAGGCCATGTCCAAGAGCCTGTTGGCGGTGATTCCCGAAGAGCTCGGCCCGCACCTGGCGGTGATCACCGCGCTGGTGAGCATGCCGTTCACCTTCTTCATGTCCAACGACGCCTTCTACTACGGCGTGCTGCCAGTGCTGGCCGAAGCCGCCAGCCACTACGGCATCAGCCCGGTGGAGATGGCCCGCGCCTCGATCGTCGGCCAGCCGGTGCACCTGCTCAGCCCGCTGGTGCCCTCCACCTACCTGCTGGTCGGCCTGGCCAAGATCGAGTTCGGCGACCACCAGCGTTTCACCTTGAAGTGGGCGGTTGTGATCTGTCTGTGTATCCTGCTTGCCGCATTGTTGCTGGGTGTGTTCCCGCTGTTCGGTTCACACTGACAGCCAGCGCCCAACAGACCGTGCCGCGCGGGGTCGAGCACCTCGCCGGCACGTTTGCGCATTCACCCTTTCGCTGAAATTCCACGAGGAAATCGCACATGGAATGGCTGACCAGCCCGGAAATCTGGGTCGCCTTCTTCACCCTGACGGTCCTAGAGATCGTCCTGGGCATCGACAACATCATCATGATCGCCATCCTGGTCGGGCGCATGCCGCCGCACCTGCAACCGAAGACCCGTTTCTTCGGCCTGGCCCTGGCCATGGTTACGCGCATCCTGCTGCTGCTCTCCATCACCTGGGTGATGCGCCTGACCAGCGACCTGTTCCACGTCTTCGACCAGGGCATCTCCGGGCGCGACCTGATCCTGTTCTTCGGCGGCCTGTTCCTCCTGTGGAAGAGCACCAGCGAGATCTACCACGGCCTGGAAGGCGAGGATGAAACCGCTGACGAGCCAAAGAGCATGATGGGCGGCTTTATCGGCACCATCATCCAGATCGCCATCATCGACATCGTGTTCAGCCTGGATTCGGTGATCACCGCCGTCGGCATGGTCTCCAACGTGCCGGTGATGGTCGCCGCCATCGTTGTCGCCGTGCTGGTGATGATGCTGGCCGCCGGCACCATCAGCGACTTCATCGACAAGCACCCGTCGCTGAAGATGCTGGCGCTGTCGTTCCTTATCGTGGTCGGTACCGTGCTGATCGCCGAAGCCTTTGAAGTCCACGTGCCGAAGGGCTACGTCTACTTCGCCATGGCCTTCTCCCTCGGCGTGGAAGCGCTGAACATCCGCATGCGCACCGCCCGCGGACGCAAGGAGCAGGACCCGGTGAAGCTGCGCAAGGACATTCCGGGCGAGTAAACCGCAACTGCGCAAACGAAAACGGGGCCGCAAGGCCCCGTTTTTGTTTCAGCCAGTACGCTATTCCAGGGTGAACCACTGCACCTCGACGCGACGGTTCTGCTCGCTGTCCTGGCCCAGTGGCTCTTCCCAGCCGCGGCCGACCAGCTCGATGCGGTCTTCCTTGATCCCCGGGTGACGGGCCAGCAGGGCCTCCTTGACCGCATCGGCCCGCTCGCGCGACAGCTCCATGGCCTTCAACGCCATGCTGCGCACCAGCGCCGAACCGCCCTGGCGTTCGAAGTCCGCGACCATGCCGTTATCCACATGGCCGCGCAGCAGCACCACGGAGCCGGGGCTGACCTGGAGGAACTTCTTGATGGTGTCCAGGTAGTCCTGGTTTTCCTTGGCTTGCTTGTCCAGCACAGCCGAGTTGGCCTCGAAGAAGAAGCGGATGTCCTTGCTCAGCAGCGCATCGCCTTCCAGGGCCACCTTGCCGGTGGTGCGGATCGGCGCGATGGCGATGCTCTGCCCCTTGAACTGACCACTGCCGTCCAGCGCCTTGAGGTATTGCACATCGGCGAAGCGGGCCGGGTCGGCCGGGTTCTTGATCAGCGCGCCGTAGGCCAGCACCGAAGACTGGAAGATGCCCTGGAACGAGCCGGCCGAATCGATGCTGCCGTCGAAGAAGGCCAGGTTTTCCGGCAGGTTGCTCAGGTGCACCTTGCTCAGTTCTTCCAGGGTTTGCGCTTCGGTCCAGCCGAACGCCTTGGCCACCACGCCGGCATTGGCCTGCGGGTTGTCGCGCAGCTGGCGGTTACCTTCCAGCAGGCCGTGCACCAGGCCCTTGGCCACTTCCGGATGGGCCGTGGCGAAACCCTTGTTGAGCACCAGGATGTCCGCCACCACCAGCAGGTTGCGGTTGGACACCAGCATCTTCGCCGCGCCGGCGGATTCCGCCACCACCTGATCGGTGCGCGGCGACCAGCCGACGCAGCCGTTCAGGCGCTGCTCACCAGCCAGTTCGGCGGCGTAGGCGTCGCAGGCAACGAAGGCATCCTCGTAGAACACCAGCCCCAGTTCGTTCGGCCCCGGACGGCTGTCCAGGTCGCGCAGCACCTTGACCGGCACGCCGGCCTCGGAAGCCAGGTAGCGGATGAAGAACTCGCTCTCGTTGAACTGGGTACCGGCCAACACCTTGCCCTTGAGCTGGTTGATGCTGGCGATACCGCTGTCCACCACCACCTGGTCGGCACCGCGGGAGAAGCCGATCTGCGCCGGCACCGTCACGTCGAACTGGCGACCGAGCACCGCCAGCACGTCAGCGGTGGTCGCCACGCCGGCCAGCTGGCCATTGTTGAGGGCCGACCATTCCTCGCTTTCACCCTTGCTCAGGCGCAGCTGGAAGCCGTACTGCTTGGCGAAGAACGACTCCGGGTTGGGCGCCAGACCACCGTTGGCGACGATCAGGCCGCCGTAGCCGGCGTACTCGCTGAGGTCGATGTCGATGATGTTGTTCTTCATCTCGTAGGGCGCGGCGGACTGCAGCTTGGGCGTGCCGATCACCGGCTCGCTCGGCTGCGGCACGACAGCGCTACTGACCGCGCTGGTCAGCGAGCCCAACGGACTGTCGCCGTTCTTCTGCAGCATGTCCTTGCTTACCAGCCAGCCGCCCAGGCCCAGCAGGCCGAGCACCAGCACTATGGTCAGCAGCTTGCCGGCGGCGCTGCCGCGCTGGCGCAAGCGGGAAAGGGTTGAATGCATGACGTGTCTCCCTGTCAGTAGCGGGCAATCGCCCACCAATCAGTGTCCGGCCGATTCGGCCGTGGCTGTTTTCTTGCCGTGGCCCTGCAGCACATAGCGCGGCAGGCTGTGTTGTTCGTTGAGCTCGAGTACGCCGATCAGGTCACGCTGGCTGTTCAGCCAGGTGCTCGCTTCGTTGAACGACGAGGTCAGCGCGTTGAGCGCCACCCCCACCTGCTCCTCATCGGTGGCCAGCAAGGTCTGCTCGCGGATCAGGGCGATCTGCTGGTCGATGCGCTGCAGCTCGGCATCCACGTGTTCCTTGCGCCGCAGCCCTTCGGCATGCGCCGCCTGGCGCGCGTCGATCACCTGCTTCTGCTGCTCCAGGCTGCGGCGCAGGTCGGCACCGAGATCCGTGGCGGTCAGGCGCTGATCAATCTGATCTTCCTGCTGCTGCAGCTCGGCGTGGTCCTGGGCGGCGGTGTCGACCACCACGCTGAGCGCCTGACCAGCCACCAGCAGACGCAGATTGAGCCACACCAGCTGCTCCAGGCTGTCGGCATGGGCACTCATCAGAGGCGAGCGCGACAACAGCTGCAGCACCTCGCGGGCACGGCCCTCGATGCGCTGCTGCCGCTGCTGCTGCGTCGGGGCGAGCAGGCCGAGCATGTTCTCGTAGCGATCCCCGGCCGGGTCGAGCGGTACGTTGCCGGCATCCACCACCTGACGAAAGCGCGCATTGCCCGCCAGCAGGGCCAGGTAGGCGACTTCCAGGCCGCCACCCAGCACCCAGAAACCGGGGCTGATAAAGGCGCCGAGCAGACCGAATGCGGCCAGGGCGAACCAGTTCAGCGGCAGGGGCATGCCCAGGGTGCGTGCGTTGAAGGCGGCCCACAGGTAACGCAGGGTCTTCATGGGCTGACACCCTCCTGAGCCAGGGCCCGCAGGGACTCGGGGACGAAGGCGGCATCGGTGGCCTCGCGGATGGCGAGGATCATCTGCTGGCGTAGTACCTGCTCGGAAACCGGCGGCTGGTAGCCCTGCAGACACTGCTTGAGCGCCGCCAGGGCATCCAGCTGGCTGGTGCGTACCAGGCGATAGACCTTCACCGCCAGCGCCTCGGCCGCGCCGGGAGTGAGCAACAGCGGCAGGTCGAGCTTGACCAGTTCGGCCTGCTCCAGCTTGAGGTCGAAGCGTTTGAGCAGGGCCTTGAGCAGCGCCGCGCTTTCTTCGACCGTAGTGCTCGGCAGCAGCGGAATCTTCACATCGACCCGCCCGGGGCGCTTGAGGTCGACCTCGATCAGGTCCGGGCGCGAGGAGGCGAGAATCCAGATGACCTTGCCACGGTTGTCGGCGTCGCCCATCTCCTGGGCGATCATCGAGTAGATGCGCCCGGACAGGCCGCTGTCGCCGCTGCCGCCATCGCGCTTGCCGAGGGTCTGGTCGGCTTCGTCGATAAACACGATGCAGCGCCCAAGGCCGCGGATCAGGCGGAAAATCTTCTCCAGATTGCCTTCGCTGGAACCGACCCAGCGATCACGGAAGTTCTTCAGCTTGACCACCGGCACCCCGGCCTCGCCGGCCAGGCACTCGACCAGGTAGGTCTTGCCGGTGCCCACCGGCCCGCAAAAGATGTAGCCCTTGGGCAGCGCGCGCAGGTCGCTGGCCTGCCACAGCGCCATGTCCTGGCGCAGCCAGGTCTTCAGCGCATCCTGGGCGTGGTAGTCGTCGAGGGTACGCTCGGATTCGATGAATTCGACCAGGCCGGCGCTGTCGGCCTCGACCAGCTCCTTCTTCGCCGCGACCCAGTCCTGCGCGCCGAGCACCTTGCCTTGATGGGCGCGGCGTTTGACCAGGCTACTCAGGGCGCTGAGGCTGACCCCGGCCAGGGTCTGCACCGCGCCGCAATCTTCGCTGGGAAAAGCCTTGGGGTGATCGACCTGCAGCTGCGCCAGGCACTGCTGCAGGCTGGCGGCATCCGGCAGCGGCACCTGCACCCGGTCGATGCGCGGGTTGTTGGCCACCAGCGGGTGCAGGTCGTTGAGATTGTCGGCCAGCAGCAGACTGGCGAAAGCCATGTCGCTGAACGGCGGCTCGGCGGCCCAGTCGCGCACCAGGCTGGCCAGGCTGGCGGTGGCAAAATCGCCCTGCAGGCTGGCCGGCAGCACCAGCTCGGCGCCGCGCAGGATCACCGCCACATGCTCGCTGTCGCCACGGCCCAGGGCTCGCAGGTTGGCGCGATAGCGCAGGTAACGGCTGATCAGCTCCACCGCCTCGCGCGGGTCATGCGGCCAGGGCTGGATCTGCGCCGCGCCTGGCCATTCGGCGAAACGTTCGCCACCGCGCAGCAGGCTCAGGCCGTTGCCCGGGTCGTAGAGAAAAACGATGTCGAAGGTGGCAAGCAGCCTGGCGTCCAGGTAGCGGGTCAGGCTGACCAGGCGACCGTCCAGGGGGAAGCGGTCGGCCACATTGCCGTACAGCACGAACTGGCCATGGGCGCCGCTTTCATAGGCCAGGCGCAGTTCGTCGAGCCAGTGGGGTACATCCTGTTCCCGACTCATGGCTTACTGGCTTTCCGACTGCGGATTGCCGCCCATGCTGCGATTGGCCTCGGGCGCCGCGCTGGCCTCCTGGCCGGGCAGGGCGATGCCTTCCTTGGCCGCGAACTCGGCCAGGGCCTGGTCGGCGAGGGCGTCCATCTCGGCTTCCTTGAGGTTCACTTCGCTCATGTCCATCGAGTCGCGGGCCATGCGTGCGCGGCCGGCGGCCTTGGTGCGCTCTTCCTCGACCATCTCGTGCAGGCGGTTGAGGGTATCGCCGGAGCCACCGATGGTGCTGACCATGCCGGCAGCCATCTCGTTCATCTCGGCCATGGCGGTCTTCATACGCATGTCGTTGATCGCACCCTTGAGCGCCTCAATCTTGCTGCGCGCGGCATTCACCGCCACTTCGCGGGCCTTGGTCAGGTTCTGGTAGGTCTCTTCGGCCTGGGCCAGCTGGCGGCGGTTCTCTTCCAGCTCGCGGGCCAGGCTCTGCAGGCGCAGGGCGTTCTGCGCGGCGGCCGACTTGTTGCCGGCACGCAGGTGCGCGGTGGTGCGTGCGTGCAGCTCACGCTCCTCGGCTTCCTGCTTGCGCACCTGGCTCATCAGCCGCTCGGCCAGGCCGGCGTGGGCGGCCAAACCCTGGTTGAAGTTGGCGATCTGCTTGCGCAGGTTCTCCTGCTCCAGTTCCAGCAGGGCTTCCGGGTTCTTGCGTTCCAGGTCCTTGATGAACAGGGAGAGGATGCCTTTGAAGACATTGGCGAGGCGGCTGAACATGAACAACTCCTTGCGATCTGCGTGCAATCCATCGTGCACCGGCGCCACGGCCGGCAGGGCTTGGCGCATTCTTCGTGAGCAGGCGGGGAGATGCAACCGGGGCAGGCGAGTTTCGCCAAGTGACCTGCCCAGGCTTGGCGGCAGGTCACTTACTGCTTATCAGAACAGGTCGAGCTGGCTGCTGGCGACCAGAGTCGGTGCGCTGACCGGCAATGGCGCCGTCACCCCCAAGCGCTCAGCCAACCCCGCCGCGCGCTCGGCCTTGGTGTTTACTGCCTCGCTCAGGCGCGCCGGCAGGCCCCAGATTTCCACCTTATGCTTGGCGCGGGTGATGCCGGTGTAGAACAGCGCACGGGTCAGCAATGGGCTGGGCAGTTCCGGCAGGGCCAGCAGTACTTCGCTGAACTCCGAGCCTTGGCTCTTGTGCACGGTCATGGCGAAGGCGCTGTCGTGGCTGGGCAGGCGCGCCGGAGCGAAGGTGCGGTAACCGTCCTCACCCTCGAAGTAGACGCGCAGGCCGTGCTCGCCGTGCAGGCACAGGCCGATATCGCCGTTGAACAGGCCCAGCGCATAGTCGTTCTGCCGCACCATCACCGCGCGGCCGGGGTACCAGCGCTCGCGTTCGGCCAGGCTGTAACGGCGTTTGATCCGCGTCTCCAGTGCCTCGTTGAGACCGCTGACGCCCCACGGCCCTTCACGCTGGGCGGTGAGGGCGCGGAAGGCGTTGAAGGCGGCGAAGGCCTGGGCTGGATCGCCCGCGCGAGCGGCCTGCAGGTAAGGGCGATATCCCTGATCAAGGCGATCCAGCAGGGCGGCCGGAGTCGGTTGCGCCTGCCAGTGCAGGTCGGCGCGGTTTTCCTTGAGCAGGTTCAGCGTGCCGGGCGCGTCGCCGCCGTTGATCCGCCGCGCCAGTTCGCCGATGCCACTGTCGCCGGCAAAACGGTGGCTGTGAGTGAGCAGTACCACGGCGTCGCCCAGCCTGGAGCGCGGCGGCTCGACCGGCACGCTTTGCCCGATGATACGTTGCAGCT
>JBOFCR010000139.1:0-3954 GCA_051646165.1 Pseudomonas sp. | reverse complement strand
CTCGCCCTTACGCTCGCGCACGACCGGCGCAAGCAGCATCCAGCGCGGCTCGGCGCGGCTCCTATCCGACGTATCCGCGTCGTCGCCCAGCGCGATCACCTGGTCGACCATCTGACTGACGGTCTGCGCTTCCAGCGGGAAATGATGGTCCGGACAGCGCGGCGAGCCGACGCGCGCGTAGAGCAGACGCAGGTAGTCGTAGATTTCGGTGATGGTGCCGACGGTCGAACGCGGATTGTGCGAGGTGGATTTCTGCTCGATGGAGATGGCCGGCGACAGCCCTTCGATGGTGTCGACGTCGGGCTTTTCCATCATCGACAGGAACTGCCGGGCATAGGCCGACAGCGACTCGACGTAGCGGCGCTGACCCTCGGCGTAGAGCGTGTCGAAGGCCAGCGACGACTTGCCGGAGCCGGACAGGCCGGTGATCACGATCAGCTTGTCGCGCGGCAGGGTCAGGTCGATGTTTTTCAGGTTATGGGTGCGGGCCCCACGAATCAGAATCTTATCCACGAACAGCAGCCTCGTTTGGCGCCTGGAAACCGCCAAGTATACGGCTGCGCGCCGCTGCGCGGCAAAGCGTCACGCCTGTGCCGGACGGGCTGCGGCTGGTAGAATCGCCGCCTCGTTTTCATGGGGTTTTCCGATGCACGATCCGCACAGCGAGCGCATGAGCGCCAGCGAGACCCGCGCCGCAGGTGGCCTGGCCCTGGTGTTTGCCTTCCGCATGCTGGGTATGTTCATGGTCCTGCCGGTGCTGGCCACCTATGGCATGGACCTGGCCGGTGCCACCCCGGCGCTGATCGGCCTGGCCATTGGCGCCTATGGCCTGACCCAGGCCGTACTGCAGATTCCCTTCGGTATCCTTTCCGACCGCATCGGCCGCCTGCCGGTGATCTACGTCGGGCTACTGATCTTCGCCGCCGGCGCCGTGCTGGCGGCCAATGCCGACTCGATCTGGGGCGTAATCGCCGGTCGCGTGCTGCAGGGCGCCGGGGCGATTTCCGCGGCAGTGATGGCGCTGCTTTCCGACCTCACCCGCGAGCAGCACCGGACCAAGGCCATGGCCATGATCGGCATGAGCATCGGCCTGTCGTTCGCCGTGGCCATGGTGGTCGGCCCGCTGCTGACCCGTGCCTTCGGCCTGGCCGGGCTGTTCTGGGTCACCGCCGGCATGGCCCTGCTTGGCCTGGCGATCATTGCCCTGCTGGTGCCCAGGGCACCGCGCACCCTGGCCCATCGCGAATCCAACGTGGCCCGCCAGGCGCTCGGCGCAACGCTGCGCAACGCCGAGCTGTTGCGCCTGAACATCGGCATTCTGGTACTGCACGCGATCCTCATGGCCAGCTTCGTCGCCTTGCCGATGGCGCTGGTGAGCGAGGGCGGCCTGCCCAAGGAAGAACACTGGTGGGTCTACCTCAGTGCGCTGCTGATCGGCTTCTTCGGCATGGTGCCGTTCATCATCTATGCCGAGAAAAAGCGCCGTATGAAGCGGGTGCTCAGTGGCGCGGTACTGGTGCTGCTGCTCTGCGAACTGTTCTTCTGGCTGTTCGGCCACAGCCTGCAGCTGTTGGTGGTCGGCATCGTGGTGTTCTTCACCGCGTTCAACCTGCTCGAAGCCTCGCTGCCGTCGCTGGTCAGCAAGGTCGCGCCAGCCGGCGGCAAGGGCACGGCGATGGGCGTGTACTCCACCAGCCAGTTCCTCGGCGCGGCGTTGGGCGGCATTCTCGGTGGCTGGTTGTACCAGCATGGCGGGCTCGGCCTGGTGTTCGTCGGCTGTGCGTTGCTGGGGGTTATTTGGCTGCTGGCAGCTGCTACTATGCGCGAGCCGCCTTATGTGACCAGTCTGCGCCGCCCGCTCGTAGCAACTGCGCTGGCAGACAGTGGACTGGTAGGTCGCCTCCTCGCGGTGCCCGGTGTCAGCGACGCCGTGGTGGTTGCCGAGGAGACCGCGTTGTACATCAAAGTGGACACCCAACAATTGGACCGCGAGTTGCTCGAGCGTGTGCTCGAAGATGCCGCGGATACGCATTCAGCTTAGGAGAACGAAATGGCCCGTGGGGTTAACAAAGTCATTCTGATCGGCAACGTCGGCGGCGATCCGGAAACCCGTTATCTGCCCAATGGCAATGCGGTGACCAACATCACCCTCGCCACCACCGATAGCTGGAAGGACAAGCAGACCGGTCAGCAGCAGGACCGTACCGAATGGCACCGCGTGGTGTTCTTTGGCAAGCTGGCGGAAATCGCCGGTGAATACCTGCGCAAAGGTGGCCAGTGCTACATCGAAGGTCGTCTGCAGACCCGCGAGTGGGAAAAAGACGGCGTTAAGCGCTACACCACCGAGATCGTGGTCGACATGAACGGCACCCTGCAACTGCTCGGCGGTCGTGGCAACAACAGCGAAGGCGGCGGTGAATACGCCCCGCGCCAGCAGCAGTCGCGCCCGGCTCCGCAGCAGTCCGCCCCGCAGCAACGCCCGGCTCCGCAGCCTGCCGCGCAGCAGCAACCGGCAGCTGACTACGACAGCTTCGACGACGATATCCCGTTCTGATCGAAAGCTGTTCCGGCGGTAAATAAAAAGGCCCGTAGCTCTGCTACGGGCCTTTTTCATTGGTGCCGCTTAGTTCCAGTGATAGCTGCTCAGCGGCAGCGACTTCATCAATTGCTGATAGGTCGCCACGGCCGAAGGCCACAGGGTCTGGTTACGGCCGTCCTTGTCGAGGTACCAGCTGCTGCAGCCGGATTGCCAGACCGAACCTTGCAGCTGGCCCTGCAGCTGTTCGGTGTAATCGCGGGCCACTTCGTCGCGTACGACCAGGCTGTGCAGGCCGTTGCGCTGCAGATGCGCCAGGCAGCTGAGGATGTAGCGGATCTGCGCCTCGATCATCAGGATCATCGAGTTGTGCCCCAGGCCGCTGTTCGGTCCGATCAGCAAGAACAGGTTGGGCATGTCCGGCACTGAGACCCCGCGAAACGCCGTGGTGCCTTGGTCCAGCCAGCGCTGGCCGAGGTCGGTGCCGCCGGGGCCGATGATGAACCCGGGCGGCACCAGGGCGTCCATCACCTCGAAGCCGGTGCCGAAGATGATCGCGTCGACCTTCTTGCGCGTGCCGTCGCTGGCGATCACGTGGCGCTCGGTCACCTCGCTGACGCCGGCGGCGATCAGCTCGACGTTGCTGCGCGCCATGGCCGGATAGTAGTCGTTGGAGATCAGGATGCGCTTGCAGCCCAGCACATAGTCCGGGGTCAGCTTGCGCCGCTTGTCCGCCGAGTCGATGTGCCGGGCGATATGCCGGCGCGCCATGCGGCTGGCCAGGCGATTGGCGAAGCTGCCGGCCTGCATGGCCTTGAGGCGCGTCTCGTGCAGACGAAACAGCAGGTGGCGGTACAGGTGCAGGGCTGGCGGAAACAGGGCGAACAGCTGTTTCTCCAGGCCGCTCATGCGCCGGTCCGGGCGTGGCAGCACCCAGGCCGGCGAGCGCTGGAATACCGACAGCTCGGCAACCTGCGGGGCGATCTGCGGGATGTACTGGATGGCGCTGGCGCCGGTACCAATGGAGGCGACCTTCTTGCCGCGCAGGTCGTAGTCGTGGTCCCAGTGGCTGGAGTGGAACACCTTGCCGGTGAAGCGCTCCAGCCCCGGCAGGCGTGGAATCGAGGGTACGTGCAGCGGCCCCTTGCCGAGCATGACGAAGCGCGCCTGCAGGCTGCGGCCATCGGCCAGTTCGACCTGCCACAGGCGTGGCGTATCGAGGTAGCGCAGGCGGGTGACTTCGGCGTTCAGGCGCAGGTGCGGGGTGAGTGCGTACTTCGCCACGCAGTGTTGCAGGTACTGGTGGATTTCGCGCTGCAGCGGGTACTTGCGCGACCAGTCCGGGCGCTGCTCGAAGGAGAAAGAATAGAGGTGCGAAGGGATGTCGCAGCCGCAGCCAGGGTAGGTGTTGTCGCGCC
>JBOFCR010000051.1:0-6596 GCA_051646165.1 Pseudomonas sp. | reverse complement strand
GCTGCGAAAGCGTCCGGGGTCTCCAGATTGTGGGTATTGATGCCTTTGACGCAACGCTTGTTCAAACCGGCCAGCACCTTGCCCGGGCCGCATTCGACCAGCTCAGCGACCCCCTGCGCGGCCAGAAACTGCACGCTCTCAACCCAGCGCACCGGACTGTAGAGCTGCGCCAGCAGATCACGCTTGAGCGTATCGAGGTCGGCCGGTACAGCGGCACTGACGTTCTGCACCAAGGCAATTTGCGGCGCTTGCCACGCGAGCGCGGCCACGGCTTCGGCGAACTGCTCAGCTGCCGGACGCATCAGCGCACAATGCGACGGCACGCTGACCGGCAGCGGCATGGCGCGCTTGGCGCCACGCGCCTTGCAGGCCTCGATGGCGCGCCCGACCGCAGCCGCGCTGCCGGCGATCACCACCTGTCCCGGTGCGTTGAAGTTCACCGCACTGACCACGTCGCCATTGGCCGCTTCGGCACAGGCCGCCAGCACATCGGCATCTTCCAGACCGAGGATCGCCGCCATGCCGCCCTGCCCGGCAGGCACGGCCTGCTGCATCAGCTGACCACGCAGCTCGACCAGCTTGACTGCCTCGGCAAAGCCGATGCTGCCAGCCGCGACCAGCGCCGAGTACTCGCCCAGGCTATGCCCGGCGACGAAGGCCGGCTGCTTGCCGCCCTCGGCCGACCACAAGCGCCACAGGGCGATGGAGGCGGCCAGGATGGCCGGCTGGGTCTTGTCGGTCTGATTGAGTTGTTCTTCCGGCCCCTGCTGGGTCAGCGCCCACAGGTCATAGCCAAGCGTATCGGCCGCTTCGCCGAAAGTGTCACGGATCAGCGGCTGCTGTGCGCCAATCTCGGCCAGCATGCCGAGCGCTTGCGAACCTTGGCCTGGGAAGACAAATGCGAGGGAGATAGACATCAAAACTTTCCCTTATCTACTGATCGTTGGAGGACTTCATACCCGGCAGGGCCAGGCACAGGATTGCAGATTGGATGACACGGAAAAACCTGCGGTCACAGACCAGACCGCAGGTTTTGTCCGATGTTCGGAAATCGGATGGCGCCGACAAGCGACACACGGCAGCCGCCAGACTAGAGCAGCAGGTCTTCGAGACGACCATGCAGGCGCTGCGGCAGATTCTCGCGCACCTCGACCAGCGCACGACGAATGGCGCTCTGGAAACCCTCGACACCGGCGGCGCCATGGCTTTTCACCACGATGCCCTGCAAGCCGAGAAAGCTCGCCCCGTTATGTCGCGCCGGGGCCAGGTCACTGCGCAGGCGACGCAGCAACGGCAGGGCCATGCTGCCGATCAGGCGAGCAGCCAGCCCTTCATTGAACAGCGCTTCGATACGCGCCAGGATCATCGAAGCCAGGCCTTCGCTGGACTTGAGCAGGATGTTGCCGACAAAGCCGTCGCACACCACTACATCCGCCTCGCCGCGATACAGCCCATCACCCTCGATGAAGCCGGTGTAATTCAGCCCCTGCGCCTGCTGCAGGAGACTGGCCGCCAGCTTGACCTGCTGGTTGCCCTTGATCTCCTCCATGCCGACGTTCAGCAGTGCCACACGCGGGCGCATCACGCCCAGCGCTTCGGCAGCCACGGACCCCATCACGGCGAACTGGTAGAGATGCTCGGCACTGCAATCGACATTGGCACCAAGGTCGAGCAGATGACAAACGCCATTGGCTGTCGGCACGGCACTGACCATCGCCGGCCGATCAATACCCGGCAGGGTTTTCAGCACATAACGGGAAAGCGCCATCAGCGCACCGGTATTACCGGCACTGACGCAAGCCTTGGCCCGACCGCTGCGCACCAGCTCCAGCGCCACGCGCATGGAAGCATCCGGCTTGCCGCGCAGAGCCTGGGAAGGTCGCTCGTCCATGCCAATCACTTCACTGGCATGCTCAACCTGCAGACGTGCGCGATCGACACCGGGATGGCGTGCAATCAATTCTTCAAGGATGGGGGCTTGGCCGACAAGGACCAGGTGAAGCGAGGGGAACTCGGCCAGACAGGCGACGCTGGCTGGAACAATGCAGTGGGGACCGAAGTCCCCACCCATTGCATCGATCGCGATCAGCGGAGCAGACAAGGATTACTCGTCGGCGCCCTTGTCGATCACTTTGCGACCACGGTATACGCCTTCCGGAGATACGTGGTGACGCAGGTGAACTTCACCGGTGGTCTTCTCGACGGACAGGGTGCTGGCCTCGAGAGCATCGTGGGAACGACGCATGTCGCGGGCAGAGCGGGATTTTTTGTTCTGCTGAACAGCCATAACTGATTAACTCCTAAACGTTTGGGTCACGCTTTAACTGCGCCAATACACTGAACGGGTTGGACCGCGTCTCCCCGTTCTCGCTCGGTTCAGGCTCTTCAAGCCCAGCCGGCTGCTGGCAATCTTCATGGGCATGGGTTGGAACGATGGGCAGAGCGAGCAACAGCTCATCTTCGACCAACGCCATCAGATCCAATGGATCCTCACCCACTTCCAGCACGTCATAGCCCTTGGGCAGCGACTGGGTATCCGCGCCCTCCTTCACCACAGCGTAATCACACTCGCTTTGGATCGGCAGCACGACCAGTTCCAGACAACGCTGGCAAATCATCTTGACCTCAACCCGCAACTCGCTATGAATACTCACAGCGCGCCGCTCACCACGCACGAAGGCCAGCTTCGCGTGTACCGTGCCGACATTGTCAGCAAGCGGATCACAGAGACGCTCGAAACTTGCCAGCGGCATCGACCCTTCGAGGGTGGCGCCGCGATCAGCGAGTTTGCGCGGATCAACGTGAGGTGGGATCGGTCCATTCAACATAGGCGCGACATTCTAGGGATGCACCCTACCCCTGTCAAAGGAAATTCGGGCCTGTCCGTCGCCTGATGCAATCGCTAGAATCCGCCGCCCTCAAACAGGAGAAGCTCATGCTGCCTCTGGTGCTTGCCTCAAGCTCGCCCTACCGCCGGGAACTGCTCACCCGCCTGCGCCAGCCGTTTACCTGGAGCGCACCGGCCATCGACGAAACGCCGCACCCGCGCGAAAGCGCCGAAGCCTTGGTGCGCCGCCTGGCCGAAACCAAGGCACGCGCCCTGACGGAGCTGCACCCCGCCCACCTGATCATCGGCTCGGACCAGGTTGCCATGCTCGGTGAACAGATCCTCGGCAAACCCCACGACTTCGCCCGCGCCCGCCTACAGCTGCAGGCCGCCAGCGGCGCCAGCGTGACCTTCCTCACCGGCCTGGCCGTACTCAACAGCACCAGTGGCGACTGCCAGGTGGACGCCATCGCCTTCACCGTACATTTTCGCCAGCTGAGCGAAGAGCAGATCGACCGTTATCTGGAGGCCGAGCAGCCTTATGACTGCGCCGGCAGCTTCAAGGCCGAAGGCCTGGGCGTCAGCCTATTTCGCGCCACGGAAGGCGAAGATGCCACCAGCCTGATCGGCCTGCCACTGATCCGCCTGGTCAGCATGCTCAATGCCCAGGGCGTACAGATCCCCTGACCCGAGCCCCCATATAAATGAAGAAGCCCGGCGAACCGGGCTTTTCTTGCAGCCAATCAGCTCAGCGCAGCGCCGGCCCCTGGAAACCCATCCAGATCGACACACGCTCAGCCACACTGGCGCCCAGCTTCTTGGCGAAGCGATCCAGCGGACTTTCCTGACGCGTGTAATCGACGATTTCCTTGGCACCGATCACCTCGCGCGCCACATAGCTGGAACTGCCCAGCGCATCGACCAACCCCAACTCCAGCGCCTGCTCACCCGACCAGATCAACCCGGAGAACAACTCGGGATGCTCGGCCGACTTGAGCCGCTCGCCGCGCCCCTTCTTCACGCTGTCGATGAACTGCTTGTGAGTGGTCTCCAGCACGCTCTGCCAGAACCGGGTTTCTTCCGCCTTCTGCGGCTGGAACGGATCGAGGAAGGCCTTGTGCTCACCGG
The DNA here is from genome assembly GCA_051646165.1 of Pseudomonas sp. Classification (GTDB taxonomy): domain Bacteria; phylum Pseudomonadota; class Gammaproteobacteria; order Pseudomonadales; family Pseudomonadaceae; genus Aquipseudomonas. Next base: position 2,641 of record JBOFCR010000051.1, on the reverse strand, counting down.
AGGTATAGACCCGGCGATCGACCCCGACCTTATCCATCACCCCGACAAAGCCGAAAGTCGCCGCAGTCACACCGATCGAACCGACCAGACTGGCCTTGTCGGCATAGATCTGATCGGCCGCACTGGCAATGTAGTAGGCACCGGAAGCCCCCAGGTCGGTGATCACCGCATAGACCTTGACGTCCGGATGCTCGCCACGCAGACGCTTGATCTCGTCATAGATATAGCCCGACTGCACCGGACTGCCGCCCGGACTATTGATGCGCAGGACCACACCCTTGGTTTTCTCGTCCTCGAACGCGGCGCGCAGACTGCCGACGATGTTGTCGGCACTGGCCTCCTCGTCCGCCATGATCATGCCGCGCACCTCGACCAGCGCCGTATGCTCGGAGCCCGCCGCTGCGCTTTTCTTCAGATCCAGGCCCGGCATGAACAGCGCCAGCGCACCAAACAGATAGATGAACGCCAGCAGCTTGAAGAAGATCCCCCAGCGCCGCGAACGCCGCTGCTCCTGCACACCCACCAGCAGCGCCTTCTCCAGCAACTGCCAGCTCTTGTCGTCAGCCGACACCTTTATCTCATCCGACATACTCGCCCTCCTCGCTGGTCTCTGCATGCGCGCACGACTCAAGCCAGGCGCGCAACTCGGAAAATTCATTGATTGCCAGGCGCGGACCACAGACCCGGAGGCTTTCCAGCGACTGCGCACCGAAACCCACCGCCACCGAGTCCATACCGGCATTGCGCGCCATCTGCAGGTCGAACACCGAGTCACCGACCATCAGCGCCTGTTCCGGCGCCAGACGGAAATGCGCCAGGATCTCCTGCAGCATCAGCGGATGCGGCTTGCTGGCCGTCTCGTCGGCGCAGCGGGTGATATCGAAATAGTCTACCCAGCCACGCCCTTCCAGCACGCGCTGCAGACCATGCCGACTCTTGCCGGTAGCCACCGCCAAGTGATAACCCTGAGCCCGGAACGCCTCGAGCGACTCGGCCACGCCGGCAAACAACGGCGACGGCTCACGCTCCAGCAGCAGGTACTGCTCGCTATAAGCCAGCCGGAAGCGCTCACTCAGCAGCGGATCATTCAGATCGGGGTACAGCTGGGCAATCGCCTCCGGCAAGGCCAGCCCGATGATGCCCTTGACCGCCTCATCATCGAGGCGCGGCAGAGCGCAGATAGCAGAGGCCAAATGCATGGCCGCGACGATACGACCGATGGAATCCACCAGCGTGCCATCCCAGTCGAAAATCAGCAGGCGATAATCACGCACCCAGACGCTCCAGGGTCTGCGCCCACATCTGATCCACCGGCGCCTCGACCTGCAGAACCTGGCCATCCGGCAGCGTCACCTTCAGCGCATAGGCATGCAGGAACAGGCGCTTGCCACCCAGGTCGCGCACTTCGCGAGTGAACTCGTCATCGCCGTACTTGCTATCACCAGCAATCGAGTGCCCGGCATGCTTGGCATGCACGCGAATCTGATGGGTGCGCCCAGTGATCGGGCAGGCCTCGACCAGGGTGGCGAACTCGCCGAAGCGACGCAGCACGCGGAACACGGTCAAAGCCTCCTTACCCTCAGGATTGACCTCGACCATGCGCTCGCCGGAACGCAGATTGTTCTTCAGCAGCGGCGCACTGATCTTCTTCTTCGCCGTCGGCCAGCTGCCACGCACCAGCGCCATGTAGCGCTTGTCGACACCATCACCACGCAACGCCTCGTGCAAGTGCCGCAGCATGCTGCGCTTCTTGGCGATCATCAGCAGGCCCGAGGTATCCCGATCCAGGCGATGCACCAGCTCGATATCCTTGCAATCCGGACGCAGCTGGCGGAAGGCCTCGATCACCCCGTAGTTGAGGCCGCTACCACCATGCACGGCGATGCCGGCCGGCTTGTTCAACACGATCAGCGCCTTGTCTTCAAAGACGATGGCCGCCTCCAGGCGCTCGAGCAGGCTCTGCGCCAGCGGCGCCGGCTCGTCGCGCTCAGCCAGGCGCAGCGGCGGAACCCGCACAATGTCACCCGCCTGCAATTTGTACTCGGGCTTGATCCGCCCCTTGTTCACCCGCACCTCACCCTTGCGCAGGATGCGGTAGATCAGGGTTTTCGGCACACCCTTGAGGCGGGCAAGCAGAAAATTATCGATGCGCTGACCGGCAAGCTCCGGCGCAACCTCAAGCAGCTGGACGCCGGAGGTTGGAGAATTATCAGTAGTCATGGCCGCGATCATAACAATTTTTTATGGAATTGAAGCACTTAATCATTACTGATATAGTCGCGAACGCCGCCAAAAGCGGCCCGGTCAGTGGATGATCGACAACACAGCCATCCCTGCCGAGCGCAACCCTTTCAGGACGTGAGGCCGTCCGACGGGACCTTCGCCGCACAAGAGCGCGAGAAGCCCCGGAAACAAAGCCTAGAGCCATAGACGCGCAAGCCTCCCAAGGGAGCTTGCGGTAAATGCCAACCCGCTGCGGATTCTGCGAGCGGCACCCGATTTTAGCGATACGTGTAGGGTGGAGATGCACAACCGTCGGACTGCGTAGCAACAAGCCTTATCAAGACGCTTCACTATCGTCCGCAGCGACTGGTTGATTCCTCCCCTGACTGAGTGCTTCTGTCACCACAGCAAGCAGGAG
>JBOFCR010000044.1:0-35676 GCA_051646165.1 Pseudomonas sp. | reverse complement strand
AGAAGCCGATCAGCAGGATGAAAATGTTGGGGTAGGGCAGGTGCATCTGCTGCGAAACGAAGGCGACCAAACCGCTGAAGGCCAGGGTCAGGGCCAGCAGACCGTAGGTATTGCGCAGAACCTTGCTGACTTCCAGCTGGCTGCTCTGCTCCTGGGCGAGGGCGTAATCTTGCTCGTGCATGGCATCACTCCTGTAATGGGCGAAAGTGTCCGTGATTGCGGTCTGCTCTGATCATAACAGAGGCTTCCTGGCTGCCAATCCCGAGAGTTTGACAGTGTGTTGCGTTCGGGTAAGATTGCCGCCCGCACTTACGCCGGAAGCGTGGCAGAGCGGTTGAATGCAACGGTCTTGAAAACCGTCGAAGGGGAAACTCTTCCGTGAGTTCGAATCTCACCGCTTCCGCCATCTTTGCCCTTAGTTTCACAGTGATTGCCAAGCACAGTTTTCTGGCGTTTGCTATTTGACGGATTTACGCCAAGCTAGGTTCGTGAAAGCCTTCACAGATTGACTGCACGCCCAAAAGACCGCGAAAAGCGGCGTGTTTGATGCAGCGAGGTGTCGCTTGATTAAGGTGCTAGTGGTCGACGACCACGATCTGGTTCGAACAGGTATTACCCGCATGCTGGCCGACATCGACGGCCTGCAGGTGATCGGGCAGGCGGATTCCGGTGAAGAAGCGCTGAAGCGGGTTCGCGAGCTCCGCCCGGATGTAGTCCTGATGGACGTCAAGATGCCTGGCATCGGCGGCCTCGAAGCCACGCGCAAGCTGCTGCGCAGCTACCCCGACCTGAAAGTCATCGCCGTGACGGCCTGCGAGGACGATCTGTTCCCGACGCGTCTGCTGCAGGCCGGTGCTGCCGGTTACCTGACCAAGGGCGCGGCGCTGGAAGAGATGGTGCAGGCCATCCGCATGGCCTTTGCCGGGCAGCGCTATATCAGCTCGCAGATTGCCCAGCAGCTGGCGCTGAAGTCCTTCCAGCCGAACAACAGCGGCTCGCCGTTCGATCTGCTTTCCGAGCGGGAAATCCAGATCGCCCTGATGATCGCCAACTGCCAGAAGGTGCAGACCATCTCCGACAAGCTGTGCCTGTCGCCCAAGACGGTCAACACCTACCGCTACCGCATCTACGAGAAGCTCTCGATCACCAGTGACGTGGAGCTGGCCTTGCTGGCCGTGCGCCATGGCATGGTCGATGCCATCAGCTGATCGTCTGTACAGAAATGGCTTCGGCAGGGCGCGTCACGCACGTAAACTGCTGCTCTCCAGCCATTGCCACTGTCGCCACCGATGACCGCTGCCAGTCCCGCCGTACCTTTCGACCCGAGTGCATTCCTCGCTACCTGTAGCGGCCGGCCGGGCGTGTACCGGATGTTCGATGGCGAAGCCAAACTACTGTATGTCGGCAAGGCCTCGAACCTGAAGAAGCGCCTGGCCAGCTACTTCCGCAAGACCGGCCTGGCGCCCAAGACTGCAGCCCTGGTGGCGCGCATCGCGCAGATCGAAACCACCATTGTCGCCAACGAAACCGAGGCGCTGCTGCTCGAGCAGACGCTGATCAAGCAGTGGCGCCCGCCGTACAACATCCTGCTGCGCGACGACAAATCCTATCCCTACGTGCTGCTCTCCGACGGCGACTTTCCGCGCCTGGGCATTCATCGCGGGGCGAAGAAAGAGAAGGGGCGCTACTTCGGCCCTTACCCCAGCGCCGGGGCGATCCGCGAAAGCCTCAATCTGCTGCAGAAGACCTTCCTGGTGCGCCAGTGTGAGGATAGCTACTTCAAGAACCGCACGCGCCCGTGCCTGCAGTACCAGATCAAACGCTGCAAGGGGCCCTGTGTGGGTCTGGTCGAGCCGCAGGAATATGCCGAGGACGTGCGTCACTCGGTGATGTTCCTCGAGGGGCGCAGCAGTGCGCTGACCGACGAACTGTCCAGCGCCATGGAAAAGGCGGCGATGAGCCTGGAGTTCGAGCGCGCCGCCGAGTTGCGTGACCAGATCGCGCTGCTGCGCCGGGTGCAGGACCAGCAGAGCATGGAAGGCGGGACTGGCGATGTCGATGTGGTCGCGGCCATGGTCAATCCGGGCGGCGCCTGCGTGCACCTGATCAGCGTGCGCGGCGGACGGGTGCTGGGCAGCAAGAACTTCTTTCCGCAGGTGGGGATCGAGGAGGAGAGTGGCGCCGTGCTGGCGGCCTTCCTCGCCCAGTACTACCTGAGCAGCCACGAGCGCGATCTGCCCAGCGAACTGATCGTCAACGTGTTGCACGAGGATATGCCAACCCTGGCGGCGGCCCTGGCCGAGCTGCGCGGGCGCGAACTGGCCATCAGCCACCGCGTGCGCGGCACCCGGGCACGCTGGCAGCAGTTGGCGGTGACCAACGCCGAACAGGCCCTGGGCGCGCGCCTGGCCAATCGTCAGCATGTCGCCGCACGTTTCGAGGCGCTGGCCGAGGCGCTGGATCTGGATGAGCCGCCGCAGCGCCTGGAGTGTTACGACATCAGCCACTCCAGTGGCGAGGCGACCGTGGCGTCCTGCGTGGTGTTCGGCCCGGAAGGTCCGCTCAAGTCTGATTACCGCCGCTACAACATCGAGGGCGTGACCGCGGGTGACGACTACGCGGCGATGCACCAGGCCCTGACCCGGCGCTTCAGTAAGCTCAAGGAGGGCGAGGGCAAGTTGCCGGACATCCTGCTGGTCGATGGCGGTAAGGGGCAGATGGCCATGGCTCGCGAGGTACTGCAGGAGCTGGCGGTGCCCGAATTGATCCTGCTCGGCGTGGCTAAGGGCGTGACGCGCAAGCCGGGCATGGAGCTGCTCTACCTCAATGATGCCGAGAACGAATTCACCTTGCCGGCGGACTCGCCCGCGCTGCACCTGATCCAGCAGATCCGCGACGAAGCGCATCGCTTCGCCATCACTGGGCACCGCGCGCGGCGCGGCAAGGCGCGGCGTACCTCCAGTCTGGAGGATGTGGCCGGTATCGGGCCCAAGCGGCGGCGCGAGCTGCTCAAGCACTTCGGCGGACTGCAGGAACTCAATCGCGCCAGCATCGATGAAATCGCCAAGGCGCCGGGGATCAGCAAAAAGCTCGCCGAGTCGATTTATGCCGCCCTGCACAGCGAGTAGAATGCCCGCTCACTTTGCTGGCCAGTAGTCCTGATGAACATTCCGAATTTGCTCACCGTTCTGCGCGTTGCCCTGATCCCGGTCATCATCCTGTTCTTCTACCTGCCGTTTTCCTGGAGCTACCTGGCAACCAGCGCGATCTTTTCCTTGGCCGCGATCACCGACTGGTTTGATGGTTATCTGGCTCGGCGCTGGGAGCAAAGCACCCCGCTGGGCGCCTTCCTCGACCCGGTGGCGGACAAACTGATGGTGGCCGTGGCCCTGGTACTGCTGGTGGAGGAGCACGCCAATCTGTGGCTGACCCTGCCGGCGGCCATCATTATCGGTCGTGAGATTGTCGTCTCGGCGTTGCGCGAGTGGATGGCCGAGCTGGGTGCGCGTGCCCATGTCGCCGTATCCCAGTTGGGCAAGTGGAAGACTGCCGCACAGATGGTGGCTCTGGTCATCCTGCTGGCCAACCCGCCGCAACTGACCCTTTGGGTCGGCCTGGGTTATGCGCTGCTGATCATCGCTGCCGGCCTGACCCTGTGGTCGATGATCCAGTACCTGCTGGCGGCCTGGCCGCATCTGAGCAGCGGCTCGGAAAAGAAATAAGTTTTTTGAATCAAGGGGTTGACGTGGCGTTCTGAAGATATAGAATGGCGCCCGTCACCAAGACGCGGGAATAGCTCAGTTGGTAGAGCACGACCTTGCCAAGGTCGGGGTCGCGAGTTCGAGTCTCGTTTCCCGCTCCAGTTTGTTGACGTTGACGCCGCTTTTTGCGGCGTCTTCGTTTGAGGCCGATTAGCAGAGTGGTTATGCAGCGGATTGCAAATCCGCGTACATCGGTTCGATTCCGGTATCGGCCTCCAGTATAGAAAAGCCCTGTAGATCTTTGATTTACGGGGCTTTTTCTTTGCTGCGGGTAAAGAGCGGCTGCCTTGCCGGCGTCGCCTGGGCTGTATATAGTCCAGCCTCGCTTTTTAGCGCTACCGCCCGAATGGCGAAATCGGTAGACGCAGGAGACTTAAAATCTCTCACCTGTAAAGGTATCCCGGTTCGAGTCCGGGTTCGGGCACCATTTATCGGGCAGGCGCTCATGGCACTTGTCCTTGGCAGTCAAGAATTCCGGCTTACAGCCGGTTTTTTTATGCCTGCTTTTCTTTGTTCTGTTATCTCAGGTCTTTCACGAAATTTTCACAAGCTCCGGCAGATGATCGAGGCCAGCTAAAGGATTAGCACCCATCGAAAAAGCCCGCTCACTGCGGGCTTTTTCTTGTCCGCTGATTATGGCGCTGGCGGTTTCATCCCCGGGCTGGCACCGGTAAAGTGCGAGCGGCCCGGTTGGCGGGCGTGGATGAGCGAGCGATGTCTCAGCGGGTTGAGTTGTTTCTGGAGTGCTGCGGCCTGGTGCTGGCCGGTGATGCTGCGCTCATCGCGCTGCTCAGGGAGCAGGGTTTCGCCTGCACGGAGGGGGAGTGGCGCTTCACTTTGCCGGCCCTGCATGCCTGGCTGACAGGCCGGCTCCAGGGCGCCGAGCAGGTGCCTTATGCGCAGTTTTGCCAGGAGCTGTTCGCCAGCGAGATTAACCCGCATCTGCGCCAGCAGGGCGCGGAAATCGCCATTGCCGACAATCGCGGCAAGATCAGTCTGAGTCTGTACTGTCTGCGGCGCCTGCCGGTCTGAACAGGTGTTGGGTGGCCTGGTTGTAGAGGGCCGAGTTGGCGAAGTCTTCGGCGCCGAGTACGCGGCCGATGATGATCAGCGCGGTGCGGCGGAAGCCCTTGGCGCGTACTTGCTCTTCGATATCGCGCAGCGTGCCGCTGACCCAGTCCTGATCCGGCCAGCTGGCGCGGTGAATCACTGCGATCGGGCAGTCAGCACCGTAGTGCGGCAGCAATTCCCCGACGATTTTCCCCAGATGATGGACGCCCAGGTGGATGGCCATGGTTGCACGGTGGCGGGCCAGGTCATGCAGTTCTTCGCCGGGCGGCATCGGCGATTTGCTGGCGAAGCGGGTGAGGATCACCGTCTGCGATACCTGCGGCAGGGTCAGCTCGCTTTCCAGCAGGGCGGCGCAGGCGGCGACGGCGGTAACGCCGGGGATGATCTCGAAGGGGATATCCAGGCGGCGCAGGTGGCGGATCTGCTCGCCGATGGCGCCATACAGCGAAGGGTCGCCGGAGTGCACGCGGGCAACGTCCTGGCCCTGAGCGTGGGCGGCGCTGATCAGCTCGACGATTTCGTCCAGGTGCAACTCGGCGGTGTTCACCACGCTGTGCGCGCTATGCCCGTCCAGCACGGCCTGGGGCACCAGTGAGCCGGCATACAGGATCACCGGGCAGCTGCGCAGCAGGCGCTGACCTTTGACGGTGATCAGTTCCGGATCGCCGGGGCCGGCGCCGATGAAGTAGACGGTCATGGCTGTTCCTCAAGGATGCGCGCCAGTGCCGCCGTGGCATTGGCGCTGCGCTGTTTGGTGGCGAGCAGTTCTGCTCGGCGGGCACCGCTTTCGGCCAGGGCCAGGGCGCAGGCCTCGGCGACTCCAGCGCTGCCGGTAGCGCGCAGGGCGGCGGCGGAGGGCTGGCTCAGGCGTTGTTGCCAGGGCGCCAGTTGCTCGGCGCTGAAAAAGCTCAGCGGCAGTTGCAGCTCGTGTGCCAGAGCAAGCAGCCCGGGCTCCTCACGCTTGTGCTCGATGCTTGCCAGGCCTACCAGGTCCGCCCAGTCCAGACCGTGGGCGGCCAGGGTGGCATGCAGCAGCTCGCGCAGTTCGGCGGCGGAGCAGCCACGGCGGCAACCGAGGCCGGCGATATGGGCGGGAGTGCTGGGCATGCGCGATACCGTTTGGACTGAAACGAAAAACCCGCTGGCGGCAGTACCGTCAGCGGGTTGGCAGGCTACCGGCGGTGCCGGTGTCTGTCACTCGGCCAGCGAGCGCGAGCCGCGGCGGTAGAGCCAGGTGGAGATCAGGCCGAGAGCTGCCCAGAACAGCGCATTGGTGATCAGCGAAGCCCAGATGAACTGCTGTTCCAGCGCTTCCGGCGCCAGGCTCGAGTGCACCTCGGGCTGCGGTGCGCCGATCACGTGGGGGAGCACCAGCAGAACCAGGCCGGCGACTTTCAACGCCCAGTGGCGACCGAAGGCGATCAGCGCCAGGCCCACTGCAGTGGCGGAGGCGGTGCCGATCCACCAGTACTGACGCAGGGCCAGGTCGGCTGCGGCGGTACCCGGCAACTCCGGCGGCAGGCCGAGCGAAGGCGCCAGACTGAAGGTGGCGAAGCCGGCCAGGCCCCAGAACAGCCCGTCACGGGTACGTCCTGGGGTGCGCAGGGTGTACAGGCCCGCCAGCATCAGGGCGAAGCCGACGGCGACTACCAGGTTGCCACCGGTGGTGGACAGCACGCGCTGCCAGCCATCTTCCGGCGCCCAGGCTTCGTCGCTGTGTTCGTGGCTGTGGGCGGCTGCGCCGGCCTCATGGCTGTGTTCGGCAACCTGTTCGGTGGCCGGTTCGCTGTTCTCGTAGGTCTCGGCTTGGATAATCAGCGGGGCGACCCAGAAGCTTTGCAGCAGGGTCAGCAGCAGGGCAGCCAGCAAGCCGGCGAAGCCTGCCGTCTGCGCGATACGCATCATCATGGCAAGGCTCTCAGTGGCAGGGGAAGGCGGCGCTGTGGCGGGTATCATGGGCGGCGTTGTGCACCGCCTCGATATGCGAGAAGCCGGCGAAGTACACCAGCAGGGCGCCTAGCAGGCCGGCACCGATGGCCAGGAGCAGGCGCTGGGCCAGCGACGTACTGGCTTCGGCAGAATGTGTAAGGGTGCTACTGGACATGACCGTTCCCTCTGAACTGGAAATGAAGACGTAGCAGAAGGGAACGCACGAGGAGCCGCGGGCGAATGCACACGACTTCCGGCTTGCGCCCGCCCACCGCGGGTTTGCCAAACTGTAAGGCTTCAGGCCGGTCTCCGGGCTTGCGACGACTGTTGGGCACAGTGCTATGGGTCTGACCTTCCCATGCCGAGGCACAGTGGTTATCGATCCCATCGTTCGCTTACCGTTGCGGGGGCAGCGTCGGACTAGCCTGCTCGGATCGAGACAAGGCGCACCGACTTCCCGTTTCACCTTGCGCACGACGGCGCAAGACACCTGAAACAGCCTTTCTAGGACATCACGAAGCGCGGCCGGGCGTCAACTTCGGCGACAGGCCGAGCAGGCTTTTGCATGCCGCGAATTGACCCCCGGGCAGGCACTGCGTAGCCTTGCCGCTTCGAGGTTCTCTGCGCCGAGTCGGCGCCAGAGCTAAGAGGGAACGCGGTTCGATGCCGCGGCTGCCCCCGCAACTGTAAGCGACTTGATCTCTTCCTGAGCCACTGCCACGTGCGGGAAGGCGAAGAGAGGGCCACCCCGACTAGGGATGGGCCGGGTCGTGAGCCAGGAGACCTGCCTTCGAACTGCATTCACGACAACCGGGCGGGGTGATCCGGTGGCGCACGGCTGACGCGAGCCCGCAAGGTTCGCTGCACGCGTCGCACCTGCCCGCCGTTTCGATTCGCCTCGATCCGCACAGGGCTCTCCATGAAAACGCTGGCCAAACTCCCCGTCACCATCGTCACCGGCTTCCTCGGCGCCGGTAAAACCACGCTGCTGCGTCACATGCTTGGCAATGCCGAAGGCCGCCGCATTGCGGTGATCGTCAACGAGTTCGGCGAGCTGGGCATCGACGGCGCCATCCTCCAGCAATGCGCCATCGGCTGCAGCGAGGAAGAGGCCGCTGGCCGCGTCTACGAACTGGCCAACGGCTGCGTGTGCTGCACCGTGCAGGAAGAGTTCTTCCCGGTGATGCGCGAGCTGGTGGCGCGTCGTGGCGACTTCGACCATATCCTCATCGAAACCTCCGGCCTGGCCCTGCCCAAACCACTGGTGCAGGCCTTCAACTGGCCGGAAATCCGCAACGCCTGCACCGTCGACTCGGTGATCACCGTGGTCGACAGCCCGGCCGTGGCCGCCGGCACCTTCGCCGCCTTCCCTGATCAGGTCGACGCCCTGCGCAAACAGGACCCGAACCTGGACCACGAATCGCCGCTGCACGAGTTGTTCGCCGACCAGCTGGCCAGCGCCGATCTGGTGATCCTCAACAAGACCGACTTGCTGGATGCCGCAGCCCTGGCGGCAGTCCGTGCCGAAGTGGCGGAAGAGCTGCCGGAAGCGGTCAAGGTGATCGAGGCGCAGGGCGGCGAGCTGCCGCTGGACGTGCTGCTGGGCCTGAACAGCGAGACCGAGCTGCATATCGATAGCCGCCGTACCCACCACGACGATGAAGACGAGGATCATGACCACGACGAGTTCGACTCCTTCTCCGTCGACCTGCCTGAAGCGGAAGAGGGCCGCCTGCTGCAAGCGCTGAAAGACGTTGTGGCCAAACACGGCATCCTGCGCATCAAGGGCTTCGCGGCGATCCCGGGCAAGCCCATGCGCCTGCTGGTGCAGGGCGTTGGCCAGCGTTTCGACAAGCATTTCGACCGCGCCTGGCAGGCCGATGAAAGCCGTATCAGCCGGCTGGTGGTGATCGGTCAGGAGCTGGACCAGTCCGCCATTGAGGAACAGCTGCAGGCAGCACTGGCGTGATCGCCCGACTCCCTCACCCCAGCCCTCTCCCAGCGGGAGAGGGGGCAGGAGCGGTGCGCAGCCTGATGTGCTGTGCTGCTTTTCTCCCCTCTCCCTACGGGAGAGGGGCCGGGGGTGAGGGTGCGTCTATCGGCGGGGAGCGCTGACCCATGCACCTGCTGCGCACCCAGCCCGGCGTCGCGCTGCCGACTGACAGCATCGCCGACCTTGGCCAGACCCCGGCCGAGCTGGTGATCCTGTGCACCGGTGACTCGCACCTGTCGTTGCTGGCCGAGGTGGCGCGCAGCCTGCCCGAGGATTTTCCCAGTCTGCGCCTGGCCAGCCCGGCGCAGCTGCCCAACCACGCTTCGGTGGATTTCTACGTCGAGCAGGTGCTGCGCCACGCCAAGGTCATCCTGATCTCGGTGCATGGCGGCGTCAGCTACTGGCGTTACGGCATTGAGCGTCTGGTCGAACTGGCCGGGCAGGGCGCCAGGCTGATCCTGGTGCCCGGCGACGACAGTCCCGATCCCGAGCTGACGGGCCTGGGCAATGTGCCGGCGGACGACAGTCAGCGCCTGTGGCAGTACCTGCGTCAGGGCGGCGCGGACAATGCGCGACAGCTGCTGCACTGCATCGCCAGTCAGTGGCTGGGCCGCGACTACGTCTGGAGCGAGCCCAAGGCCCTGCCGCGCAGCCTGATCTATCACCCGCGGCTCGGTCACGCGAGCCTGGACGACTGGCGTACTGAGTGGCAGGCCGGGCAGCCGGTGGCGGCGCTGCTGTTCTACCGCACCCATGTGCAGGCGGCGAACACTGCCTTCGTCGACACCTTCTGCCAGCGCTTGCAGGCGCAGGGCCTCAATCCGCTGCCGATCGCCGTGGCCAGCCTCAAGGAGGCGGCCTGCCTGGAGCAGGTCGAAGCTTGGCTGGACGAGGCGGGTGCCAGCGTGATTCTCAACACCACCGGCTTCGCCCAGTCCAACCCGGAGGCGCCACAGGAGCGGCCGTTCCGCCGCGATATCCCGGTGCTGCAGGCGCTCTGCGCGCTGGACAGCGAAGAGCAGTGGCAAGCCAGCGCGCAGGGCCTCGGCCCGCGTGACCTGGCCATGCATATCGCCCTACCGGAGCTGGACGGTCGCCTGATTACCCGGCCGGTCAGCTTCAAGGGCCTGGCCTGGCGCAGCGAGCGCAGCCAGAGCGATGTGGTCTGCTACCGCGCGCATGTGCCGGGCATGGACTTCGTCGCCGGGCTGGCGTGGCGCTGGTGCCAGTTGCAGCGCACGCCGGCGGCGGACAAGCGCATCGCCCTGGTGCTGGCCAACTACCCGACCCGCGATGGCCGTATCGGCAACGGCGTCGGCCTGGATACCCCGGCGGCAGCGTTGAATATCCTCCGTGCCCTCGAACAGCAGGGCTATCCGGTTGAAGGCCTGCCGGATAGCGGCACCGCACTGATCCACCAGCTGCTCGGCGGGGTGACCAATGATCTGGATAACCTCGACTTGCGTCCTTGTACGCAGAGCCTGGCGCTGGACGATTACCGGCGCTTCTTCGCCGCACTGCCTGAGGCCAACCAGCAGGCCGTGCTGGAGCGCTGGGGCGCGCCGGAAAACGATCCGATGTTCCGCAGTGGCCGCCTGATGATCGCCGGCCTGCGTTTCGGCCTGACCTTTGTTGGCATCCAGCCGGCGCGCGGTTATCAGGTGGACGCCGCAGCGGTCTATCACGATCCCGATCTGGTACCGCCGCATGGCTACCTGGCGTTCTATTTCTGGCTGCGCCAGGTGTTCGCCGCCAATGCGCTGATCCATGTCGGCAAGCACGGCAACCTGGAGTGGCTGCCGGGCAAGAGCGTCGGCCTGTCCGAAAGCTGCTGGCCGACAGCGATCCTCGGCCCGCTGCCGAATATCTATCCCTTTATCGTCAACGACCCGGGCGAGGGCGCCCAGGCCAAGCGGCGTACCCAGGCGGTGATCATCGACCACCTGATGCCGCCGCTGACCCGCGCCGAAAGCTACGGCCCGCTGCGCGATCTGGAGCGCCTGGCCGACGAGTACTACGACGCCAGCCAGCTCGACCTGCGCCGCGCCGCCGAGCTGCGCGGCGAGATCCTGCTCAAAGTGCGCGAGGCCAGCCTGGATCGCGAACTGGGCCTGCAGCTCAATGACGACCCGGCCAGCTGGCTGCCGCAGCTCGACGCCTACCTGTGCGACCTCAAGGAATCGCAGATCCGCGATGGCCTGCATGTGTTCGGTGAGTCGCCGGCCGGGCAACTGCGCCGCGACACTTTGCTGGCGCTGCTGCGTATCCCGCGTGGTGACGGCCAGGGCGGCAATGCCAGCCTGCTGCGTGCCCTGAGTCGCGATCTGGAACTGGGCTTCGATCCGCTCGACTGCGATATGGCCGCGCCCTGGAACGGGCCGCGTCCCTCGTTACTGGAGCGCCAGAGCGCCGAATCCTGGCGCAGCTGCGGCGATACCCGCGAGCGCCTGGAGCTGCTTGGCCTGCGTTTGATCGACGGGACGGATTGTGCAGCTGTTGGCCTGGCCAGCGACGCCGTGCTGCACAGCCTGCGCGGGCAGATCGCGCCGCTGCTGGATGCCTGCGGTCCAGCGGAAATGCACGGCTTGCTGGCCGCTCTGGACGGCCGCTTCGTGCCCGCTGGTCCCAGTGGCGCGCCGAGTCGCGGGCGTCTCGACGTGCTGCCGACCGGGCGCAATTTCTTCTCCGTGGATGTGCGCAACTTACCCACGCCGACTGCCTGGCGCCTCGGCGTGCAGGCCACCGAGCGCCTGCTCGAACGCCATCTGCAGGACGAAGGCGACCACCTGCGCCAGCTCGGCTTGTCGGTGTGGGGCACGGCGACCATGCGCACCGGCGGCGACGATATCGCTCAGGCCCTGGCCCTGATGGGCGTGCGCCCGGTGTGGCAGGCCGGTAGCCAGCGGGTCGAACGTTTCGAAGTGCTGCCGCTGGAGCAGCTCGGCCGCCCGCGGGTCGACGTGACCCTGCGCGTGTCCGGGTTCTTCCGCGATGCCTTCGCCAACCTGATTCGCCTGTTCGACGACGCTGTGCAGGCGGTGGCCGAGCTGGACGAACCGGCGGAGCTGAACCCGCTATCGGCGCGAGTCTGGCAAGACATGCTGGCGCTGCAGGACGGCGGCCTGGATGAACAGGAGGCGCGACGCCAGGCCGGCTGGCGCATCTTCGGCGCCAAGCCCGGTGCCTACGGCGCCGGGGTGCAGAACGCCATCGAGGAGCGCCTGTGGCAGAGCCGCGCCGATCTGGCTGAGGTCTACCTCAACTGGGGCGGCTACGCCTACGGCAAGGGCAGCGAGGGCACGCCGGCACGCGCGCAGTTCGCCGAACGCCTGGAGCAGCTGCAGGCGGTGCTGCATAACCAGGACAACCGCGAGCACGACATCCTCGATTCCAACGACTACTACCAGTTCCAGGGCGGCATGCTGGCGGCGGTGGAAACCCTGCGCGGCGCCAAGGTGGCCAGCTACCACGGCGACAACAGCCAGCCCGACACCCCGCGTATCCGCAGCCTCAAACAGGAGCTGGCCCGCGTGGTGCGTGCCCGCGCGGCCAACCCCAAGTGGATCGAAGGCATGAAGCGCCACGGCTACAAGGGCGCCTTCGAACTGGCGGCGACCATCGACTACCTGTTTGCCTTCGACGCCACCAGCGAGCTGGTCGATGACCACCAGTACGCGTTGCTCACCGATGCCTATTTACTGGATCGTGACACTCGTGACTTTATCCAGCAGCACAATCCCGGCGCTCTGCAGGATATTCTCGAACGCCTGCTGGAAGCCCAGCAGCGCGGGCTCTGGGAAAACCCTGGCGAGTACCGCGCGGCGCTGGAGAGTTTGCTGATCGATAGCGAGGAATCATGAGCGAGGCCAAACAGCAGCAGGCAGCAATGCTGCAGCGCGTGCGTCACCAACTGGCGAGCTGGTGGCGCAAACCTGTCAGCCGTAAGGAGCGTATTCGTGCGGCTGGCTTAGGTTTTTTCGGTGGATTCTGGTTGAGCCTGCTGGCGGGCCTGGCCTTCGGGTCGTCGCCCATCTCGTTGTTTGAACTGTGCGTCTGGGCAGGGCTTGGTGCATGTGTTGGTACAGGCCTGGGTGCTATTTGGCCCAGAGTTATAGGCATTCTCTTACTGCCCTTTGCCATGTTCGGCATTGGTCAGTGAGCCACCATCTTTCAGCTAAACGGACCTGTGCCATGACCGATCGCCATTTCCCCCTTGCCGCCGTCGTCGGCGCCGATGCGCTCAAGCTGGCTTTGTGCCTGGTGGCGGTCGATCCGGCCATTGGCGGGGTGCTGATTGAAGGCCCGCGCGGCATGGCCAAGTCGACCCTGGCTCGCGGCCTGGCCGAGCTGCTGCCCAGCGGGCATTTCGTCACCCTGCCGCTGGGCGCCAGCGAGGAGCGCATTGTCGGCACCCTCGACCTGGATGCCGCATTGGGTGAGGGCCGCGCGCAGTTTGCCCCCGGCCTGCTGAGCAAGGCCGATGGCGGCGTGCTGTATGTCGATGAGGTCAACCTGCTGCCGGATCACCTGGTCGACCTGCTGCTGGATGCGGCGGCCAGCGGGGTCAACCATATTGAGCGCGACGGCATTTCCCACCGCCACAGCGCGCGTTTCGTACTGATCGGCACCATGAACGGCGAGGAGGGCGAGCTGCGTCCGCAGCTGCTCGACCGCTTCGGCCTCAACCTGGCCCTGGATGGCCAGCCGCAACCGGCGCAGCGGGCCGAGATCATGCGCCGGCGCCTGGCTTTCGACAGCGATCCGCAGGCTTTCCTGCAGGCCTGGGACGCTGCGCAGGATGAACTGCGTAGTCGCTGCCTCAGCGCCCGCGCGCACCTGGCGGCAATTCCCCTGGACGATGCGGCGCTGGAGGCCATTGCCCAGCGTTGTTTCGCCGCCGGAGTCGATGGCCTGCGTGCCGATCTGGTCTGGCTGCGTGCAGCCCGCGCCCATGCCGCCTGGCGCGGCGCCGAGCGAATCGAAGAGGGCGATATCGACGCGGTGGCCGACTTCGTCCTGCGCCATCGCCGCCGGCATGCACCGCCCACGCCAGCACCGCAGCAGCCACAAAGCCCGTCTGTTGCCAGCGAACAGAATCAGGGTGAAGGCCAGTGGGGTGAGTTGCCGGCACAGCCACAGGCCATGGGCGAGCGGCGCGAGCCGCCGCGCTGGGCAAAAAAGCCCTGAGCATCCGCCCGCGCCAGCCCCAGGGCGCGGATGCCAGAAGCAAACCGGGCAGCCTGAGTGGCGGGCGCAGTGGCGCCAGCCGCAGCGGGCTGCTGGGCGCCATCGACTGGCCGGCGACCTTGCTCAGGGGCCGTCCGCGCAGCCGTCAGGAGCTGGCGCGTCGCCCGCGCAGTGCCCGTCCGGACGAGTTGTGGCTGGTGCTGGTCGATGCCTCGGCCTCGACCCGTCGTAGTGGTGCGTTAAGCCAGGCCAAGGGTCTGCTCAGTGAGGTGTTCGACCAGGCTTACCGCCAGCGCGCGCGCCTGGCGCTGCTGCATGCCGGCGGCAGCCATGGACAGTGGCTGTGGCAGGGGCAGAAGGCCTCCGCCGAGTTGCGCCAGTGGTTGGCCGATCTCGGTGCCGGCGGTGGCACGCCGTTGCTTGATGCCCTGCAACAGGCCGCCACCTGGCTGGCGCGGCGCCAGCGCCTGAAACCGACGGAGCAGCAGCGCCTGCTGGTGCTCACCGATGGCCGCCTGCGCGACTGGCCAGCGCTGCCGGCGGCTATCTGCCCGGCGCTGCTGGTGGACATCGAACGCACGCCGATCCGCCTCGGCCGTGCCCAGTTGCTGGCTGAACAGCTGGGTGCCGATTACCGGCATATCGACAGTTTCTTGCCCCGATAAGCTCGCCAGCCTCAGGCCGTCAGCGCTTGACCGCCTGCAGCGTGTAGCTCAGCGGCAGCCGCCAGCGCTGGCTTTGCAGGCGCCACTCGCCATCCTCGCCGAGGACCATCTGCCCGGGTAAGGCCTCCCAGGGAATGCAGTCGTGTTCCTCGATGGCGAGCAGATTCAAGCCATGGCGCAGCAGCGCCGAGATGACTTCGCCAAGCCCGTGGTTCCACTCGTGGGTGATGCTGGCCTTGAGCGGGGTATCGGTTGCCACATAGGTGCTGTCGTCGTTCCACACCATCGGCTCTGCCTGCTCGAAGTAGGAGTGGATGACCTTCAGTTCGTCCTGGCAGTCCTCGTCCAGCGCCAGCAGCATCGGATGTCCTTCGCGCAGGAACAGGCGGCCGCCGGGCTTGAGCAGCGTGGCGACCGTACGCGCCCAGTCATCGATGCGGGGCAGCCAGTTCAGTGCGCCGATGCTGGTGTAAACCAGGTCGAAGGCAGCTTCGCCCAATACCTGTGCCGCCTGGTAGACGGGCGCTTCGACGTAGTCGATGGGCGTGGCGCATTCGCTTGCCAGGCGGCGTGCCTGGGCCAGTGAGGCGGGCGAGAAGTCCAGGCCGGTCATCCGCGCGCCCAGGCGGGCCAGCGACAGGGTGTCCGTGCCGATATGGCACTGCAGGTGTACGCCGCGCAGGCCGGTGATATCGCCGAGGCGGGGCAGGTCGAAGCGCACCACGGCGGACAGATGCTCGGCGCAGGCGATGAAACGCGCTGCTTCATAGTCTGGCGAGGCGGCATGGAGAGGCGCGCGTTCGTCCCAGTTGGCCTTGTTCAACTCCAGGTATTCATCCATGACGGCATTCCTTGTATCGGGGTGACGTTTATCTGACGTAGCGCTTGGTTAGCCGCTGGCCATAGCTTGCCAGCCAGTTGCCCAGGCCAGTATGGGGAGAAGTGATGGGCCGTGCACCCGCGCGCCGGTTCTGCCGGGTGAGCGTCATCTGCGCGTCATGACCTTTTGATAATTCTGTCATCGGGCGCTTCTGCCTGTGCCAGGTCCTGTCATCATCTGCTTCTGGAGCCTCCTGCCGCATGCTCTCCGCCGAGCTGAAGTCCTTTCACATGGTCGCCCGCCTGGGCAGCATTACCCAGGCGGCGAAGAAGCTCGGCCTCAGTCAGCCGACTGTGACCACGCAGATCCGCAGCCTCGAAGGCCAGTACGGCGTCGAGTTGTTCTACCGTGGCGGGCGGCGCTTGACCCTCAGCGACGAGGGCGCGCGCCTGTTGCCCATGGTGCAGAAGCTGCTGCAGCAGGAGGCCGACATCGAGTTCTTCCTGCGCAACAGCGGCCAGGTGCAGGGCGCCCTGCGTATCGGCGCCACCGCGCCTTACTACGTGCTCGACCTGGTCAAGGGCTTTCGCACGCAGTTCCCGCAGTGCGAAGTTACCCTGGAGATCGGCAACTCGCAGCAGGTGATCGAGGCGTTGGAGGAGTACCGCGTCGACCTGGCAGCCTCGTCGCAACTGGTCGAGGACGCACGTCTGACCCGCCTGGTTCTGGGCCACGATCCGCTGGTGCTGGCGGTGCATCGCCAGCATCCGCTGGCCGCCCATGACCGCGTGCCGCTGAGCGCCCTGGCCGGACATTGCCTGCTGATGCGCGAGAGCGGCTCGACCACCCGCGTCCTCAGTGAAGCGCTGCTGCGCGAGGCCGGCGTAGCCACCGGGCCGCTGCTGGAAATCGGCAGCCGCGAGTCGATTCGCGAGGCGGTGCTGCGCAATATCGGCATCAGCATCATCGCCCGTCATGAGGTGCCGGAGAGCCCGCAGCTCAAGGTGGTCGAGCTGGACGGCGCGCCGCTGATCGCCGAGTACCTGTATTGCCTCAAGGAGCGCCGCCAGGCGCGACTGCCGGCGGCCTTCCTCGCCCTGGCACGGGAAGTGGCCAGCGCCTGACACGCCTGCCCGCGGGCTACCCAAAAATGCCGATGCCACTATCGGCAGCTTTTGCCCAACTGCCATAAAGCCTTAGCACTGCCTGCCTAGCATGACCCTCGTCCGAGCCACGCGCTCCACGAGGTTTGCCATGACTACGCCACTTTCCGTGAACATGCAGGTACGCGACATTCACAAGGGCTTCGGCGCCTTCAAGGCGCTGGACGGGGTGTCGCTGGATATCGCCGGCGGTGAGCTGGTGTGCCTGCTGGGGCCGTCCGGCTGCGGCAAGACCACTTTGCTGCGCTGCATCGCCGGGCTGGAACGCCAGGATCGCGGGACCATCATTATCGGCTCGCGCGATGTCTCCACGCTGCCGCCGCAGGCGCGCGACTACGGCATCCTGTTCCAGTCCTACGCGCTGTTTCCCAACCTGATGGTGGAACAGAACATCGGCTACGGCCTGGCCGGCAACAGCCGCGAAACCATCCGTTCGCGGGTGGCTGAAATGCTTGAGCTGGTCGGCCTGACCGGCAGCGAGAAGAAGTACCCCGGCCAGCTCTCAGGCGGCCAGCAGCAGCGCGTGGCCCTGGCCCGGGCGCTGGCCCCAGCCCCCTCGCTGCTGCTGCTCGACGAGCCGATGTCGGCCCTCGATGCGCGGGTGCGCGAGCACCTGTGTGGCGAGCTGCGCCAGCTGCAGAAACGCCTGGGCATCACCACCCTGATGGTCACCCACAACCAGGACGAGGCCATGCTGATGGCCGACCGCATCGCGGTGATCAACCACGGCCGCGTCGAGCAGTTCGCCAGCCCGCAGGAGATCTACCGCGCGCCGGCCACGCCGTTCGTGGCCGAGTTCGTCGGCCAGGGCAACTGGCTGCCGTTCGAGCGTGGCGAGCATGGCCATGTGCGCGTCGGCGATCTCAGCCTGCGCCTGCACGCCAGTGATACCCGCGAGCGCGGCCGCCTGTTCTGCCGCCCGGAAGCGGTGGTGATCAACCCGCCGGTGCACGAGGAGAACCTGTTCAGCGCACAGATGCGCGAGATCACTTTCCTCGGCAACCGCTGCCGCCTGAGCTTCGAGTTGGATGCGCTGCCGGGCCACAGCCTGCTCGCCGAGCTGGAACCGCAAGCCATGCCACACCTGGCCGGCGCGGAAATCTGGGTGGCGCTGCCGCCGCGCAGCCTGCAGGTGTTCGCCTGATATGCAACGCGTGCTGACGATGAAGCCCGCCACCGCGCGGCGCGGCTTGCCCGCCGACCTGGCTGACCGCCTGTTCGTGCTCGGTGGCCAGTGGCTGCTGCTGGTGCTGCTGACCCTCGCCGTGCTGCTGCCGTTGCTGGCCATGCTCTGGCGCGGCTTTAGTGGCGAGGACGGGCAGGGCGGTGGACTGCAGGCGGCGCTGACGCTGTTCGGCAGCGCCAACTTCCGCTGGCTGCTGGGCAACAGCCTGAGCGTGTCGCTGACCGTGGCCTGCATCGTGGTGCCGCTGGCCTATGCCTTCGCCTACGCCCTGCAGCGCACCTGCATGCCGGGCAAGCCGCTGTGGCGCAGCATTTCCCTGCTGCCGCTGCTGGCGCCGTCGATGCTGCCGGGGATCGCCCTGATCTACCTGTTCGGCAACCAGGGCGTGCTGCGGCACCTGCTGGCGGACAACATCTACGGCTTCTGGGGCATCGTCCTCGGCCAGGCCATCTACACCTTTCCCCACGCGCTGATGGTGCTGCTCTCGGCGCTGGCGCTGGCCGATGCGCGGCTGTTCGACGCGGCGTCGAGCATGGGCGCCTCGCCGTGGCGGGCGTTTCGCAGCATCACCTGGCCGGGCAGCCGCCAGGGTGTGTTCGCCGCCTTCTGCCTGGTGTTCACCCTGTGCGTCACCGACTTCGGCGTGCCGGTGGTGGTCGGTGGCGACTACCAGCTGCTGGCGCTGGAAGCCTACAAGGCGGTGGTCGGCCAGCAGCAGTTCGGCCGCGGTGCGCTGATCGGCATGGTCCTGCTGCTGCCGGCGCTGTTCAGCTTCGCCGTCGATTTGTGGCTGCGCCGCCGCCAGCGCGATGCCATGAGCGGACGCGCCCAGGTCTATCACCCGCAGCCGTCAGGGCGCCGGGATCTGGCTTTTCTGCTGGTGGCAGTGTTGATCTGCGGTGTGCTGCTCGGCGTGTTCGGCATGGCGATCTACTCGTCGCTGGTCAAGTTCTGGCCCTACGACCTGTCGCTGTCACTGCAGCACTACGCCTTCTCCGAGCTGCCCGGCGGCTGGCTGGCCTACCGCAACAGCCTGCTGCTGGCGGTATGCAGCGCGCTGTTCGGCAGCCTGCTGATCTTCACCGGCGCTTACCTGATGGAGAAGACCCGGCAGAGCCCGCTGACCCAGGCCCTGCGCCTGCTCAGCTTCGTGCCGATGGCAGTGCCCGGCCTGGTGCTGGGCCTGGGCTACGTGTTCTTTTTCAACCTGCCGGGCAACCCGCTGAGCGGCCTGTACGGCAGCCTGACCCTGCTGGTGGTGTGCACCATCGCGCACTTCCTCACCACCGCGCAGATGACCGCCAGCGCCGCGCTGCGCCAGCTCGACGGCGAGTTCGAGGCCGCCGCACTGTCGCTGAAGGTACCGCTGCTGCGCCACTTCTGCCGCGTGACTTTGCCGATCTGCCTGCCGGCGCTGCTCGACATCATTCGCTACCTGTTCGTCTCGGCGATGACCACAGTGTCGGCCGCGATCTTCCTCTACAGCCCGGACAGCGTGCTCGCCGCCGTGGCCGTGTTGAACATGGACGACGCCGGCAACGTCGGCGGCGCGGCCGCCATGTCGACCCTGATCCTGCTCACTTCCGCCGGCGTGTCGTTGCTGCTCGCCGGTCTGTCGCGCGGCCTGCTGCGCCGCTCCCAGGCCTGGCGCATGCCGGCGCCCGGTCACTGAATTTTCTTCCCTGGAGACTGCCATGCACTACCAACCGCCAACCCGCCTGCAAGCGGCCATCCTCGACTGGGCCGGCACCGTGGTCGACTTCGGTTCCTTCGCGCCGACCCGGATCTTCGTCGAGGCTTTCGCCAGCTTCGATGTCGAGCTGAGCCTGGACGAAGCCCGTGGCCCGATGGGCATGGGCAAGTGGGACCACATCCGCACCCTGTGCGACCAGCCGGCCGTGGCCGAGCGCTTCCAGCGCCGCTTCGGCCGCCTGCCTGGCGACGCCGATGTCACTGCGATCTACGAGCGCTTCATGCCGCTGCAGATCGCCAAGGTTGGCGAGCATTCGGGGCTGATCCCCGGTGCCCTGGACAGCATCGTCGCCCTGCGCCAGCGCGGGCTGAAGATCGGCACCTGCTCCGGCTACCCCAAGCAGGTGATGGACAAGGTGGTCGAACTGGCCGCCGCCAAGGGCTACAGCCCGGACCATGTGGTCGCCACCGACGAAGTGCCGAAAGGCCGACCGAGCCCGGCGCAGGCGCTGGCCAATGTGATCGCCCTCGGCCTCGACGATGTCGCCGGCTGCGTCAAGGTCGACGACACCGAGCCGGGCATCCTCGAGGGCCGCAGCGCCGGCATGTGGACCGTGGCGCTGCGCTTCTCCGGCAACTTCCTCGGCCTGACCTGGGAGCAGTTCCAGGCGCTGAGCGCCGAGCAACTGTCCGCCGAGCGTGGGCGCATCGACGGCCTGTTCGCCGCCAGCCGCCCGCACTACCTGATCGACACCATCGCTGACCTGCCCGCCGTGATCGACGCGATCAACGCGCGCCTGGCCCGTGGCGAGAGCCCGCAAGCCAGCTGAACCAGACAACCAACGCCAACCACTCGCCATACCATCAGGAGCTTCACCATGTTCAAACGCACTGCTCTGGCCGCCGGCCTGCTCGCCGCCTGCGCCTTCCAGGCCCAGGCCAATACCGAACTGACCGTCTACACCGCCCTCGAAGTCGAGCAGCTCAAGGCCTACAAGGAAGCCTTCGAGAAGCAGCACCCGGAGATCGAGATCAAGTGGGTACGTGACTCCACCGGCATCGTCACCGCCAAGCTGCTGGCCGAGAAGGATCGCCCGCAGGCCGACGTGGTCTGGGGGCTGGCCGGTTCCAGCCTGGCCATCCTCAAGCAGCAGGGCATGCTGGAAAGCTACGCCCCGGCGAACCTCGACAAGATCGGCGCCAACTACCGTGATGCCGCCAACCCGCCATCCTGGGTGGGCATGGACGTGTGGGCCGCGACCATCTGCTTCAACACCGTGGAAGCCGGGAAGCAGGGCCTGCCCAAGCCGACCAAGTGGGAAGACCTGACCGACCCGGTGTACAAGGGCAAGATCGTCATGCCCAACCCGGCTTCGTCCGGCACCGGCTACCTCGACGTCAGCGCCTGGCTGCAGACCTTCGGCGAAGCCCAGGGCTGGGCCTACATGGACAAGCTGCACGGCAACATTGGCCAGTACACCCATTCCGGCTCCAAGCCGTGCAAGCTCGCTGCCGCCGGCGAGTTCCCGATCGGCATCTCCTTCGAATACCCGGCCGTGCAGCTCAAGCGCAAAGGTGCGCCGCTGGACATCGTGCTGCCCAAGGAAGGCCTGGGCTGGGAAATCGAAGCCACCGGTATCGTCAAGGGCACCGCGCACCTGGACGCCGCCAAGAAGCTCGCCGACTTCTCCGCCAGCCGCGAGGCGATGGACCTGTACAAGGCCAACTTCGCCGTCCTCGCCCAGCCGGGCATCGCCGAGCGCTTCCAGGAACTGCCGGCCGACTACGAGCAGCGCCTGATCAAGAACGACTTCAACTGGGCCTCGGAGAACCGCGACCAGATCCTCGCCGAGTGGCGCAAGCGTTATGACGGCAAGTCCGAGCCGCTGCCGCAGTAAGGTGCTCTGACACCCCTCTCCCTTTGGGAGAGGGAGTAGTCCGGCCCGTACTTCGGTGCGGTGCCGGTCAGCCAATTTCCAGGAGTTTCCCCATGTCTCAGCATGACTGCGATCTGCTGATCGTCGGCGCCGGCATTCTCGGCCTGGCCCATGCCTGGGCCGGCGCCAGGCGCGGCCTCAAGGTCAAGGTATTCGAGCGCACCCACACGCCATTGGGCGCTTCCATCCGCAACTTCGGCCAGGCCCTGGTCGGCGGCCAGGCACCGGGACCGATGCTCGACCTGGCCCGCCAGGCACATGGCTTGTGGGCCGAGCTGGGCCAGGCTGCCGGCTTGTCGCTGCATCGGCAGGGCTCGCTGCTGTTTGCCCGTACCGAGGCCGAAGAGGTCTTGCTCGATGCCTTCGTCAGCGGTCGTGGCCGCGAGCTGGGTTATCGCAGCGAACTGCTGCGCGGCGATGCATTGAACAATCTGTATGACGGCCGCTTCGCCCATCACCGCGCCGCGCTGCATGGTCTGGATGACCAGCAGCTGTATTCCCGTGAGGCCCTGCCGCAGATCGTCGCCTACCTGGCCCGCGAGCTGGGCGTGGAGTTCCACTTTTCCACCCTGGTGCGCGATGTGGAACCGGGTAGCGCCCTGACCACCGCCGGGCGGTTCAGCGCCAAACAGATCGTCGTGTGCTCCGGCCACGACTACCAGACCCTGCTGGCCGAGCCACTGGCCCGCCTGCAACCCCAGGTGTGCCGCCTGCAGATGCTGCGCGCGCGCCTGCAGCAACCGCTGGCCCTGCAGCACGCGGTGCTCACCGGCCTCAGCTGCGTGCACTACGGCGCCTTCGCCGACCTGCCGGAAGCTGAGGCGATTCGCGCGCAGATCCGCCGCGAGCAGCCGGAACTGGAAGCTCTGGGCATCCACCTGCTGGTCAGCCCCACGCCCTATGGTGAGCTGATCATCGGCGACTCCCACGACTACGGCAGCGATGCCGGTCCGTTCAATGCCGAGGCGGTGGATCGCATTCTGATCGGGCTGGCCGAGCACACCCTGGGCGGCAAACTGCAGGTTGTGGAGCGCTGGCAGGGCGTGTACGGCGCGCGCGGGCCGGGGCCGTTCAGCGTGCTGCCGGCCGCCGATGGGGTGACCGCCGTGCTGATGCACACCGGCCTGGGCATGAGTGTCGGCCTGGCTTTGGGTGAACGCAGCGTGGCGGCCCTGCTCGGTGAAGGCGCCTGGCCGAACGCACTGGCGGCATGACGGCCGAGCAGGCGGTACGCGAGCTGTTCGCCCTGTGCCGCGAGCAGGGTGGGGCGAACTACATCGGCGAGGCGGTCAGCCAGCTCGGGCATATGGTCCAGGCCGCCGAGCTGGCCCGGGCCGAGGGCGCCGACGAGGAGCTGATCCTCGCGGCGTTCTGCCACGATGTCGGGCATTTCTGTGTGCCGCCCAACGCGCATAACACGATGGGCAACCTGGGCCGCAAAGGGCACGAGCGCGTCGGCGCGCGCTGGTTGCGTGGGCTGGGTTTTTCCCCACGCCTGTGCGGGCTGGTCGAGCGCCATGTGCAGGCCAAGCGCTACCTGTGCTGGCGCGATGCGGGCTACCTGAATGGGTTGAGTCCGGCCAGTCGGCAAACATTGGCTTGGCAGGGCGGGCCGATGACGGAGCGGGAAGCGCGGGCGTTCGAAACCGATGCCCTGTTCGCCGACAGCCTGCGCCTGCGCCGCTGGGACGAAGCGGCCAAGGTGCCTGGCCGAGAACCCGCCGGCCTGGGCTATCTGGAGCAGATCGCCTGGCGCGTCCATCAGGCCGGTTGCCGCTCAGCGGGGTATTGAGCTAGCCCGCATCAGGCGCGTTTGCGCTCCTCGAATGCCAGGCTTTCACGCACCAGGCGCAGCTCTGCGGCGTCCTGGTTCAAGCACTGGATCACTGTAAGCAGTTGTTGCCTGAGTACGTCGTCTGCGGTGCGTTCAGCCGCCCGCATGACGGCCAGGGCGGCGTCCTCGTTGCGGCTGGCAACGAGGTCGATGGTTTTGCGCATGCTGCGGATCGTGCTGGTCAAAGTTGCTACCTCTAGCGAACGAGCTAGAAACCTAGACCATCAGTATTTCCCTTTTGTTTCATTGGCTTGCGTTCTGATGAACGGCGCGTGAAGGCGCCATCATCTTGTGCTGCAGCGAACCAGTGCCATGTGTGGCGTGCCTCCAACAAGCAGTACTGGCCGACGTACTACTTCATCGATACCCAGGGGCGTTTTCGTTATCTGCATGCGGGAGAGGCGGGTATGACAGGCAGGAGCGGGTGATTCGGCAGCTTTTGGGGTTGAAGGATGAAGAGGGGCAACCTGATCCAGTCTGGTTTGTGACCTTATGGCTCCCACGCTCTGCGTGGGAGCCAAGCCTGTGACGCTCTGCGCCACAGAGCTGTCGGTCGGTACAAGGCAGCGGATGGACGCAGGAGCGTCGAAGGCTGTAATGATCAGTCGTTTCATCGTCGAGCGCGAGCTGGTCGAGGTGATGCAGCCCTTTACCGGGCGCTCACGACCGTTCTCCCTGCTGTATCCCCATGGTCGGCATGTGCCGCTGCGCCAGTGCGCGTTCGTGGATTTCATCATGGAAAAGCAACAGGCCTGGAAGGGCAGGGTGAGCGCCGCTGGCTAGCTCAAGGTCCGGCGTATTCTGCTGTTTGCGTTACACAGGCAGGCTGACCGATCTAAACAGCCCCTGCTTTTTGCTCGCTCTCAACGGCCATATTCCGATGGCGGTACGCCCTCCCAGCGCTTGAATGCCCGCCGAAAGTTGGCCACGTCGTTGTAACCGAGCGAATAGGCAATCTCCTGCACGTTTAGATGGCCGGCCTTGAGGTGCTCCACCGCCAGGGTATGGCGAACCTCTTCGAGGATCTGCTTGAACGTGGTGCCTTCGTCCAGCAGCCGGCGGTGCAGGGTGCGCGGGGTCATGTGGAACAGGCGGGCGGTCACCACCAGGCTGGGGAAGCCGTTCTGCTTCTCCAGCATCAGGCGGCGGATGCGCGCACCCAGGGCCGTGGTTTCGCCGAGCTTGCGCAGTTCGCGCTGGCAGATCAGCTCCGCCTCGCGAAAGGCCGCCGGGTCGGCCATGCGCAGGGGCTGGTCGAGCAATGCGCTGGCGAAGCTGAAGCCCGCCCAGGGCTGGTTATAGGCCACCGGGCAATTGAACATGGCCTGGGCCAGTGACGCATAAGCGGGCGCGGGGAACGGAAAGCTGACCCGTTCGAGGCGCACGGCACCCAGGGTGGTGGCGTCCAGCACATTCTTGATTGCCAGCATCACTGCTTCCAGCACGCTGCGTTCTATGGGGCCGAGCGGGTAGCGGGGGATGAGCTGGATATGCTCCTGCTGCGTCTCTTCATCATGTACATGCTGCAGGCTCACCAGGGTGGTGCGCACGGCCAGATAGCGCTCCAGCAGCTGGATGGCCTGGCGCAGGGATTCGCTCTGCAGCGCGGCGAAGCCGAGGATGCCGTGGGTGTTGACCAGCAGCCGCTCGCCCACCAGCAGGCCCAGTGCCGGTTCGCCAGACAGATCCAGGGCGTGCTCGATCAGCTGGCTGAACAGGGCATAGCCCGGCTGGAAGCCCGGTTCGTCCAGTTGCTGCGCCTCGACCCCGCATTGCTCGAGCCAGGCACCAGGCTGCTTGCCCATGACCCGTAGCTGTTCGGCGAATTGCCGCAGGTAGAGCACGGGGAGCAGAAAGTCGGACATTCGTGGGTCTCGCTATTTTTCTTGTGCGGCGAATGTCAGTTAATGACCCCCTGAATGTCAATCCGTAACCTCTCGGCAGCCGGCCGTTGCTCCCTAGGATTGCAGCGTCCCGCACCTCTCTGTGCGGAATCCGAAGTGGAGGACGCATGTTTTCTTTCCTATCCAGGCAGCGCCCGAGCAGCGCCGCGATCAATGGCACCGGCATCGAGGTGCTGCCCAGGGAGACCCTGCTGCAGGCCGCCCTGCGCCAGGGCATCGACTTTCCGCACAGCTGTCGGGTCGGCGGTTGCGCCAGCTGCAAGTGCCGACTGGTCGAGGGCCGGGTTCGTGAGCTGACCGAGAGCGGCTATATCCTCTCCGACGCGGAGCTGGATGCCGGCTATATCCTCGCCTGCCAGAGCGTGCCCAGGGGTGACGTGCGCATCGAGGTCGACCTCGCACGCCAGCAGGCCAGGCGCCAGGTGCGCGGCAAGGTGGTGGCGCAGGAGCGCCTGACCCACGACATCACCCGCCTGGTCATCCGGCTCGATGACAGCCTGGCGTACCAGGCCGGCCAGTATGCCGAGTTGACGCTCGACTGCCTGCCCGGGCAACCGCGCAGCTTCTCCTTCGCCAGCCCGGTGCAGGCCGATGCCCGGATCAGTTTCTTTATCCGCAAGGTGCCCGGCGGGTTGTTCACCGGCCTGGTCGATGAGCAGTCGCTGCTCGGCCAGGGCGTGACCGTCGCCGGCCCGCTGGGCGACTTCCATCTGCGCCCGAGCGAATCGGCGTTGCTGCTGATTGCCGGCGGCAGCGGCCTGGCGCCGCTGCTGGCGATGCTGCAGGACGCCCTGGCCAGTGGCTGCCAACGCCCCGTCAGCCTGTTGTTCGGCGCCCGCGAGGAGTGCGACCTCTATGCCCTGGATGCCATCGCCGCGCTTGCCGCGCAGTGGCGCGCGCCGTTTCGTTTCGTACCGGTGCTGTCCGCGGCTGCCGCCGATGCGCCCTGGCAGGGCGCCAGAGGGCTGGTCACCACGCAGCTTGCCGCTCTGCTCGAACCCGGCGCGCACGCCTACCTGTGCGGCCCCCCCGCGATGATCGACAGCGCCGTGGACCTGCTCAGGCTACACGGCGTGGCCCGCGAGCATATCCATGCCGACCGCTTCACCACTCGGCAAGCCGCCCGCACGGTCCAGGCCTGAGCCTTGCCACCACAACAAGAGAGACGACCATGAACGCTTTGCACTACCTCAAGTACTTCCTGTTCCATGCCGTCGGCCTGCTCGCGGCCGCCGCCATTCTCGCCGGCGGCGCCTGGATCAGCCTCGGCCTGTTCGCCATTGTGACCTTCTACCTGCTCGGCGACGCGTTGTGCGGCGATGACACCAGCACCCCGCAGTTCGACTATCCCGGCATCCTCACCGTCCAGCTCTGGCTGGCCCTGCCGCTGCTGGCCTTTATCGTGTTTGCCGCGGTGTGGAGTGTCAGTGCCGGCGATTTTCTCGGCTTTGGGGAGACCCTGAGCCGGCTCAGTGGCCATGACCTGCTCGCCGCCCGCGATGCCACTGCCGTCGGCCATCACGTCTGTGCCTGGCTGCTGACCGGGTTGATGATCGGCATGCTCGGCACCATCACCGCCCACGAGCTGACCCACCGCACCTGGGACCCGATCTCCATGCTGATCGGCCGCTGGCTGCTGGCTTTCAGCTTCGACACGGTGTTTTCCATCGAGCACGTCTACGGCCACCACCGTTACGTCTCCACCACCGAGGACCCGGCCACCGCGCCGCGCGGGCGCAATGTCTACTTCCACGTGCTTGCCTCGACCATCAAGGGCAACCTGAGCGCCTGGGCTATCGAGAAAAAGCGCCTGGCGCGCAAGGGCCACAGCCTGTTCGGCTGGCGCAACGCGGTGCTGCGTGGCCAGCTGATGAGCCTGCTGCTGGTGCTGGCGGCCTATGCCATCGGCGGTATCGAGGGCGCGCTGTTCTTCAGCGCCTGCGCGCTGTGGGGTAAGGCGCTGCTGGAGATCGTCAACTACATGGAGCACTACGGCATGCTGCGCAACCCGGCCACCCCGGTGCAGCCGCGTCACTCGTGGAACACCAACAAACGCATCAGCTCCTGGGCCATGTTCAACCTGACCCGCCACTCCCATCACCACGCCCAGGGCGAGGTGCCTTACCAGGACCTCAAACCCTTCCCGGATGCGCCGATGATGGTCGGCGGCTACCTGACCACCATCGCCGTGGCCATGATCCCGCCGCTCTGGCACAAGCTGATGACCCCCAAGGTGCTGGCCTGGGATCGCGACTATGCCAGCGCCGAGGAGCGCGAGCTGGCGCGCGAAGCGAATGCCCGCAGCGGCATCTGGGCGCTAATGGTTGGCGCCTAGGCAGTTGAGTGTCACCCCTCGTCAGGCAACACCCGAATAACGCTTGGCCGTGCAGAAGGTCATACACGTCGTATTCTGTACACTGATGGCCATTTGATAGGGGGCGTTGTAGTGGCGTTAATCGATGCACTGACCCGCTTGCTGGACCCGCTGTACGGCTTGCCGGAGGCGACCAGGGCGGAGTTCGCCGACTGGTACCGGCAGGCCAAGATCCCGCAGGTTCGCTATGTGGCGTTTCTGACCACGCTGCTGTACCTGGTGTATGCCGCCACCGAGCAGAACGTGGCCGACGATATGCACGGCTTGCGCCTGTTCGTACATGGCGTGCTGGTGTCGGCGGCGTTGCTGGCGGTCGGCATCATGAGTTTCTACGGCCACCTGTACCGCTGGATGCTGGGGCTGCTGATCAGCGCGCCGGTGGGCGCCGTTGCCGCGAACCTGTACTTCAATAGCCAGCAGGGCGATTTCGCCTACTACGCCCCCGAGATCTACCTGAACCTGATGTGGACTTTCGCCATCTCGGGGCTGACCTTGCGCCAGGCCATGCTGACGGCCTCCAGTTCGGTACTGCTGATCCTCGTGGTGACGCTGGGCAGCTCGCTGGAACCGGGCGTCCAGCGCCTGCACTTGGTGTGGATCCTGGCGTCGTTTTCCTTCGGCCTGCTCAGCGCCTTCCTGCTGGAGAAGGCGCACAAGACCATGTTTCTGCATCAGGGGCGGCTGGCGCTGAATGCCAGCGTCGATGGCCTCACCGGGCTGTGGAACCGCGCCAGGATCGACCAGTTCTTCGCCGAGGAAGTCGCGCGGGCCAAACGCTACGGCACGCCGTTTTCCCTGATCCTGATCGACATTGATCACTTCAAGAGCGTCAACGACACCTACGGCCATACTGTCGGCGACACGGTGCTGCGCCAGTTCGCCGCGTTGTTGCGCGACAACGTCAGGGCGGTCGACAAGGTCGGTCGCCTGGGTGGCGAGGAGTTCCTTATCGTGCTGCCGGAAATCGACGAGCAGCAGGCACAGGCCGCGGCGTACACCTTGCAGCAGCGTATCGGCAGCTTCGATTTCGGCACGGTGCAGCGCCGCACGGCCAGCTTCGGGGTCACCCAGTTTCTCGGTCACGAGAACCTGCACAGCATGCTGGAACGTGTGGACCGGGCTTTGTACAAGGCCAAGGAGAACGGCCGGGACCGGATCGAGGTGCTCTGAGGCCTGCGCGCTAGGAGGTGTAGCGGGGTGTCGGGGGCTTATGCCTGGATCAGAGACGTTTCAGCTTGATCCGTCGCGGCGCATGACTCGCTAGCTCCTCTACTGATGCGGCCTCTCGCTTACATCAGGAATGTGCCAGGCGCTTGCCCATTCCCCTTCAAGTGGCTCTCTACCCGCTGCATCAGGTGCGGTATCTCGTTGCTCAGGTAGTCCCAGAATTTGTCGTTGTTCACCGTTTCGGCAACGATCCGAGGTGGCAGGAAGCGCTGCATTTCATTGCGAAAATCCTGTTTGATCTGTGGCTCGGCGGTAAGCGAGGCGGAGCGTTCGGCAACCCTTTGCAGAAAAACCGGCACGCTCACCTGGTGATCGTCGAGTTTGTTGGGCAGCAGCTCCAGAGCCGGCTCTACCCCCTGTTGTTTCAGCCACAGCAGGTCCCAGAGATCTCGGTTCTTGATCCGGCCGTGCCGCAGGGCGAAGGCCAGGATCTTGTCGGCGTAGATTTCTTCGAGCGCCTCGGCGTTGAGGATCAGGCTCTGGGTACCCATCTCGACGCCGTAGGGATTGAGCAGGGTCTTCGGTGTGCGCCGGTAGGTCGGTATGGCGCAGACATCGATATTGATCCGCTGGGCCGGCAGGTGTTTCGCCTCGGGACGGGTCTGGATCTTCAGCTTCCAGGTGTCGACGTTGCCGGATTCCTTGCTGGGTTCGCTGACTTCCACCTGCAGGCCGTATTTGGTTTGCAGCTTGTCGATCAGGACGAGCTTCAACTGCGCAAGATCGTCGCGGTTGAAGTCGGCTCCGCCGGTAAAGTCGAGGTCTTCGCTCAGACGGTTGGAGCCGTAGCAGGCCCGCAGGCAGGTGCCGCCGATGAAGCACAGCGTCTCCAGCAGGCCGGCCTCGCTCAGCGCCAGCATGATGTCGTGGTGCAGCAGCTCCTTTTCCACCACGACGCGCAGGCTGGCGAGGTCGGCATTGCGGCTGAGCGCCTGGTCTACCAGTTGATCAAACAAACTCATTGGCGAGGCTCCAGTCGATCAGGTCGAGATTTCTTTTCGCCACTTTCATGTCACGCAGCGCCAGGGCGGGCTGCGCTCGCCACAGGCGGCAGCGTTGGTCATAACTGAGCTGGCCGGCCAGCGCCGCAGGCTGTTGCCGGGTATGCACGAATTCTATGGTGCCCCAGCGCCCGCACTTGATCTGGCTGGTGCGACCCGAGGACATGAGGGTGATCCAGTTCAGCGGGATCTGCGAGATAAGGCCGGCGTCACTGAGCGCGGTCTCCAGGCTGATGTAATTGAACGCCTGTGCCCGCAGGCGCGCAGCCGCGTGAAACAGCAGTAGGCCGGAAGCCGGTTTTGCCGGGCGATAGAGGTAGAGCCCGCGGCAGATGCGTTCCAGTTTTCCTTCCCCGGCTGCCCGGCTGAGCAAGGCTCGGTAGGCCTCGCTGGAAATGTCCGGCACCAGTGCGCGCATGTCCGAAGGCGTGAACAGATAGCGTTCGGGGCTCGCCAGGGCGTCCAGGCCGCTGTACAGGCGGCGGATGGGTTGGATTGGTTCGCGCGGCAGGCTCATGGCTTGGCTCAACGGAAAGTGACGATAAGTGTTACTTAGTGTAGAGCTGTTATGTCATTGGCTCAACAGAAAGTGATGGAAAGCATCACTTTCTGTTGATTGATTGCCTAGGTGGGGTGCTTGGCGCCTGCAGCTGGAGTAATTGCAGCGTGTGCTGTGGGCGCAGGGCCGTCCCGGTCAGTCGCGACGCATGACCAGTTCGGCCACTTCGCGGCCTTCGATGAATTGCTCCTGCACCAGGCGCCGCACATCCGCCTCATCGCGAACCTGGTACCAGGTGCCGGCCGGGTAAAGGCTCAGGGTCGGGCCCTGATCGCAGGGGAACTGGCACTGAGTGCGGGTGATATGCACGCCGCCCGCGCATTCCAGCTTGCCGGCGGCCTTGAGTTGCTCGCGCAGCGACTTCCACAGGGGCAGAGCGCCACGCCGGGTGCAGCGTGGGCCGTTGCACAGCAGCAGGCGCTGGCTGTGCGGTGGGATGCAGGACCAGGCGTGCGAGTCCGGCAGCGCCGGCACGTCGACGCAGCCCAGGTGCTTGTCCGGCTGCTCGATACGGGCGCAGGTCGCCTCCAGGGCATCGACATTGCCGGGCATGACGAACAGCCGCTCGGTGTGCCCGCTCTCCGCGCCAATCGCCTGCAGCTCGCTGCGCAGCCAGTCCAGTTGGGGGCTGCTGGAGTTGGGATCAAGGTCGATCAGCAGCAGCGGCAGTTCGCCGGCGGTGATGCACTGGCGCACGCGCTGCCACAGCGGCGCGTAGCTGTCTCCGCTGTCGACGATATCGGCCAGCGCCGCCGGGCCGCGCAGGGCCAGCAGCTGGCGCTGAAACAGCTCGGCCAGCGAGCCGTGTTGCAGATCAGGGCCGACGAACAGCACGCGGGCGTAGGGGGAGGTCGACATGGGTGTTCCTGGGGCGAAAGGCGGGCGGCAGTCTACCCGAGCGCGCCGGGCAAGGCTTGCAGCGCCTGCCAGAGCTCGGCGCCGCTGGCGAACTCGCGGCTGACCGGCGGTAGCGGCGGGCGCGCCAGGATCAGTACCGGCAGGCCGCGCTCGCGGGCGACCTGCAGCTTGGCCTCGGTGGCACTGCCGCCGCTGTTCTTGCTGACCAGCACATTGAAGCGCGCGCTGGCGAACAGTGCGCGTTCGGCCTCCAGCTCGAACGGGCCGCGCGCACCGATCACCCGGGCGCGGGCGTTGCCGGGGTGTTCGTCGAGCATGCGAATGGTCCAGAACTGCTCCGGCGGAATCGTATCGAGGTGCTCCAGTGGCTCGCGGCCGAGGGTGAAGAACGGTCGCTGGAACGGGCGTAGTGCTGCGCTCAGGGCATTCCAGTCGGCCACTTCGCGCCAGTCGTCCTGCGCACCGGCCTGCCAGCCCGGGCGGCGCAGGGCCCAGCAGGGAATGCCGGTCGCTTGCGCGGCCTGCGCGGCATTGGCGCTGATCTGCGCGGCATAGGGGTGGGTGATGTCGAGCAGCAGCTCGATGCCCTGTTCGGCAATGAAGCGGGCCAGGCCCTCGGCGCCGCCGAAGCCGCCGACGCGCACCTGGCAGGCCAGGTCGGCGGGCACCTTGCCCAGCCCGGCCAAGCTGTAGATATGCGGCGGGCCAAGGCGGCGGGCGATGGCCAGGGCATCGCCGACGCCGCCAAGCAGGAGGATGCGACTCATGGCGACTCCTGTGTCGGCATCATGCCGCGGGAAAGGCAAAGGTCTGGGCATATCCAGGGCATCTATTGAGTCAACTGCTGACGGTATTTGAGAACTTGTTCGACAATCGTCTCTGCCGTTTTCTGGACATCTTTGAGCGGGGCGTTTTTCGCAATCAGCAACTTTGCCACTGCAACATAGGTGTTCTTCGTCACGAGCGCGCCGGGTAGCTTGCCGGGGTTCTTCTCGGTACTCAGCATAAAAAAGGGTTGGCGGGGCTGTGAGCCGGCCAGGTCACTGACCAACACCTGTACATTCATGCTACTGGCCCCGCTGCCGAAGCCGATGATCGCGTGCTTGATCCGATTACCCTCGGCAACCTCCGTGAACATGCCCTGGATAATCCAGCCAGAACTCGGCAACTTGCCTGCGGGTGCCCGCTGCGCCGCGACCCCGCGTTGCTTAAAGCCCTCCAGTATCTCGCTCGACATCCGTTCGATTATCTCCGCTGCCTGTTTTTGCGACTCGGAGGCGGATGACCGCGGCAGTCGTTGCGTAAGCCTGCCTAGCGGTCCTGCCGGGGGTTCTTCCATCACCGCCAGGGAAAAGTCGGCCACATAAATAGGGCCGGTAGTGGCGACAGGTGGTGCCGAGCCACGGACTTCACTGTGCAGCTCGATACCGCCCAACACGTTCGGGGCAGCGTCAGCGGCGCCCATGTTGCAAGCCGCTCCGGCTAGCAGGAACAGGGCGAGTACACGATGAAAAGCGCTGCGCCAGCAGTGAGCCTGCCCGTAGCCGCTAGGTGATTCGGAGTTGCTCATTCGCGTTTAA
The DNA here is from genome assembly GCA_051646165.1 of Pseudomonas sp. Taxonomy (GTDB): domain Bacteria; phylum Pseudomonadota; class Gammaproteobacteria; order Pseudomonadales; family Pseudomonadaceae; genus Aquipseudomonas. Next base: position 2,935 of record JBOFCR010000044.1, on the reverse strand, counting down.
GCCTTTTGCCACGTGATAGGGGTCGGGTGAAACCTGCATGCCTGTGATTGTGTGCATAAACAGGCTCTTAGATGACAATCATGCGAGTTGCATGCCTACGCTGGCTTATACAGTTCCAGCAAAGTGATCGGCAGGGCGCTGCGCCAGGTGTCGAAGCCGCCCAGCGGCTGGGCCTGGGCCACGGCGATGCGGGTTAGCTCGCCGCCATGCCGTTCGCGCCAGCTGACCAGCGTGGCCTCGCTTTGCAGGGTCACGGCATTGGCGATCAGTCGGCCACCGGGCTTGAGCGCCTGCCAGCACTGCTGCAGCACACCGGGGATGGTCACGCCGCCACCGATGAAGATCGCATCCGGCTGCTGCAGCCCGCTCAGCGCCTCGGGCGCGGCGCCGGCCACCAGTTGCAGGGCGGGCACGCCGAGGGCGTCGCGGTTGTGCTGGATCAACTGCTGGCGGCCGTCGTCGGCCTCGATGGCGATGGCGCGGCAGCTGGGGTGGCTGCGCATCCACTCGATGCCGATTGAGCCGCAGCCGGCGCCGACATCCCATAGCAGCTCGCCGGGGCGGGGCGCCAGGCGCGCCAGGGTGATGGCGCGCACGTCGCGCTTGGTCAGTTGGCCGTCGTGCTGGTAGGCGTCGTCGGGCAGGCCGCAGGTCAGCGGCAGGCGGGTGGCCTGCTCGTCGGCCAGGCATTCCACGGCCAGCAGGTTGAGTGCGGCGGCTTGCTCCAGCGCCCAGCCTTCGGCCAGGCCGTCGATGCGTCGCTCCAGCGGGCCGCCCAGGTGCTCCAGTACGCTCAGGCGGCTGGGGCCGAAGCCGCGCTGGCGCAGCAGGGCGGCGATGGCGGCCGGGCTGGAGCCGTCGTTGCACAGGATCAGCAGGCGCTGGCCGGCATGGATATGGGCGTTGAGTGCGGCCAGCGGGCGGGCCACCACCGACAGCAGGTTCACCTCCTGCAGCGGCCAGCCCAGGCGCGCGGCGGCCAGCGAGTAGGAGGAGGGCGCCGGCAGCACACACAGTTCATCCACCGGCACCTGGCGCGCCAGGCTGGCGCCGACGCCGAACAGCATGGGGTCGCCGCTGGCCAGTACGCAGACCGGCGTGCCGCGCCGCTGCAGCACAGGCTCCAGGCTGAACGGGTTGGGCCACTGCTCGCGCGGGGCGCGGATACAGGCCGGCAGCAGTTCGAGCTGGCGCGGCGCACCGACGATCCGCTCGGCGGCCAGCAGCGCGCGGCGCGCGGCCTTGCCCAGGCCGGCGTAGCCGTCTTCACCGATTCCCACCACCGTCAGCCAGGCCGTCATGCGTATTCCCCGCCTATAGTTCCCTGGCCCGACGAGCAGGCTTGTCGCTGCGCCGGGCAAAGCGGGCATAATAGCGCCTTCGTCGGTGCAGGCGGTTCAACCGCCCGCTGAAAAGGGAACACGGCTTAACCGTGGCTGCCCCCGCAACTGTAAGCAGCGAGTCGTTCTGCACGCATACCACTGAGCAATCGGGAAGGTGGTGGAACGATCATGACCTGCCAGCCAGGAGACCTGCCGACGACGCTGGTCGCGAGTGCCAACATCGGGCGGGGTGTACCGATGCCGTAGAGTCCTGCCGAGGCAGGGTTCGACTGGTCCGGTCGCCGCGTCTTTGCTCCAGGTGACTGTTTGAACCCTCCATTGCCCACTGTCGATCCGCTCGTGCCACGCCCCTCGGCGTGTCCCGGCCTGCTGCGCATCGTTGCGGCGCTGGACGGCGGCATCTGCCGGGTCAAGCTGGCCGGCGGCGAGCTGAGCAGCGCCCAGGCGCGGGCCATCGCTGCTGCCGCCGAGGCCTGCGCCAGTGGCGTGCTGGAACTGACCAATCGCAGCAACCTGCAGATTCGCGGCGTACGTGCCGAGGCCCAGGCCGAGCTGATCCGGCACCTGCTGGATGCCGGCCTGGGTCCGCGCGTGGCCGGTGCCGATGATGTACGCAACCTGCTGCTCAGTCCGGCAGCCGGGCTTGATCCTGCGATGCAACTCGATGTGCGGCCGCTGGCCGGGCAACTGCTCGACCTGCTGCAGGACAACCCCGAGCTGCATGCCCTGTCGGCCAAGTTCGCCCTGCAGCTGGATGGCGGCGAAGCGCTGGCCATGCTCGAACACCCGCACGACCTGTGGCTCAGTGCGTTGCCCGGTGGCGAGCTGCTGGCCTTTGGCCTGGCCGGTTGCCCGCTGGAGCAGCCCCTGGCGGCAGTAACCCAGGCTCAGATGGTGAGCCTGGTCGACGCCGTGCTGCGTCTGTTCCTCGAACTGGCCGATCCGGCGCAGACGCGCATGCGCCAGTTGCTCGCTGCGCTGCCGGCCGCAGACTTCCTGGGCCGTCTGCAGGCGCGCCTGCCTTTTGCCCTGCAGCATGACCTTACCTGGCGCCGCCAAGCCGTGCCTACTGTGCTGCCACTCGGCGCGTCGGCGCAGCGCCAGACTGGTCTGCACATGCTGCTGGCCGGCGCGCCGTTGGGGCGGATCGACGCCGGGCAGCTGCGTGGGCTGGCCGAACTGGCCGAGCGTCATGGCGATGCCAGCCTGCGCCTGACGCCCTGGCAGGGCGTGCTGCTGCCGAATATTCCTGCCGCCGCCAGCGCCGGCGTGTTGACCGAGCTGGCGGCGCTGGGCCTGCTGGTCGATGTGCGCGAGCCGCTGAGCCAACTGCTCGCCTGCACCGGCTCGGCGGCCTGCGCCAAGGGCCTGGCGGACACCAAGGGCGATGCCCGCCAGCTGGCTGCAGTGCTGGCTGCCGGCACAGCGCGCCCGCAGGTGCATCTGTGTGGCTGCCCGCGTTCCTGCGCGGCGGCCCATAGCGTTTCCTTCACCCTACTGGCCCAGGCCGGCGGGCGTTATCAGCTCTATCAGCGCGTCGCGGGCGCGGTCGGTTTCGGCCGCCTGTTGGCGCCTTCCCTCAGTATCGCAGA